>JBFGJY010000003.1:0-81742 GCA_041576975.1 Gammaproteobacteria bacterium | reverse complement strand
GGCCTTCCGGTTTCTCAGTTAATCTTTTTTTATCTAAGGAATTCTTAACTTTGGAAATGAGGCTGTGAACAATGAAAACAATTCTAATGAGTATGGTCTTGGCCGTTGCGGCGTCTTTATATCCAGTGGTGAGTATGGGGGCTCACGTTGAGGGTGAGGAACACAATGTAGTTATCTTGCATTGTGCGATTGATGTAGACAGAAAGCCTCACAAAATTTATGTACTAGCCTCAAACATCAATGCGACACAAAATCCAATTCCAATGGTGAGTGAAAATACTCCTTGTGCTCAGGCTCTTCATGAGCTACTAACCGCTGGTTTTGAGATTACGGAGTCGAACCTAGAGACTCTGGTATTTGTCTTGACCCGAATCGACCAGAGCAAACATAAACATTGATGAGACGTGTGTATTGTTCTCAGAAAAATATATATCTGCGCTTCGCCATAACGTTTTCTGTTAATAAGAAATTCACTATTGAAATAGTTAGGATCAATACCTTTAGAATTAATTTCTAATGCCTTTAATAAATATTCTTCCGCTTTCTTTTTAGTAACAAAGCCAACTGAGTAACTTGGTAGTTCGTAGTAAAGGGTCCCTAAGCTATAGAGGCTTTTGAGGATAGTCTTGTTATAGCTAAGTCACATGTACCACTTGTATATAAAGAAGACCCATTATTTAATCTTGCTTATTTTAGAAATCTACAAAAAGTAGTTAAAAGCTTAGAAACATTTCAAGATCGAACGTAGTTTTAAAGGATATACATAATCGTATACTCGTTGTCAGTGATATGACACACTAATCGCTACTTCATATTGTGTGTTACCGATATTTTTAAAATTAAATTTTCACATCTAAATAAAATCATTAAGCCGTAAAATAGTTTATTTTTCTCGATTGATATAAGTCAACATCTGTTTCTTTAAACGCATTATTCTGAATTTGTATTGATAATAAATTAGTAGATGCCCAAAAAGTAGTATGTGACTAACGGCTTAAGTACATTATCAAATCATCTTCAATATGATTATAGATCGCTTAAAAAATGTAGAACAAATACATCCAAAACCTCTCAAGCGATTAAGCACTCAGTTATTTTCGCTAGTTGAAAAACAGTTATGGCTTAAAGTCTTAATTGGCATGGTATTGGGACTAACAGTAGGTATCATTGTCGGGCCTACGGTTGGTATTGTGCATCCAGATCTAAGTATTCTCATCGGCAATTGGTTGGCCTTACCTGGGCAGTTATTTTTAGCAACCATTCAAATGATAGTGATTCCACTAGTATTTGCATCCATCATTCTAGGTTTAGCTTCAAGTGAAAATGTTAATCAACTAAAAAGACTAGGAATTATAGTCAGTATTTATTTTGTAATAACCACTGCTATTGCTGCACTAATCGGTATTGGTGTAGCACTCATATCGTTGACAGGAAAAACGCTTGCAATAGATTTAAAAGCTGCCGGCTCAATGCCAGAACAAAAGATCGAATCAATAGAAACAGCTTCTCCACCAAGTGTGGATGAATTACCTCAGGTTCTCATCGAATTATTGCCAGGAAATCCATTAGGTTCAATGGTTGAAGGTCAAATGCTTCAGATTGTAATTTTTGCGTTGATATTTGGCATTGCACTTGTGGCAATTTCACCGACACAATCTAAACCATTGTTGGAGTTACTAGGCTCTCTACAACAAGTATGTATGACTATAGTACGGTGGGCGATGTGGCTAGCACCCGTCGCTGTATTTGGATTGATGGCGCGACTTACGAGCCAGGTAGGAATAAACGCACTTATTGGAATGTCGCATTATGTTGTGACAGTTATATTTGCGCTACTTTTGTTGCTCTTATTTTACTTAATTATAGTTTTTATATTCACACGACAAGCTCCGATTCAATTTCTTAAGGCTACACGTGAACTATTACTACTAGCGTTTTCAACATCAAGTTCAGCGGCCGTCATGCCATTATCGATTAAAACAGCCGAAGAAAAGTTAGGTATTAGGCAATCTATTTCTCAATTTGTTATCCCGCTAGGTGCGACCGTTAATATGAATGGAACAGCACTTTATCAAGCCGTTGCAACAATATTTCTAGCGCAGGTTTACGGTGTAGATATTTCTTTAAGCGGCATACTCTTAATTGTCACAATGTCGGTGGGCGCATCCATTGGCTCTCCTGCAACACCAGGTGTTGGAATCGTAATACTTGCCACAATACTTGATACGGTTGGAATACCGACCGAAGGCATTGCGCTTATTTTAGGCGTTGATCGTATTTTGGATATGTGTCGCACATCGATTAATGTGGCTGGAGATATTGTTGCGGCAAAATTAATGAACAAATGGGTAGATAGCGATGTTAGTCCTAGCGAGGCATTACCCAAAACAGATTCGTCAGTACAGTTTTAGAACTATTTAGTTGTATTATTATTAGAGCGGCCAGACCCAGAGTATTGCTGGCGTTGCCACCATGACATTCATGTGATTAGATAATGCGAGTTCTTGAATGACCGCTGTTGGCTAAAAGCAGACATTAAGGTTTATTCAATTCCATGAACAATATTTAAATAGTTTATTATTTGTAAAAATTATCCATCGTCCCTAATTCGGCTTTCTAATACGATCACTCTAAATACGGCATTAGTATTATCGTCGAAACATCAGCAACACTATGATTTAGCTTGTAATTATTTTTGCCATTGAGCTCGATTTATGGGCCAGCTAAGTCTTCAACACAGAATTCATTCACTAGCTTTGATAATATCACCAGCTGCAACAATCCAATATGGATAAATTATTTGATGAGTAGTTATTACCCCAACACAAGAATGCGCCGAATGCGTGCGGATACTTTCTCGCGCGAACTGCAACGTGAACATCGCATTCATGTGAGTGACCTGATTTATCCAATATTTGTAATGGAAGGGCAAGCACAGCGCGAAGCCGTGTCATCGATGCCAGGCGTTGCGCGTCTCAGCATCGATGAATTAGTAAAAGAGGCCGAACAGATTCATACATTAGGTATTCCGTCTATAGCGATCTTTCCGGTGATTCCGCTTGATAAAAAAACTGAACAAGCCGAAGAAGCTTTTAATTCTGACGGCTTGGCGCAACGTGCAATTCGCGCATTGAAAGATACGCTGCCTGATCTCGGAATCATCAGTGATGTCGCACTGGACCCCTTTACCTCGCATGGTCAAGATGGCTTGTTGAATGCGCAAGGCTACGTCATGAATGATGAGACCGTGGAGGTGCTGATCAAACAGGCCTTGTCACATGCTGAAGCGGGTGCAGATATCGTTGCACCTTCTGACATGATGGATGGGCGTGTCGGTGAGATACGTCATACGTTAGAGGCCAATGATTTTCGCAATACAAGGATACTGGCGTACTCAGCAAAATACGCCTCCAGCTTTTATGGGCCTTTTCGAGATGCCGTTGGCTCTGCTGCGAACTTAGGGGCAGGCAACAAATACACCTATCAAATGGACCCTGCCAACTCAAATGAAGCACTACATGAAGTTGCATTAGATATAAGCGAAGGCGCAGATATGGTAATGGTAAAACCTGGAATGCCCTATTTAGATATCGTGCGCCGGGTTAAAGATGAATTTCAAATGCCAACCTTTGTATATCAAGTAAGTGGTGAATACAGCATGCTAAAAGCTGCATCACAAAATGGCTGGTTGAATGAAAAAGAATGTGTAATGGAATCCTTGCTATGTATCAAACGAGCAGGCGCAGATGCCATACTTACTTATTTTGCTAAAGACATCGCAACATGGCTAACAGAATAAGTTCTGTTATTCAAAACATGATTAATCTGTAATCAAAGTTTCAATATTTTTTTATCTTTGAGGTGCTTCATTTCCTATAAAATTTAGTTAACAAATAATTTTTTACGCATAAATCGATGCAACAGCAAATTGAGAAGAATAAGCCAGACCGTTATGCAGTAATAGGCAACCCTATTGCGCACAGCAAATCTCCAGAAATTCATCAGTTATTTGCCGATCAAACCGGTGAAAATATTAGTTATGAAAAAATATTAGCTGAAAAGAATGATTTTAGACAAGCTGCTTCAGAGTTTTTTAATTCCGGCGGTAAAGGTTTAAATGTAACTCTACCCTTTAAAATGGACGCCTATCAATTTGTAAATCAATTAACGGACTATGCAAAAAAAGCTGGTGCAGTAAACACGATCGTTCTCCAAAATACGGGGGGCTACCTTGGTGCAAATACGGATGGCATAGGTTTACTACGTGATTTAAAAAAAACCTTACGCCTGCAACTGTTAAATAAAAAAATATTAATCATTGGAGCCGGTGGCGCAACACAAGGAATTGTTGAACCCTTACTCAATGAGAATCCTGCGGAACTAATGATCGCTAATCGCACGCTTAGTAAAGCAGAAGCAATTGCCAAACATTTTCAAACTGTTGGCAAAGTGCAAAGCTGTAGTCTGAATCAAATCCCAGCTAAACATTATGACCTAATCCTACATGCTACTTCTGCAGCCCTACAAAGCGATGAGCTTGAGTTGCCGGCAGAAATTATTGGATTACAAACTTGCTGTTATGATCTTTTATACAATGATGCTACTACACCATTTATGCAGTGGGCAAAGAATTGTGGAGCTACAAATGTTGTTGATGGATTTGGTATGTTGCTTGAACAAGCGGCCGAATCATTTTATTTGTGGCGAGGCATACGTCCTGATACGGTTATGGCGTATCACTATTTTCGTCCACAAACTACCGCATGATTCGCGTTCCTAAATCCTCACAAGTTGATGTAAGTCGACTAGCCTTATATGCCAAGTTGATTCGTCTAGACAAGCCCGTAGGGTTCTTTCTCTTGCTATGGCCAGCCTTATGGGCCTTATTTATTGCCGCAAATGGCGTGCCCAGCATTAGGCTATTGGTGGTTTTTGTTGTTGGGGTGATTTTAATGCGCGCTGCAGGTTGCGCAATCAACGATTATGCAGATCACAAGATTGATCCATTTGTTGCACGTACTCGACTACGTCCTGTCGCGAGTGGCGCCATTCAACCGAACGAAGCGTTAGGTGTTTTTGCAGTGTTGTTGATTATTGCTTTTTTGTTAGTACTATTGTTTTTAAATCGGCTAACTTTGTATTTCGCTATGGGTGGTGCCTTACTCGCAGCAAGCTATCCCTTTATGAAGCGTTTACATTTTTTACCACAAGTACATTTGGGTGTTGCATTTGCATGGTCTGTTCCTATGGCATTCACTGCAGTAAATAATGATTATCCTCCTCCTATAGCTTGGTTGATTTTTACTTGCGCCGTGCTCTGGACGACAGCTTATGACACCATGTATGCCATGGCGGATCGTGAAGATGATTTAAAGATTGGGGTTAAGTCAACGGCTATCTTATTTGGACCTCTAGATAAATTTGCAATCGGGATAATGCAGGTGTTAGTAATTGCCTGTCTAATTTTAATCGGTGTAAACACACAAATGAGCTGGGTTTACTATGCGGCAGTATGTTTGGGTATTGGTTTTTTTATATATCAGCAAATACTCATTAGACACCGATTTGCCAATCGCTGCTTCTATGCCTTTTTAAATAATCAATATTTTGGTCTCATGATTTTTATAGGAATACTTGCACATTATTTGATTAACAGTGGTAATTAAGCCACACGTGCAATACACCAGACATCGATTCTTTCGGCGCCCGCATTTTTAATACACTTCGCGACCTCATTCACAGTGTTGCCTGTCGTCATCACGTCATCAACAACGGTAACATGTTGTCCTGCAAAAGATGAATTTGATGTTCGTAACTTGAATGCATCTTTCACATTCGCATGGCGATGTTTTGCAGGCAATTTCATCTGTGCATGAGTTTCTCGTACACGACGAATATCTTTTACACTGATAGTGCTGTTAATCTGTTTATTTAGAATACGTACAATTTCTAATGCTTGATTGAAACCGCGTTCACGTAAGCGCTTGCGGTGTAAGGGTACAGGAATTAATACATCTGGTTTTGCTAAATTTTGATTTTGTATATAACGTGCCAATAGTTGTGCTAATAATTTTCCATAGTTTAACCTGTGGTTAAACTTAAATTGATAAACTGCTTCTCGCACAAACTGGTCAAATAAAAATGGCGCAAAGGTTTGGTCAAAATATAAATTGCGATTAATGCAGAAACCACAATATGATGGGCTATTTGTAGGCAGTGGCATGGCGCAACGTGCGCACGCATGAGTCATCCATGGCAAATTTTGATAGCAGCGACGACAGAGATCGAGCCCATCTTGACCTTTATCATTGCAGTGTAAACATACATTTGGATATAAAAAAGTGCTTACATTTTCAATAATCTTATTGGTGTTTCGCATTTAGAAATTGCTGCTTAAGTTGACAGTCGACTGCAAAAGGCTAGACTTGTACAGACATAGATGTGGCTCACTTGAATAATTCTTTATTTTAATACTATGAAAATTGGTCCTATTCGGCATGACTGGCAAAAACACGAGGTTCTGAAGCTGTATGAATTGCCATTTAATGATCTTCTTTTTCATGCCCACTCTATCTTTCGCTCACATCACAGCCCAAATAAAGTGCAGGTTAGCACGCTGCTTTCTATTAAAACCGGTTCGTGCTCAGAAGACTGCGCCTACTGTCCACAAAGTGGGCACTATGATACTGATATTGAGCCCGAACGCTTATTGTCGCTTGAAGAAGTTGAACAACATGCGTTAGCCGCAAAAGAAAGTGGTGCATCCAGATTTTGTATGGGCGCAGCATGGCGTAATCCTTCGGACAAGCATTTAAGTCATGTAATAGAAATGATCAAGACGGTTAAAAGAATTGGGCTTGAAACTTGTGTAACGTTAGGCATGCTTACACAAACACAGGCACAACGATTAAAAATCGCCGGTCTCGACTATTACAATCATAATCTTGACACCTCTCCAGAATTTTATGGCAGTGTGATAACGACCCGCACTTACCAAAATCGACTGGATACTTTAGAGCATGTACGTGCCGCAGACATCAAAGTTTGTTGTGGTGGAATATTAGGCATGGGTGAATCACGCAAGGATCGTGCTGGCTTGTTGCAACAACTCGCATGTTTACCACAGCATCCAGAATCTGTACCCATCAATATGCTGGTGCAAATTAAAGGCACACCGCTGCATGGAGTGGAGGAATTGGATCCTTTTGAATTTATTCGCACGATAGCGGTTGCTCGCGTCTTGATGCCAATGGCTTTTGTACGTCTATCAGCTGGTCGCGATGCGATGAATGATCAGACACAAGCGCTGTGTTTTTTCGCAGGCGCAAATTCAATCTTCTATGGAGATACACTATTAACCGCAAAAAATCCCCCAACGCATAAAGATAAAGTATTATTCAGCCGACTAGGTATTGAAGCATATCAATTCGAATCAAACCAAACTGCAACCTTACTTTAAGATTTCACTTATAAATCATCATGAATAATCTAGCAGCTGCGCTAGATAAGCTACGGCAAAAACATCTTTATCGCACTCGCAATATCAGTTCTGCTGCCCAACAAATAGAACCTACTATCAATGGACAAAAAGTTTTGTCATTTTGTAGCAATGACTATCTTGGGCTTGCCAATCACCCAAAAATCATTGAGAGTTTTGTTAAAGCTGCAAATAAATATGGTGTCGGTACTGGTGCATCACATCTGATCACGGGACATCATCAATGTCACCATGCTTTAGAAGAAGAATTAGCCAAATTTATTGGCTGTGAAAAAACTTTACTTTTCTCAACCGGCTATATGGCCAATCTTGGGGTCGTTAGCTCGTTAGCGAATCGCGATACTACTATTTATGAAGATCGCTTAAACCATGCTTCGCTGATAGATGCAGGTCTCATCACGCACTCGCAACTTAAGCGCTACAGGCATTTAAATACTGAGGAACTACATAAAAAATTAAACACAAATAAAAATAAAGAAAAATTAATTCTATCGGATGGTGTATTTAGTATGGATGGAACAATCTCACAAGTTGATCAATTACAAACCCTTGCCAAGAAGCATGCGGCTAGATTAATCATTGATGATGCACATGGTATTGGTGTACTAGGGAAACATGGCAAAGGATGCACAGAAGATCAGTTAACTACTGAGACTATTTTAGTTGGCACTTTGGGTAAGGCCTTTGGCACATTTGGAGCCTTTGTTGCAGCGAAACAAGAAATTATTGAGTGGTGTATACAACGTGCACGGACTTATATTTATACCACGGCAGTACCCCCATCTATTGCAGAAGCTACGCGTATGAGTTTGCAATTGGTACATGAGGAATCTTGGCGAAGAGAAAAATTACAAGCCTTGGTAAAACGATTTCGAGACTATGCAAATCAAATGGGCCTGCCAATTTCATCTTCCGTCACACCCATACAACCAATCATTCTCGGCTCAGCCGCTACTGCAATACAAGTAAGTGAAGAGTTACTTAACAAAGGAATAATGGTTTTGGCAATTCGCCCGCCTACAGTTCCACACAATAAAGCGCGTCTACGCATCACTTTCTCAGCTACTCACACTGAAGATCATGTTGACCAATTGGTTGAGGCACTTGTAGAAGTTACAAAATCAAATTACATGAATTTTCAACAAAATAGTTAGTACTTGTCTTTACTTGCAATTGCCGCATTGTCTTATTACAGTGCCTCGCGACATTAATAACGACAATAATCGTAGGAGGATAACTATGGGCATGATCACTGAATTTAAGGAATTTGCCCTCAAGGGAAATATGATGGATATGGCCACCGGTATCATTATCGGTGCCGCTGTATCAGCGGTTGTAGGCTCACTAGTCAATGACATTTTGATGCCAATTATCAGTCTGTTTACAGGTGGAATCGATTTTTCGAATCTATTTATTAATTTAGGCGAGGGCGACTTTTCCTCACTTGCTGCAGCTAAAGAAGCAGGAGCTGCAGTGTTTGGTTATGGTGCCTTCATACAAGCCATCATAAACTTTTTAATTATCGCTTTTGTTATATTTTTAATTATCAAAGCGATAAATAATATGAAGAAAAAACAAGAAAAGGCGCCTGCAGCACCACCGGAAGATGTCGTGTTGTTGCGCGAGATTCGCGACAGTCTTAAAAAGTAAATAAACACGTTTAAGCTATTTTGATAACCAGACAATGATGAATTGTCTGGTTATTTATTTCTCAAAAAGTATCTAGCACACTGATACGGCGTTGTAGATTTAATATTGTAAAAATCTATACTTCTGAATATCTGCGCCTTAGTTTTACGTACAGGAAGTACTGTATGCGGGTTTTGCAGGGACAAATTCTGACTTACTATGCAAGAAGTATTAAATATAAGTTTTGTAGAAAAAACCCGGCAAGCGCATTATTTATTATTTTGAAAAAAAGTTTTTAGATTAAAGATAGCCTAACTCTGCAAGGGACTGCACAGTATCCCCTACAACTAAATGATCTAAAACTTTAATATCCATTAGCGCCAAAGCATCGCGCAAAGTATGTGTAAGCTCAATATCGGTTTGACTTGGTTGAGCATCTCCTGAGGGATGATTATGTGCAAGAATGATTGCACGTGCATTATGTTTCAATGCCTGTTTAACCACTTCACGTGGATATACTTCTGCAGTATGCAAAGTACCTACAAACAATTCTTCAAATTGAATAACGCGATTCTTGGTATCCAAAAACAAACAGGCAAAAATCTCTTTGGTGTAATCACGCATGCGCATTAATAAAAATTGCTTAGCATCACCAGGATTGGTAAGTGGTCCTTCACGCTCTAGAGACTCGCGTAAAAATCTGCGTGTCATTTCAAGACACGCTTGTAATTGAACATATTTGGCCTCACCTAACCCCTTGGCCTGGCAAAATGTGGTTAAATCAGCACGCATTAGTTGTCGTAACCCACCAAACTCATGCAACAGTTCGCGTGCTAAATCGACAGCTGATTTTCCTTTTACCCCCGTGTGTAAAAATATTGCTAATAACTCTGCATCAGACAAGACCTCTGCTCCGTATTCCAATAATCTTTCGCGAGGCCGCTCCAAGACTGGCCAGTCAGATATTGCCATGTAATTCCCCAATTTCTTTGATTGCTGCAGTAATGCCAAGCATGAAAGACCAATGGCTAAATATTGTTGGTAAACCGTGATTGAAATTAAACCACTATCAGACCTTAATTTGATAGACTTAAAACTATGTCACTAGCCAATAAAAACATTCTGTTGGGTGTAACCGGCGGTATAGCGGCCTATAAGAGCGCTGAGCTCGTACGTGAGTTAATGCAAGCCGGTTCTAGGGTGCGTGTGGTAATGACACGTGCCGCTACAGAGTTCATCACCCCGCTGACGTTTCAGGCCTTATCAGGCCAACCGGTAGCAAGTGATGAGTTTGACTCTGCTGAAGCCAGGAATGGCATGGACCATATCGCTCTCGCTCGTTGGGCTGATGCAGTTTTAATCGCACCGGCAAGTGCCAATACGATTGCCAAACTTACTCATGGTGACGCCGATGATTTGCTTAGCACTATTTGTCTGGCAACGAAGGCGCCGATTGCTTTGGCCCCTGCCATGAATCAAGCCATGTGGTCCAATGCCGCCACACAAGATAACTGTGAGTTATTAAAAAAACGTGGTTTGCTGATATTTGGACCAGCTGCCGGCAAACAAGCCTGTGGAGAAGTAGGTGAAGGGCGAATGTTTGAGTCTCACCAGTTATTGCTATCGCTTACTAATCTGTTTAAGACCGGTGAACTCACAGGTCTTAACGTTTTAGTCACTGCTGGCCCAACGCATGAACCCATCGATCCGGTGCGCTATATAAGCAATCATAGTTCTGGACGTATGGGTTTTGCGATTGCCGAAGCCGCTCGAGATGCAGGTGCCAATGTGCAGTTAATTTCTGGGCCTGTTGTACTGGAAACACCAGAAGGAATTAAGTGCATTAATGTGTCAACTGCACAAGAGATGTTAACCGCGGTTAAACAAGAGATCGACATCCAACAAATTTTTATCAGTTGTGCAGCGGTAGCGGATTATCGTCCTGTTACCAAACAACCAGAGAAAATAAAAAAATTACATGCAGATTTATCTCTATCTTTAGCGCGTAATCCAGATATAGTGTCAGAAATCACAAGGCTTAAAAACAAACCTTTTGTAATTGGATTTGCTGCCGAAACGCGAGAGCTTGAAAAATATGCTCTACAAAAATTGGATCATAAGCGTCTAGACATGATCGCTGGCAATAACGTTGCGGACCCGCAACTTGGTTTTAATAGTGAAGAAAACGCGCTAGAAGTGTATTGGGCAGGTGGACATTGCTCACTTGAGCGTGATAAAAAAACTAAAATCGCGCGCAAACTCATTAGCTTGATCGCGGAACGTTATACCAATACTCATAAACGAAGCAATGTCACAATCCTTAAAAACGCCAAAGACAGAAGTAAAAATCCTCGATAGTCGAATCGGCAAAGATATCCCTCTCCCCACTTATGCTACACCAGGCTCAGCGGGCATGGACTTGCGTGCCTGCATGGAAGCGTCTATACAAATAGCGCCAGGGGAAACAGTGTTAATTCCGACTGGCATCTCCATATATATTCAAGATCCTGGTCTCGCGGCAACCATACTGCCTCGTTCTGGTCTAGGCCATAAACATGGAATTGTGTTAGGCAATTTAGTTGGTTTAATCGACTCAGATTATCAAGGACCTTTAATGGTATCGCTTTGGAATCGTGGCACTAATATATTTGATGTAAATGTTGGCGATCGTATTGCGCAACTGGTTATCGTACCGATCGTGCAAACCGAATTTGAGATTGTAGAAGAATTTACCGCAAGCGGCCGTGGCACAGGTGGTTTTGGCCATACTGGAACGGTTTAAAGCTTTACACTTAATCAATATGGAAATTGAGCAAAATATTTTTCGTGCCTATGATATTCGTGGTGTGGTTGAAACTGCTCTCACGCCCGAGACTGTTAAGCTAATTGGACAGGCTTTAGGTAGCTTATATCCACAAAGCCAAACCGTAGTAGTTGGCAGAGATGGACGCCTATCTAGTTCTTTGTTAGCTGATTGTTTAAGTCAAGGTTTGCAAGCCAGTGGAGGTGACGTCGTTGATATTGGCGAAGTGCCAACACCTGTATTGTATTATGCCACACACAAACTTGATACAGGTGCAGGTGTCATGGTTACTGGTAGTCATAATCCACCTGAGTACAATGGCCTCAAAATGGTCATGGATGGAAAAACATTATATGGCGATGCTATTCAAGCCATTTACCAATATCTTATCGAAGGTCAATTGAAAAATGCCACAGGAAGTTATCGACAAGAAAATTTATTGGATAACTATATTGCGCGTATCTGCGAAGATGTAAAGCTGCCTCGACCACTGCGCATCGGAGTAGATTGTGGCAACGGCGTCGCCGGACCGACAGCACTAAAATTATTCAATAGCCTAGGCTGTGAAGTCACGGCTTTGTACTGTGAGGTCGATGGAAATTTTCCTAACCATCATCCAAATCCTAGTGAACTTAAAAACCTTGAGGCGTTAATTCAATGTGTAAAACAAGATCATTTGGATTTAGGGCTAGCCTTTGATGGAGACGGTGACCGTGTAGGTGTTATAGATGATGAAGGTGCTGTGCTGTGGGCTGACCGTCAAATGATGCTTTACTCACGCGATGTGTTATCAAGGAATCCAGGTGCGAAAATAATTTTTGATGTGAAGTCTTCAAGAAATCTTCGTACTGTTATCGAACAAGCAGGCGGTGAGCCTATCATGTGGAAAACTGGACATTCATTTATTAAGAATAAAATGGCAGAAACTGGTGCCTTGCTTGCTGGCGAAATGAGTGGACATATATTTTTTAAAGAACGATGGTATGGTTTTGATGATGCACTTTATAGTGCGGCACGATTATTAGAAATTATTGCTAAACAGAATTCGTCGAGCAGTGAATTGTTTGCTGCATTGCCGAATGCGGTATGCACCCCTGAAATTAATGTGTACCTTAAACAAGATGGTGCGCAACATTCCTTCATGCAAAAGTTTTCTAGGCAAGTGCAGCTCCCAGGGGCAGAGATCACAACGATTGATGGCATACGTGCTGACTATACTCATGGATGGGGTCTGGTACGCGCCTCGAATACCACTCCAGCATTAGTCATTCGATTTGAGGCAGAAAATGCTGCCGTAATTGAAGAAATTAAGGCCTCGTTCCGTGAACAAATGCTACAAGTTGATGCCGATCTAGAATTACCCTTTTAATAAAACCGAGGCGAGCAAGTATTCAACTTGACACGAGCCCAGAAACACCAATTTGACGTCCAATGGAACATAAAAACGCTGCAAATATTGCTAAGGTCTTAATCGAAGCCCTACCCTACATCCAAAAATTCGCTCGCAAAACCATTGTCATTAAATATGGCGGCAATGCCATGGTCGATAAAGAACTGAAAAGCAGTTTTGCACGTGACGTGGTTTTATTGAAACTCGTTGGTATTAATCCAGTTATTGTACATGGGGGTGGACCACAAATTGGGCAACTACTTGAGAAGCTAGGCAAAAAAAGTAAGTTTGTAGAAGGCATGCGTGTTACTGACAGTGAAACCATGGATGTCGTAGAGATGGTGTTAGGCGGATTGATAAATAAAGAGATTGTGCAACTTATTAATCAACACGGTGGGCGCGCCATTGGTGTTACAGGAAAAGATGGTGGTTTAATTTATGCAAAAAGATTAACTATTACGCGTAATTCTCCAGAACTCGATGCACCAGAAATTATTGATTTAGGGCACGTAGGCGAGGTCACTGGAATTAACCCTTCATTACTTAATCATTTAAAGGAGGAACAGTTCATTCCGATTATCGCGCCCATAGGCATTGGCGAAGAAGGAGAGACCTTAAACATTAATGCTGATGTAGTTGCTGGAAAGATTGCTTCAGTACTTGAAGCAGAAAAATTGATTCTGTTAACCAACACCGCAGGGGTTAAAAAAGATGGTCAGTTACTTACAGGGCTCAAGTACAAAGAAATAGAAGAGCTCATTTCAAGTGGGGTGATTAGTGATGGCATGCTACCAAAAATAAATTGCGCTTGGGACGCTATTTCTTCTGGAGTAAAAACCGCTCACATCATAGATGGCCGTGTGCAACACGCAGTACTATTGGAGCTATTCACCGACCAAGGCGTCGGAACTTTATTGCACAGCTAGGTCGGGTCGTTTAAGTTCTAAATAACGATTGATATCGCCTGAGAAACGTTTCTTAATTGAAAGTTTTTCTTCTTCTTTTATAGCAAGAATTTCATTAACATTCGATAACTGCTCTTGGTAATGTTCTCGACTTTTTATTAACCAAGACGGTGTTTTAGAACCATTTGCTTTAAAACGTTGTTCACTCGCATCAAGATCATGAAGTTTTTTTATAAATTTCTCTTTTCGAATCTTAGTAATTTCAATGGCAGCTTCTACGGTCGCAATTCGCTCATCGCGCACTTGTTCTATATCATCAACAGTTAAATACATTGCAAGCAAAATACGGTCTCTACGTTCATGTTCTTCTTGTACCATGCGAATTTCTTCTTCTATTTTTAATTGAGTCGCCTCTTCTTCAAGCTCTCCAATCGTTTTAGGTGCAGGAATGGTTTCAATTGTACGTCCGTGTTCATTGAGTATTTCTTGTTGACGTTGAGATACGCTAGGAGGCAATCTATCACTATAGTGAATCGTTCCATCATCATCAACCCAACGGTAAAAGCCGGCATGGACTGAGTTGAAACCAATACTGGCAGTCGCGATAATTATTAAGTGCTGGATGATTAGTTTTTTTCGTAACATGAGGTTCGCACCAATTACACAGTGGATAATTTTACTCCCAAATGTGACTTACTTAGAGGCCATGATGATAGTTTAATCGCCAAACTTTGTGCGCTCGTCAAGTGTCTGGACTTATTAGACAAAAAGCTAACACGCTTGTTCTTTAAAAACCACTTAAATTGTATGGTTATTTGATTTTATACTTTTCTAAATACCTATGCAAACTTGCTAAATGTTCAGTATACAGCTCTTTGGTTTCAGCATATTGAATCAGCTCAAGCAAATTCGCGACGGCGATAACTTTGATTCCAAACTTTTGCTCTACCTCTGCTACTGCTGAGATGCTCTCAGTTTCCCCTTGTTCTTGACGATCAAAGGCAATTACTACGCCCACCGGCTGTCCTCCTACTTGGCGAATAATACTTACGGCTTCATTAATTGCAGTACCAGCGGTGATGACATCATCAATAATCAGCACCTTTCCATTTAATGGTGCGCCTACAATTCGCCCTCCATCGCCATAAGCTTTGGCTTCTTTGCGATTAAAGGCATAAGGGACATTGTGTTTATGTTCACGAGCCAAGGTTATGGCTACAGCAGCAACCAGAGGTATGCCTTTGTAGGCGGGTCCAAATAGCACATCGAATTCTATATCAGCTTCTATAATTGCCTGCGCATAAAATTTACTTAATACTTCCAAGGCATGGCCATCGTTGAACAAACCTGCGTTAAAGAAATAAGGACTAACGCGGCCCGACTTGAGGTTAAATTTTCCAAACTGCAACACACCTTTTTCAATGGCAAATTGAATAAACTTCAAACTATTTTTCATGAAGGAATTTTAGCTTCTTTGAATTTTCTTGGTATTCCTAGTGTACTAAAAACTAAGTCGCAATGAACTAATCTCAATTTTCCATGCGTATTATTACTCTTAATGTAAATGGAATACGTGCTGCAGCGCGTAAGGGGTTTTTTGCCTGGCTAAGTAAACAAAAAGCAGATGTAGTATGCATACAAGAAACTAAAGCAAAAATACACCAGTTAGAGGATGACTCGATTTATTTCCCAGCAAATTATCATTGTTACTATGTTGATGCGCTAAAAAAAGGATATAGCGGTGTTGCTGTTTACAGTAAACACAAACCAATTAAAATCATTCGTGGTTATGGCGATACCGAGTTTGATAATGAAGGTCGCTATTTGGAATTACAATTTAATGATATTGCTGTAATTTCGTTGTATGCACCTTCAGGCTCCTCTAGTGATGAACGCCAACAAGCCAAATTTCGATTTATGGATAGCTTTATGCGACATTTGAAAAATTTAAAACGTCGTCGTAAGGAATACATAATTTGTGGTGATTGGAATATTGCGCACAAAAAAACCGATTTAAAAAACTGGCGCAGTAATCAAAAGAATTCTGGTTTTTTGCCAGAAGAACGCGCCTGGTTAGATACATTATTTAATGATGTAGGGTATCTAGATGCATTTCGCGAGATCAATCAAGAAGAAGAGCAATACACTTGGTGGTCGAATCGCGGACAAGCCTGGGCTAAAAATGTTGGTTGGCGTATTGATTACCATGTCGCCACGCCTAAACTAAAACAAAATATTCAACGTGCCAATATATATAAAAAAGAACGCTTTTCGGATCATGCACCTCTGACAATTGATTACAATTTAACAATTTGAATTTGCAAACAGAAAAAGTTTCTTGGCTGCAGGCACTGAGTGTCTATAAACAACCAAGGGTAATTGCCATGTTGTTCCTTGGTTTTTCTGCTGGTTTACCATTGTTCCTGGTTTTTGGCACCTTGTCATTCTGGTTAAGAAAAGAAGGAATTGATCGAACAACGATTGGGTATATATCCTGGGTGGCAATCCTTTATGGATTTAAATTTGTATGGGCACCTCTAGTAGATCGTTTATCAATTCCATTTTTAACTAATTGGTTAGGACAACGTCGTAGTTGGATGTTGTTGGCACAAATTGGAATCATCATTGGCTTATGGATGATGGCCAATAGTGATCCTATGACAGAACTGGCGGCTTTAGTGTTGTTTGCATTACTGGTTGCCTTTTCCTCGGCGACACAAGATATCAGTATCGATGCTTGGCGAATTGAGGTAGCGCCGGTTAATCAACAAGGCGCGATGGCGGGCACCTATCAATTGGGCTATCGCCTTGGATTAATTTTATCTGGAGGTGGTGCATTTCTGATTGCAGGGAGTTTCTCATGGGGCACTGCGTACACGGCGATGGGATTTGCCATGTTTGTTGGATTAATTACAACTTTACTCATCACAGAGCCTGAACGAAACATTAATCAACAAACTTGGTTACAAGAGGAACGTGTAGTCAAATTTCTTGAAGGTTCTTCGCATATCCCTGAACGCATGCGTTATCTCATTGCTTGGATTATAGGTGCTGTGATTTGTCCATTTACAGATTTCTTTGCGCGTAATGGTGTTGCAGCTGCTTTAATTATTTTGGTTTTCATTGGAGTATTTCGAATTAGTGATATCACCATGGGTGTCATGGCTAATCCCTTCTATGCAGACATGGGATATACCGCGACACAAATTGGCCTTGTTTCAAAAACCTTTGGTGTGTTCATCACCATATTTGGGGCGCTATTAGGTGGAGTACTCGTCATGCGCTATGGTTTCATGCGCATGCTGATTGTTTCTGCAATCTTAGTGGTAATTACCAATTTGGTTTTTGCTTGGTTAGCAACACAAGGCCCAGAAATTATTTTACTCGCACTGGTGATTACCGCAGATAATTTAAGCGCCGGAATTGCAGGCTCTACATTTATTGCCTATTTATCCAGCCTCACGAATCGCGCTTATACCGCAACACAATATGCCTTATTTAGTTCTTTGATGTTGTTACCAGCTAAATTCATTGGAGGATTTTCTGGAAAAATCGTAGACGATGTTGGTTATATAAACTTCTTTATTTATGCAGGCTTACTTGGTATACCCGCTGTACTACTTGCAATCTACATATGGAGTAAAAGTGAAAATTTTTTGGAACGAAAAGAATCAATGAAAGTCAAAATATAAAATAACAAATCAAAATAGGAGAATCACAATGAAGTTTAAATTGTTAATAGTTGCATTTGTTACATTTGCAAGTTTTTCTATTCTAACTTCCTTACAAGCTGGTTGGGTTGATAAAGCCAAAGATCTGCTAAAAGACTCAGGTGTTACATCATCAGGTTCAAATTTAACCGACTCTGAGATTGCCTCGGGTCTTAAAGAAGCGTTACATGTGGGTTCTGATGTAGTGGTAAATCAACTCGGGACCACAGATGGCTTTAATGCCGATCCAAACATTCATATTCCATTACCCAACAGCTTGAAGAAAGTACAATCCACTTTGGACAAAGTAGGCATGAGCAATATGTTGGACGATTTAGAAACGCGCTTAAATCGTGCTGCAGAAATTGCCACGCCTAAAGCCAAGGAGTTGTTTTTCAATGCAATCTCAGCAATGACTTTAGATGATGCGCGCAATATTTTAGGGGGCCCCGATGATGCCGCGACACGCTATTTTCAATCGAAGATGACACCTGATTTAGTCGAGGAATTTACACCTATCGTAAATGATAGTTTGGCAGAAGCCGGTGCAATTAAAAGCTATGATAATGCGATTGGGCAATACAAAAAAATTCCGTTAGTCCCCGATGCCAAAGCTGACCTAAGTAGTTATGTGGTCGAAAAGGGCATGGACGGAATCTTTCATTACTTGGCGGTAGAAGAGGCGAAGATCAGACAAGACCCAGTAGCTCGAACAACTGATTTACTAAAAAAAGTTTTTGCTAAATAAGAATTTAAGTTATCAAGAATTTTAAGGAAGAATTTCAACAGGCGTACCATCATCCACGGCATCCCAAATTTCTAACATTTCATGATTCTGTACGGCAATACAGCCTTCAGTCCAATCATCATCATGAAATAATAGTTTAGTTTTCTCAACCCAGTTAGTGGGTTGACCATGAATCATAATTTCGCCACCGGGCGAATCACCTCGTTCACGTGCATCGCGACGATCACTGATGCTGGGATATGAAACATGTATTGAACGAAAAAATTTACTATTCGGATTGCGCCAATCTAAGGTATATATTCCTTCAGGAGTACGCGAATCTCCCGAACGTCTCTTATGCCCGTCTGGTTGCTTGCCCAACGAGACATGATACGTTTTAATAACATCAATGCCACGATAGAGATAGAGTTTACGCTCGGCCTTTTTTACAACTACATAATCGGCCTTGCCAATTGAATCAGTTTCAGTCATCGCTAATGTGTTGCTATTAACCAATATAAATATGCACAGCAATAAAAACCTCAAGCCTCGCATATTAGTCTGCAACAGCTTAAATCTAATCACCATATACACTCCCTTTGTATGACGATCAAAATTAGAAAATGAGGCAATTTTGCATGCCAGCCCGCAAAGTTTAGGGCTGACTGCGCTTACTTTTAACCCATTTTACGACAGGCTGCCACTGTTCGCGGTCTAAGTCGGTAGCTGCAGGCGCCATCTCAAATATTCCTAAACCTCGTTCAGCAGCTCGAATATAATTCTGGCTGTCTCGCAACATAGTCAAAAACGGCACTCGCTGGTGACTGAGGAAATCATCTAGCTCCCAATAAATGTTTGTATAGTCGCGTGAGCGATTGGCTATTAATGCAAGCTTGGCTTTTTTGTGTTGCACTGGTGCAGATTTTTTAATATCAGCCATGAAATCAATCGCAGCGCGCATGTCGATTGGAGAAGGCAATACGGGAATCAAAATTGTCTGCGCTTTTCTCACCATTTTGCTGAGTGCTCCGCCATGTAGAGCTGCTGGGGCATCGATAATCACATATTCAGAATTACGACTAGGCCGTCTCGCCGACCTTTTATAGGCAGCAATACCCTGTATTGGAGGTCGTGCTGGGGAACGGGCTTCGAGCCAAGACATGCTGCTGCCTTGTGGATCATAATCCATCAAAACAACTTTTTTCTTTTGAGTTGCAAGATAAGAGGCTAGATTAGTTGCAATTGTAGTTTTGCCCGAGCCACCTTTTGAATTCATTATCAAGATAGTGCGCATTGATCCTTCCCTAAATGTGAAATGTGTAAAACGGAGTTTCTCTTACCTGCATCGCTGTGCCAAGTGTAAATATTTTTGAGGCTAATTTTTATAGCCAAAACAAACTCTGATTGAATTATCGATAGCATGTGAATCAGTGCTCTCAATCGACAATGTCAAACTCAGACTGCGTGGTGTATTTTCAGCTTTAGCAGATGACATCAATCTGTTGCTACCTGGCGGCTGTCATATTATGTTTGAACCGCCAAACCATGAAATTTGAAATTATAATTTAAACAATTTTTACGAATTTAACAGCATTTAATGCCTCAATCATTCATTATGGTTACAAGAAGTCTGCAATGACTGGTGCGTGATCTGACGGCCGTTCGTTGCGTCGTGGCTCTTTATCGATTGTGCTGTACCTACAGATTGCCTCCATGGGCCTACTTGCCAGAATCAGATCAATACGCAACCCCAGATTTCGTCGAAATGCAGCCGCGCGATAATCCCACCAACTAAAACTATTTTCTTCTTGCTCAAATAACCTAAATGTGTCGACCAAGCCTAGGTCAAGTATACCCTGTAAGGCTTTGCGTTCTTTGGTGCTACATAAAATTTTTTCCCTCCAAGATACCGGATCATGCACATCTCGGTCTTCGGGGGCAATATTAAAATCTCCTAGCACAACATAATTTGGGTATTTTGTTAGGTCTTTTTTTATATATGCAGTTACTTTTTTAAGCCAGTCGAGTTTATATGCATACTTTTCGGAACCTACTTCTAAACCATTTACTACATAGAGGTTTAACACTCGCACATCATCAACAGTAACAGCTAAAATACGCCTTTGCGGGTCATCCAGACCTTTAATGTCTTTGATTGCATTCGTGCTTGCCTGTTTTGATAAAACTGCTACCCCATTATAGGTTTTCTGACCAGAATACTTAACTTGGTAACCTGCCTGATTAATTTCAGTAACTGGAAAGTCTTCATCGACGAGTTTAGTTTCTTGTAGGGCAAGCACATCCACAGGATTGTCTTTTAGCCAATCTAGTACTTGCGGTAGGCGAACGCGTAATGAATTTACATTCCATGAAGCAATCTTCATTTGCCAGCAAGCTTGTGTATAGCGCCACCCTTGCGCGTAGGTACTACGCGCATATTAAATGGTGGTATTGCCACGCCTTAATAAATTTCTTCATTCGTTATTGTGGAGCAATTTGGCTGACATTTCAGATGGTGTTGTGCAATATATTGGCTAGCCCAATCGAAACCCATGTAAGCGCTTTTGCATTCGCCATGACGAGAATTTTATGCCTACTAAAAAACCAAATAACAATAGCCCTGCAATTATGCTAGCAGCTATCAAAATGTGTTTTGAAAAAGATCTAGCCAAATTTATCGTCGCATTGGAGTGATTCGAATCAATATTACTATCAAAGGAGTCTTGTCGTTGGCTCTTTTGCTTTAATGAACTGATCTCCTCCTGTAACAGATGGTTGGTCTGTTGCTGCTCTACTAAAGCCTGCTCTAGTTGAATTATCTGGTTTGTCTCAACATCGTTTTTGTTCGCTGCGTTGTTTTGGAGTTCTTTAATTTGTTGCTCGAGTTGTTTGTTTTGTTCGCTTACCGTGTAATAAAGTAATTTTGCCGGTGGTTCTTCAACTAAAAATGCGGATTTCACCCAACCCGTAGAATCCGCATCAGTGCGTACTTGGCTAAATGCCCCCTGGCTATTAAGCACCACCACAGAATCTCCACTTTCTAAAGTATGGATGATCTCACTAGCAGTGCTTGGATTTGTGTACAAGCGCAAGCGTAATGAGTCAGTTATATATGCTATCTGTTCGGCAAATAAAGGCCCGCTTAGGCTCCCAATAACGATAACCACTACTGCTGACATACGCTTCTTCATACCGAAGCATTATGCCTTAACTAGAATACCGTGAAATTATTTTTTATAGGCTTACATCCAGACGAACAATTTGAAAAAAATGCCAAGCACTAAAACAAAAAATAAAATTGCTAAACTAAATGAAAAAATACGATTGTTGCGAGATAAAAGAGCTTCTGCTTTAGCAGACAGTAAAAAAGGCTGGTGTTTTCTTGTTTTGGGTTTTTTTAATAAATGCGTTGATTTAGGTAAAGGGTTGTTTAATTGCTCTTTTAACGCGGATTTTTGAGCGTCATTTCTTGCTTGTTCCCACTCTTCCTGATCAACATTTCCATCCTGGTTTGTGTCATATTGCGCCAATTTTTTCTTATCACGTTTAAGTTTATATAAAAAATCTCGTACTAAGTGATCGACCTCTTTTCGATAATCCGTGCCCACAGAGTTAAATTCCCCTATTGCATAAAGTGGCTCGTTAACATTTAGTCGTTGTTCTGAATAACGATATGGCGCTCCCGTTCGAGCTAGAGTTTTGCTCAAGATACTTATTGATGAATGAACTTTGGAAGCATCTACCGGGCTTGCTGATTTAGACCCATACCAAGTTTCCCTAATGCTAGGTGTAACTTCAGCATCTTCAGGGTCGATTACGCATGCGCCGGTGTCATCTTCTAGTAAAAATAAATGATCACTTACACCATGATCAATACGCCGCCATCTCCGTTTGTCGTGGTGACTACGTTCTTCAATAGAGTAGGAGTACCATGCACAGGGCAGCCCGGTTAAAGGCGCAAAGATTTGCGGGCCATCGAGCCACTTTGCAGTTCCATATAATTCTACATAGCCTTGTGGAGCAGAACGAACTTTAGAGGTGGGCATGTCTTCGATAAGACGTGCACGATGTAACATTCGAATCGAACCAAGCAGAGTAATGACAACACCAATGCATAACGCGATTAACAACAACCAATCGCCATTACTAAAGTGTTCAAATCCCTGCATCGAAGAGCTGAACTAGGTAAACCTTATTCTTTTATAGATGCAACGCGCATAAGCTATTTATGCGGCAAGTTTATTCGTTATGTGAATAACGCTTTCACATCCACGTCTTTAACTTCAGACTGATCAAACTGCAGTAATTCAAACGGTTTAAACGCAAGCAATCTTGCAACGATTAAATCCGGAAATTGTTCAATGCGAACATTGTTACGATTAACACTTTCATTATAAAACTCACGTCTATCTGCAATCGTATTTTCTAAACCTGATATTCTTTGTTGAAGATGTTGAAAGGTTTCATTCGCTTTAAGCTCAGGATAATCTTCTGCAACAGCGAATAAATTACCTAGGCCCATGCGCAGCATGCCTTCAGCAGCACCCAGCGCACCCATGTCGCCTGATTGTTGTGCATTAGAAACTCTGGATCTTGCTTCCATAACTTTTTGCAACGTTTCTTGCTCGTAGCCCATGTATTGTTTGCAAACTTCAACTAGCTTGGGTAACTCATCGTGTCTTTGTTTGAGCAACACCTCGATATTTGACCACGCTTTGCTTACAGCATGTTTCAATGAAACAAGGTTGTTAAAAATAACAATAAAGTAACCGGCCAGAATTACGACAATGGCAAGAAAAATAATGGTCCCAATTTCCATGAATGGCTCCTACAAAACAGTGGCAAATGAATTTTCTATGCTTACCTAGTTTGTCTGTAAGTGAATGATTTTACTAGTCATATAGTGACTAAAGTGGTGGTTATTAAGACTAGTCGTTAAAGTTAGACGTCGATATTGGTAGCCGCCAACGCATTTTGTTCAATAAAGTCTCTGCGTGGCTCAACCTGATCCCCCATCAAGGTAGTAAATACCTCGTCGGCAGCTATTGCATCTTCAATGTTCACTTGCATTAAGCGGCGAGAATCAGGATTCATGGTGGTTTCCCAAAGTTGTTCGGGATTCATTTCGCCCAGACCTTTGTAGCGCTGAATCGTTAGCCCACGTTTGGCCTCTTGCATAAGCCAATCCATCATCTCAATAAAGTCTTGGGTTTCGTGTTTACGTTCTCCGCGTTGTATAAATGCCCCCTTCTCAAGCAAGCCATCAAGCTGTGTGGCAAAATTGTGTAATAGTTGAAAGTCAACGGATAAGAAAAACTCTTCGTCAAAGACATCATCCCTAGCTAAGCCATGCACCCACTTGACAATTGTAAGTTGTGTCGGATTCGTATCCCAGTCTTCTTTAACTGTAAATTGTGTGCCAGCAGTTTGCTGTTGATTAAGTTGTTGCGCGACATTATTGAACCATTTATTTAAAGCCTTTTGCGTGGCTTCATCTTCTAAAGAATCAAACTCAGGCGCGGGGCTGCGCAGCATCTCTAACAGCACCTCATGTTCATGTAAGCGACCTAATCTTTGTATGGTAGACATCGCTATGTAATGATTTTTGCTTAGCTCCTCAAGCGCGCTGTCGGATATGGCGGGTGCCTTACGATTTACATGCAACTTGGTCCCCTCTAGCGCTTGTTGTAATAAATGCGCCCTGAGTTCTGTATCATCCTTTACATATTGTTCTTGTTTGCCCTTTTTGATCTTATACAGCGGAGGTTGACCAATATAGATGTGCCCACGTTCAATAAGTTCTAACATTTGACGATAAAAAAACGTTAACAGCAGTGTGCGGATATGAGAGCCATCTACATCGGCATCTGTCATGATAATAATTCGATGATAACGGAGCTTGTCGGGAGCAAATTCTTCTTTGCCAATGCCACAACCTAATGCCGTGATGAGAGTGCCAACTTCGACAGATGAGAGCATTTTATCAAAGCGTGCCTTTTCTACATTTAGAATCTTTCCCTTCAACGGAAGAATTGCCTGAGTATGGCGATCGCGTCCTTGTTTGGCAGAACCACCTGCTGAATCTCCCTCCACTAAAAATAATTCACACAGGGCTGGATCTTTTTCTTGGCAATCCGCCAATTTGCCTGGCAGGCCCGCAACATCTAAGGCGCCCTTGCGCCGTGTCATTTCTCGTGCCTTGCGCGCAGCCTCTCGCGCCCGTGCTGCTTCGACAATTTTTCCTACAATTGCCTTGGCCTCTGCAGGGTTCTCCATCAAGAAATCTTGCAAATGTTCTGACAGGGTAGACTCAACTACTCCTTTCACCTCAGAAGAAACCAACTTGTCTTTTGTCTGCGAAGAAAATTTTGGATCTGGTAGCTTTACAGACAGTACCGCGGTGAGGCCTTCACGCACATCATCGCCGGTCATGGTGATCTTATATTTCTTCGTGATACCCTGCTTTTCCATATGTTGGTTTAATGAGCGTGTCAGTGCGCCACGCAATCCAGCCAAGTGACTGCCACCATCACGTTGTGGAATGTTATTGGTAAAACAAAAGATATTTTCCTGGTAGGAATCATTCCACTGCAGTGCGACTTCGACACCGGTTTTTTGGCGTTCGGTATCAACATAAATTACCGTTTCATGCAGCGGCGTTTTCTTTTTATTAAGATGCTCAACAAATGCTCGAATGCCGCCATCATATTGAAATATATCACTTTTTCCAGAGCGCTCATCTTTAAGCTGAATGCACACCCCGGAATTTAAAAAGGATAGCTCGCGTAGTCTTTTTGCGAGTACATCATAGTGATACTCAGTGTCGCTAAATATCGTAGGGCTAGGAGTAAAACGAATCGTGGTCCCCGTTTTATCGGTTTTGGATAACTTTTTTAGCGAGTATTGTGGTTCTCCAAGTTTATATTCTTGTTTATGGCAATACCCACCACGATTCACGGTGAGGAGCAACTCCGAAGACAAGGCGTTAACCACAGAAACACCCACGCCATGAAGTCCACCAGATACCTTATAGGAATTGTCATCAAATTTTCCACCTGCATGTAGGACCGTCATAATGACTTCGGCTGCAGAGCGATTTTCTTCCTTGTGCATATCCACTGGAATTCCACGACCATTATCGGATACGGTCACTGATCCATCCGAATGAATCACGATTTGTATCTCCGAACAATGCCCAGCCAGCGCCTCATCGATGGAGTTATCCACGACCTCAAACACCATATGGTGTAAGCCGGTTCCGTCATCGGTATCACCGATATACATCCCTGGACGTTTGCGTACGGCCTCGAGGCCTTTTAGAACTTTAATATTGGTGGAATCGTAAGACATGAAAAACCAGTGAAATAAGAATAACTTGTAATTATAACAGTACTTTAAGCTAAGAGCTTGCACGTGCCTTGTTTCACGTGGAACACTTTGGTTTTATTCCACCCTTGCAGGTCAACTTGCTCATGTTCGATAGCGCTTATAAACACCTGACACTTGAGCTTCTGCAAAGCGCCAATCAATGCATGAGCATGCTCGTGATCTAATTCAGCACGAATATCGTCTAGTAACACAACACATTTTCGATTGCTATGCTGCTGTGCATGGTCAATTTGTGCGAGTAGCAGGCTCGCGACAATTAGCTTCTGTTGTCCCCGCGAAGCGGCTAAAGCAGCATCTTGCTCATTTAGAGAAATTTTAATATCTGCACGATGAGGACCGCAGTGTGTGGTTTTATTTTGTAACTCCTGCTGTCGCGCTCGTTCTAATGCCTCTGCTAGCGATAGATTGCTTGGCCAGCCTCGTAAGTACCTCAAGGAAACTTTGCATTCCGGGACCAAATTGCGCGTATATTGCTGGAAAATTAGCTTAACTTCCTCAAAAATCTCCGATCTTGCTAAATCTATCTTCTCGCCGATCACTCTTAGCTCCTGTGTCCAGCCTGCTAATTCCTTACTCTGCTTTGCTCCATGACGTAAAGTATAGTTGCGTTGGCGTAGACATTTACTATATCTACGCCATTCTTGCAAAAACTCATGTTTCACGTGAAACGCAGACCAGTCCAAATAATTTCTTCGATATTGTGCGCCTCCTTGAATCAGCTGATGACTATCAGGATGCATACATACCACTGGCAGATAGCTTGCATGATTGGATATCGACTCAACTTTTTGCTGGTTGCAATGCAAAATTGTTTCCTCAGCCGATTTCTGGATTCCAAGGTGGGTAGTGTGCTCGCCTTCAATAACTTTCCCGCTGACCGTAAGCCTCTCGCTACCTATGCGTAATAGCGGTGCTAAGCGACGACTTCGGAAAGAACGACCTCGACTTAAGAAGTCGATGGCTTCTAGGATACTAGTTTTACCAACACCATTTTCACCACAAAATATCGTCGCATTCTCTGCTAGAGAAAGCTCTAGATGCTCAATTATTCTGAGATTTTCGGCAAGAAGAGTATGCAGCGCCAACAGAGAAAATGATTCAATTAGCTGTTACAGGCGCATCGGCATAACCACATAGCGACTCTCTTGTTTTCCCGGTGAGACGATTAAGGCACTACTATTGGCATCTTTAATGATGACTTCTACCTCATCTGATTCCAATGCATTCAATACATCCAACAAGTAAACCACATTAAACCCAACCTCGAGTTTTTCGCCTTGGTAGTTGATTTCAATCTCGTCTTCAGCTTCTTCATGCTCTGGATTGTGCGCCTGTATTACCAGCTTATTGTCATCTAAGATCAGTCGAATGCCTTTATATTTCTCATTGGACAAGATCGAGGCGCGCGTGAGCGCTTGTTTTAACAAAGTCTTATCCATTATTGCGTGATTGCCCTCTTCTGCAGGTAAAACTCGCTGGTATTCTGGAAAACGACCATCGATGAGCTTAGAGGTAAATTGAATGTTGGGTAGATTGACGCGTATATGGTTTTTACCTAGTGAGACAGTTACTTGTGTTTCTTCGTGTGTTAACAAGCGCTGCAGCTCTTGTACCCCCTTACGTGGAACTATAATTTGCCTTATGCCATCTATGTCTGATTTATGTTTAATCTGGGATAGAGCCAGGCGGTGCCCATCTGTCGCTACCGTTTTTATTTGCTCTGCATCAACTTCAAATAGCAAGCCATTTAAGTAATAACGCACGTCTTGTTGAGCCATCGCGAATGCTGTCTTTTCAATTAGGCTGCGAAAATCATCCTCAGAGATCACTATATTTGTATCTAACTCTAAATCATCGATGATTGGAAAATCTTCAGCAGGTAAAGTTGCAAGTGTGAAACGGCTACGTCCTGAACTTACTTTTATCTTTTCATTACCGGAGCTTAATTCAAGTTGTGCTTGGTCTGGCAATGAGCGGCAGATATCAAGCAACTTTCGAGCTGGAATGGTTGTATCTCCGCTATCATCGAGTGCAGTATCAAGCATAGCCACAAGTTCAACTTCCAAGTCAGTTGCTGTAATCGAAAGTCCTTGATCGGTCCCTCGTAATAATAAATTACTTAATGCCGGCATTGTTTGTCGACGCTCAACTGCACCAATGATTTGTTGTAATGGCTTAAGTAAATCTTCGCGGGTTATTGATAACTGCATATTAGTTATATTTAGTTATTGTTATTAAGCAAGCTTCTTTCTGTGGATAACTTAAATAATATCTTGTTAATCAATACCTTAATGCAGAGAAACTAAATTAAAACAGGTCTAATTAGGGTGTATCACTTTGTACTATCAGGGAGAAATCAAAAGTCGAAATAATAGTACAAACTATATCACCTTTTATTCACAGTCTATTAACTACTTAAGCTACGCAGCAGATTTACATAGTCGTCGTTAATGCGCGTATCACTCTCACGTAAACTAATAATTTTTCTGCAGGCATGTAAGACGGTTGTATGATCGCGCCCGCCAAAGGCATCACCAATTTCAGGCAGGCTATGATTAGTCAATTCTTTTGCTAATGACATGGCCATTTGCCGTGGTCGCGTAATAGAGCGACTGCGTCTTGCTGATAATAAGTCAGAAACCCGAATTTTATAATACTCAGCTACAGTCTTTTGAATATTATCGATCGTAACTAGTTTATCTTGTAAGGCCAGCAGGTCATGTAGGGCTTCCTTGGCAAAGTCAAGGGTGATAATTGAACCGGTAAATTGCGCATTGGCAATCACTCTACGTAACGCCCCTTCTAGCTCACGAATATTTGAACGAATGCGTTTACCAATAAAAAAAGCTACTTCACTTGGTAGCTCAACATTTAATAATTCGGCCTTACGTTGCAAGATCGCAACGCGTGTTTCTAACTCAGGTGGCTCTATGGCTTGTGTTAGTCCCCAACCAAAACGAGATTTTAATCTTTCTTCTAAGCCTTCAACTTCTTTAGGATAACGGTCGCAGGTCAGAATGACCTGTCTTTGCCCTTCAAGTAAGGTGTTAAAGGTGTGGAAAAACTCTTCTTGAGAACGTTCTTTACCGGCAAAAAACTGAATATCATCAATCAATAGAGCATCTACAGTGCGATAGTAACGCTTAAATTCACTAATCGCATTATGTTGTAAGGCCTTAACCATATCTGCAACAAAACGTTCAGAATGCAAATATACAATCTTTGCACCGGGATCATTAGCCAGCATTTGATTGCCAATCGCATGCAATAGGTGCGTTTTACCTAATCCTACGCCACCATAGATGAGCAAAGGGTTGTAGGCCTCGCCGGGGTGATCTGCTACTTGCAAGGCAGCGGCTTTAGGTAGCTGATTGGATTTTCCTTCTACAAAATTATCAAAAATGAAATTCGGATTAAGGTTATGGGTAAATTGTTGGAGTTTTGCTGCCGCAACTCCTATTGAATTTACAGTATCTAATGCCTGAGCTCGCACAAGAGTTTGTTCATTACTGCCAATCTCCAATACAACATGATTACTTTTAGATTTATGATCAGCATAAATTAGCTGGTCAATACGATTTAAAAAATGATTTTGTACCCAATCAAGTACAAAGCGATTTGGTGCCAGCAAGGTTAATTCGCCGTCACGTTCAATTGCGTGTAGTGGACGGATCCAAGTATTGAGTTGTTGTTCAGTTAATTCGAATTCAAGTTGGTGTACACATGAATTCCAAAGGGCACTAGTCATGCGTCAAACTCCAGTATGCTTCTAATGATTATATATGGATGTGGGGCTAGCCAGTCTATCCAGTAATGGGATTGTTATCTACTGTTTATTATTCGACAATAGTCGTTGACAAATGTAAGTAGCGCGATTATTTTTGCGCACCTTATTAGATCTTTTCTCTAAGCAATTAAAAATTGGAATAAATTGTGAAACGCACGTATCAACCTAGTAACCTAAAGCGCGCACGCACCCATGGATTTAGAGCTAGGATGAAAACAAAAAGTGGTCGCGCAATAATCAATGCTCGACGTGCACGAGGCCGTGCGCGCTTATGCCCATAAATTTTTGTCTGTAAGCGACAATTCGTTTACTTATCGTGAAAGGCTGCACACAGCACGCCAATTTCAACGAGTCTTTGATCAGGCCACGAAATCCAGCAACGAAGTTTTTACTATATTGTCTAGAGAAAATACGATTGGTCACCCGCGTTTAGGTATAGTAGTTGCAAAGCGTAATGTGAAGCGTTCGGTTGATCGGAATTTAATAAGAAGGATTATTAGAGAAAGTTTTCGTTTAAACAAAGCACAGTTACCTGCAAACGATTTTGTAGTGATTTTAAAACGACCTATTAAAAATGTGCAGCGCGATAAAATTAGTCAACAACTAAAAAATCTTTGGTAGTTATACGCTATATCATGAATTCGATTCACATAAGGTTTGTTATTGGTGTAATTAAGACTTATCAATTCATCGTAAGCCCATGGTTGGGTAATCACTGCCGTTTTCATCCTACTTGTTCTGCTTATGCTATCGAAGCTATACAACAGCATGGAATATTCTATGGTGGTTGGTTGGCAATCAAACGCCTCGCTCGTTGTCATCCATGGCATGAAGGTGGAGTAGATCCGGTACCGGACGGGAAACGCCATGGATAACCAAAGATTCTTTTTATATATAGCACTTGCCTTCGTGTTGTATATGATTTGGTTGACTTGGCAAAAAGAACATGCGCCGCCGCCAATAGCAGAACAGACTTATGAACAAACCGAAAGCGTAAACAATGACACGATTACAAAATCTGAGGATCTTCCGGACATTACGGAGTCTGTAACTATCAGTCAAACTGAAGCTGAAATAACACAGCCAAAAAAAGCATTAGCTGAAAGCCAACAAGTTCATGTTAGAACAGATGTTTTGGATGTCATTATCGATACGCGTGGTGGCGATATTCGTCAACTTGATTTACCGACGTATCCTGTTTCTTTAGAAAAACGAGACCAACCATTTCGTTTGCTACACAGCGACAGCCGTACCTACATTGCACAGTCTGGACTGCGGCATGACAAAATCAATGATAAACAAGTTGCTAGTTCTTTAGCGCCTACACATCATGATATCTATTCAGCAGAGGATACTGATTATGAACTAAGAGATGGAGAAAATAGTCTGGAGGTAAAACTTACTTGGGCTGGCGATAAAAATATTCGTGTAGAAAAAATTTTTACTTTTCATCGCAATTCATTTGTATTTGATGTAACACACCGCGTAATTAACCAAGGCACATCAACATGGGTTGGTCGACAATATCAACAATTAAGACACAGCCCAATTCCAGAAAATCGTAGTTGGTTACGCTTGCCAACATATACCGGTACAGCTTATTACGATGGCGCCTATCACAAACATTCCTTTAATGATGTCGAAGAAAAACCAATCAACATGAATGTAAAAGATGGTTGGGTTGCTATGCTACAACATTATTTTGTATCAGCTTGGGTGCCGGATGCTGAGGAAGAAAATCGTTTTTACAGTAAGAAAGTTAAGATAGCAGGTGAAGAACAATTTTTAATCGGGATGTTATCACCAGCGACGACCATACCTCCCAACAGCAGTGCAGAGTTTAGTAGACGCTTGTATGCTGGTCCCAAGCTTCAACATAAAATGGAACAAGTAGCAAAAGGACTAGATCTTAGCGTTGACTACGGTATGTTTTCGGTGTTGTCGAAACCGTTGTTCTGGTTGCTTGAGTGGTTTCATAAACTCACGGGTAACTGGGGCATTGCGATTATTCTTGTCACAGTAGTGGTTAAGCTTTTGTTCTATAAATTATCTGAAGCTAGTTATAAGTCGATGGCGCGCATGCGCAAGATACAACCCAGATTTCAAGCACTACGCGAACGCTATGCAGACGATAAACAAAAATTAAATCAAGCAGTCATGGAAATGTACCGCAAAGAAAAGATAAACCCGCTGGGCGGGTGTCTACCGATCCTAGTACAAATGCCTGTATTTTTAGCGCTATATTGGGTATTGGTAGAAAGTGTCGAGTTACGACAGGCACCGTTCATGTTGTGGATTAATGATTTATCTATTCGAGACCCAATTTTTGTGCTTCCATTATTAATGGGCATCAGCATGTACATACAATTTAAGCTAAACCCAACTCCACCGGATCCTATGCAAGCCAAAGTGTTTGCCATGATGCCCATAATGATGACTGCCTTTATGGCATTTTTCCCAGCAGGTTTAGTGTTGTATTGGTTGATGAATAATATTTTGTCGATCGCTCAACAATACGTCATCACAAAACGTATCGAAAAAGCTGCCTACTAAGGACCACGCTCAATTAACTTAAGGGCGCATATATTGCCCAACATATACCGACAACAAGGCGAACCTATCTGTGCGATGGCTACACCACCGGGCCGTGGCGCATTAGCGGTAGTGCGTCTATCGGGGTACGAGGTCTTAAGTATTGCCAATAAAGTCACACACAAATTTTTGCAATCACGTCATGCAACGTATACAAATTTTTATGATAGTAATGATGAGCTCATTGATCAGGGCATAGCAATTTATTTTCAAACACCGGCATCATTTACGGGCGAAGATGTGGTCGAGTTTCACTGCCACGGCAACCCCATCGTGTCTGAGTTATTGCTTAATACCCTTTGTGAGCATGGTTCACGTCTGGCTACACCAGGGGAGTTTAGTCTACGCGCATTTATGAATAACAAAATTGATTTAGCACAAGCCGAAGCCATTGCTGATCTCATTTATAGCACGACTGAACAAGGTGTACGCACTGCAACCCGATCGTTACAAGGTGCATTTTCAACACGTGTTCAAGACGTTTTAACAAAACTTATTCTAATTCGTTCCAACGTTGAAGCGCATCTTGATTTTCCTGATGAAGAGATCGATGCACAACATACGGAACAAATTCAAACAAAACTCGTAGATCTCGAAACAGAAATAATGGAATTATTACGGCAGGCACAACAAGGGGAACGATTGCAGACAGGCGCAACAATCGCTATTGCGGGTAAACCTAACGCGGGTAAATCAAGTTTGCTTAACGCATTGGCGCAAAGCGATATCGCTATAGTAACTGAAATACCTGGTACCACACGCGATCCACTGATTGCAGACATCGAAATTAAAGGTATGCCGGTACGTTTAATTGATACTGCGGGTCTGCGTGAGACAAAAGACGTAATCGAAATCAAAGGCATTGAACGTGCACAACAAGCCTTGTCACAAGCAGACGTAATTTTATGGTTGACTGACGTTTCGTTAACCGAGGGAGAACAAAATATTCCTGATGGACTTGATGAAAATAAAATTATTATTTGTGTTCACAACAAAATTGATTTAATAAACATCCAAACAAGCATGAATGCCAACCATGTATATATATCCGTTAAAACAGGTTCTGGCCTTCAAGATTTAGTCAAGATGCTTGCAAGCCAACTGTGTGGCAGTGAGCAAGGTGATACGCCTTTTTTAGCCCGCCGCCGCCATTTAATTGCAATGCAACAGGCTTATCAAAATATACAAGCGGCCTTTCAGTGTATCAGTCAAACGAAAGATTTAGAGCTTGTAGCGGAAGACTTGCGTTTAGCCCAACAATACTTAGGAGAAATTACCGGTGATTTCACCTCCGATGATCTGCTCGGTCGAATATTTAGTGAATTTTGTATCGGCAAATAGTCGAGCTGTTGCACAGTGTTTAGTACAATGTCGCGATTGATCGAGTAGAGAATTTAATGAGTAGAAGCAGTCAACAATACGATGTTATTGTTATTGGTGGCGGACATGCGGGCACCGAAGCTGCACTGGTATCTGCGCGCATAGGTTGCCGCACATTGTTAATTACCCATAACATAGAAACCATTGGACAGATGAGTTGTAACCCTGCCATTGGTGGTATCGGTAAAAGTCATCTAGTCAAGGAAGTTGATGCCATGGGCGGTGCTATGGCCATAGCTGCAGACCAAGGCGGCATTCAATTTCGTATTCTTAATTCTCGTAAAGGCCCTGCAGTACGTGCAACTCGCGCGCAAGCCGACCGTATACTTTATAAATCCGCAATTCGCACACGAGTAGAAAACCAAGAAAATCTGCAAATTTTTCAACAAGCTGTTGATGATTTAATAATTGAAAACGACATCGTACACGGCGCGATTACACAAAGTGGCCTTAGGCTTTATGCAAAAACAGTAGTGCTAACTACAGGAACTTTTTTAGGCGGGAAAATTCATGTCGGCGACATTAATTATGCGGCTGGTCGTGCTGGCGATCCGCCTGCTCTAACCTTAGCGCAACGGCTACGTGAAATGCCGTTTCGAGTGGGACGTTTAAAAACTGGTACTCCTCCACGCATAGATGGCCGCACGATTGATTACACGCAAACCACGGTTCAACCTGGTGACACGCCTACACCGGTGTTTTCCTGTATGGGCAGTTCAGACCTTCATCCTAAGCAAGTGAACTGTCATATCACTTATACAAATGAAACTACGCACTCTATTATTCAACAGGATCTACATCGATCACCTATGTATAACGGCAATATCGATAGTACAGGTCCGCGTTATTGCCCATCGATAGAAGATAAAGTTACACGTTTTGCAGATCGTACACAGCATCAAATTTTTATTGAACCCGAAGGGCTGCAGACTCATGAAGTTTATCCAAATGGCATCTCTACCAGTTTGCCATTCGAGACCCAGTGCAAATTTCTTCATTCAATAAAAGGTTTTGAAAACGCGCACATCACACGACCGGGTTATGCAATCGAATATGATTTTTTTGATCCAAGGGACTTACAGCCAAGTTTAGAAACGAAAGCTATTAAAGGCTTGTACTTCGCGGGCCAAATCAATGGCACGACCGGCTATGAAGAAGCTGCTGCCCAAGGACTAGTCGCTGGCATAAATGCCGCTAGACAAGTGCAAGAAAAAGATGCCTGGATTCCACGACGCAACGAAGCCTATATTGGCGTCATGATTGATGACTTAGTTACACGAGGCACCATAGAGCCATATCGCATGTTTACCAGCCGTGCAGAGTTTCGTTTAATTTTGCGCCAAGACAATGTTGATTTACGGCTTACAGAAACAGCACATGAATTAGGGTGCCTACCTAATGCTCAATGGCAGGTCTTTGTCGAAAAACGCGATGCCATTAATAAACACACTAAACGCCTGCAAAAAATTTACATTCAGCCCACTAAAGTCGAAGCAAAACTATGCGAAGACATTTTAGGCGGAGAACTCAAACATGAGTCCAACTTATATGAGTTATTGCGCAGACCCGAAGTTGATTTACCAATCCTTCAAAAACTAACCGCGCAAGATCTTAGTGACATTTCAGCTGAAGTTGGTGAGCAGCTCGAAATCCAGGCAAAATACGCTGGCTATATCGAGCGGCAAAATGTACAAGTACAACGTTTGGCCCAACAAGAAAATGTGAAACTACCCGAAGATTTAAATTATACGTCAGTAGTGGGATTATCCAATGAAGCAAAACAAAAACTAATCGAAATACGGCCGCTAACGATTGGCCAGGCCGCAAGAATCTCAGGCATAACACCTTCGGCAATTTCATTGTTATTAGTGCATTTGAAAGCAAACAACCTTGCAACAAAGAGCGCGTAAGTTTCTTCAATAAATACAACTGAGTTTACTGAGTCAGCTATGAACTATGCAGAGCTGCTACAAAGCGGTGTTAAGCAGCTGCATATTTCATTAAATGAAGCGCAGCTTAATGCATTATTGCGATTTGTTGAGCTACTTCAAAAATGGAATAAAACCTATAACCTCACTGCGATTGAAGGATCAGAAGAGATAATAAACAAACATATTTTAGACAGCTTGACAGTTGCAACCTATTTAAAAGGCAAAAGAATCATTGATGTAGGTAGTGGAGCCGGACTCCCGGGGATTCCTCTTGCCATTGCGCATAAAGATAAAGAATTTTTATTGCTGGATGCGAATGCCAAAAAAGCCCGCTTTATCCAACAAACCATTATCGAGGTTGGGTTAAAAAATGCTCAAGTTGTTCAACAACGCGTAGAAAAGTTTGCGCCGGCACATGAGTTTGATACGGTAGTGAGTAGGGCCTTTGCAGCGAGTGAAAGACTAATTGAGTCTATCGACCATCTAGTAAGTCAAGGGCAAGTTATAGTAATGCTTGGCAAACGAACTCAATTACAACATCTGCCTCAAAACTATTGCTTAATTGGAATTTATGCGGTGCATATCCCAAACCTATACGCAAACCGTCATATTGCCGTAATCGAAAAGAAAGCGGGCAATGGCTAAAACGATCTCTGTTACCAATCAAAAAGGCGGTGTGGGTAAAACAACGACCACCGTTAATCTAGCTGCTTCAATGTCTGCAACTAATCGCAATGTGTTGTTAATCGATTTGGACCCACAAGGCAATGCTACCATGGGTTCGGGGGTAGATAAGCGCACTATAGAAAAGACCACAGCCCATGTATTACTGAATGAAGCACTCGCGAGCGAATGTATTGTATACGGTAGTAAAGGTGGTTATGACTTAATGCCTGGCAATGAACAACTCACTATTGCCGAAGTGAAGTTGCTAGAACTTAAGGGGCGCGAGTTCAAATTGCGTAAAGCCTTACAAGAAGTCAGCGAACAATATGACTATATTTTTATTGATTGTCCGCCCTCATTGAACATGCTTACCGTGAATGGATTAGTTGCTGCAAATAGTGTCATCATTCCAACCCAGTGTGAGTACTATGCGCTGGAAGGCCTATCCGCACTGACACGAACTATTGAACGTGTACGCATGACGGCCAATCCGGAGCTTAAAATTGAAGGTTTACTCCGCACCATGTTTGATCCACGCAATAATCTGGCAAATGACGTCTCTGCACAACTCACATCACATTTTGGTGATAGTGTCTATCGCACCATCATCCCTCGTAATGTCACATTGGCTGAGGCGCCGAGTCATGGACTACCGGTGTTACTATATGACAAACGTTCGCGCGGAGCGTTAGCGTATTTGGCACTAGCCGGCGAAATGCTACGCCGTAATGAAGGCCATATAGCAACAACAGCTCCACCAGTGAGTGTTAATTAATTCAAGCGGATTTATAGTCATGTCAAAGAAAAAACGTGGTTTAGGGATTCTCGGTGTCGATGTATTGCTAAGTGCAGCAGAAACCGAGACATCCATTAGTGCTGCGGGTAAATCTTTACAGCATCTCCCTATTGAAATGATCCAGCAAAGCCCATACCAACCTAGACAAGTGATAGAGCCTGAGGCGCTTGAGGCCCTGGCAAATTCAATACGACAACAAGGTGTGGTACAACCGATAGTCGTGCGTAAAGTTAATGGCGAATATCAACTCATTGCCGGCGAACGACGCTGGCGAGCTGCACAACTAGCGGGACTACATGATATCCCGGCAGTTATTAAAAGTGTCAGTGACCAAGAAGCAGCAGCTATCGCACTGATTGAAAATTTACAACGCGAAGACCTGAACCCACTTGAAGAGGCACATGCGTTTTCAAATCTCATTGAAGAGTTTGAGCTCACTCACCAAGAAGTTGGTGAGGTGGTGGGACGCTCACGTGCGGCAGTGAGTAACAGCTTGCGCTTATTGGCACTGGCTGATCCGGTTAAAGAAATGTTAAACCGAGGACAAATCGAGATGGGTCATGCGCGCGCCTTGCTGGCATTAAATAAAACCGAACAAACAACTTGTGCGCAAGCTATCGTAAGACGTCAGCTCTCGGTACGTGCTGCCGAAACCTTGGTTAAACAGGTCCAGCAAAAGGATGTAACGCAAGCCCGCCCTGCCAGTCATCCAGATCCTGACATTATGCGCTTAGAACAAAAGCTATCCGACCAGATGGGCTCAAATGTGACCATCCAACATAGTAAAAGTGGCAGCGGCCGCGTGCAAATTCGTTATGCCAACCTCGATGAATTTGAGGGAATCGTTGAGAAGTTATCAGGCAAGGTAAAGTAGTTAGATTCTATAGAGGCATAAATATAAATCTACGATTAATTCTGTTGAGATTTTACGGCCTAAATTTTATACTGCACGTCTCTTGCGGGAGATGATAATAATTACCATTTGCGGGCTAAAGGGAGTGCGTAATCATGACCTGAACAGCTAGAAATAGTGCTGTAGGTCCGAACCGACAAAAGAAATAAAATTAATTTGGTTCGTAAATTAATAATACCATCGCTAGTAAATCGAATACACACTGCGCAATGGCTGATTACCCTTTGCATAGCTGGTGTTCTGTTTGCAGTAAAGCAAGAGTTGGCTTTATCTGCATTTTTAGGCGGGCTGATTTGTGTCTTACCCAATATATATTTTGCGCGTCAATTGTTTACTAAACGTCGAAACGCAGAACCATATAGTTTGTTGTGGTCCATATATATTGCAGAGCTCATCAAATTGACGTTAGCCGTAGCGTTATTTGCGCTTGTATTTATAAATTATAAGGAAGTTCATCCGTTAACATTATTTATAACCTACTTCATAGCACAGTCGTGCATGTGGCTCGTACCATTAATTAAACCTAAATCCAGCAATCGAACAATTAGACAAATTCAATAAAACATGGCTGGCGACACAATTACTTCATCCGAGTACATTCAGCACCATTTGACTAACTGGACGTTTGGGAAACATCCAGATGGACACTGGGGGTTTGCGCACAGCACATCTGAAGCTGCAGATATGGGATTTTGGGCGATTCATATCGATAGCATGTTTTGGTCAATTTTATTAGGCGCAGTCTTTTTATTCATTTTTCATAAAGCTGCAAAATCTATGACCGTAGAAACACCCAGCGGCCTGCAAAACTTTGTTGAATGGATTGTCGATTTTATTAATGAGAATGTGCGCGGATCCTTTAGTGCAAAAAATGATTTAGTCGCACCGTTATCTTTGACGATTTTTATTTGGGTATTCTTGATGAACTTAATGGATCTCGTTCCGGTCGATTGGATACCAGAAGTAGCCAAATGGGTAGGCGCAACTTTTTTTGGTGCAGATCCACATCATGTATATTTTAAGGTTGTATCCACAACCGATCCCAATATAACTTTCGGTATGGCACTAGCTGTGTTTGTTTTGATGTTGTACTACAGCATTAAAATCAAAGGCGTTGGAGGGTTTTTCGGCGAGCTCGCGTTTCAACCCTTTGGTAAATGGGGGATGCTAGCTAATTTGGTACTCGAAGGCATTGCATTAATCTCTAAACCCGTATCTTTGGCACTGCGTTTGTTTGGAAATTTATATGCAGGTGAGATGATTTTTATTTTAATCGCACTGCTGTATAGCGGCGGTATAGTTTGGGGAACTTTGGGAGGATTTTTGCAGTTAGGTTGGGCGATCTTTCATATTTTGATCATCCTTCTACAGGCATTTATTTTTATGGTGTTGACCATCGTTTATCTCGACATGGCACACCAGGAGCATCACTAACCATCAACTGAATATTTATTTCATGCAATTTGTAATAGGAGAATAAAATGGAAATACCAGTAGCATTACTCTATGTCGCCGGCGCACTTATGTTAGGCATCGGTGCGGCAGGTGCAGCCGTAGGTATCGGTGTTCTTGGTGGCCGCTTTCTTGAAGGTGCCGCGCGACAACCCGAACTTATCCCGATGTTAAGAACACAGTTCTTTATTGTCATGGGCCTCGTTGACGCACTTCCAGTCATTGCAATCGCCATTGGTTTATATGTGTTATTTGCAGTTGTCGGTGGCGCCGGGTAAAGCAAAAACATATTTGTAATGAAGTACATTTAAGGTTCAAACATGAACATTAACCTCACATTATTTGGCCAAACGATTGCGTTTATTGTTTTTGTTTGGTTTTGCATGAAATTCGTATGGCCGCCGATTATGGCGGCACTGGACGAACGCAAAAAGAAAATCGCTGACGGCCTTGCTGAAGCCGAGCGTGGCTTCAAGCAGCACGAGTTGGCTGAGAAAAATGCCGAAAAAAAATTGCATGAGGCCAAGCAACAAGCGTCTAATATTCTGAATCAAGCGCAAAAGCGCGCAAATGAAATCGTTGATGATGCAAAATCAGTCGCGGTCGAGGAAGGCAATCGTATTAAAGAGGCCGCACATGCCGAAGTCGAAAAAGAAGTAAATCGTGCAAAAGAACAATTGCGCACACAAGTTTCAACCATTGCGGTAGCGGGTGCAGAGCGTATTTTGAAAAAAGAAATTGATGCGCGTACGCACCAAGATATATTGAATGAATTGGCGGCACAAATTTAACAAAGTAGATATCTAGGCAAATGTCCGAACTCACTACAACAGCTAGACCTTACGCACGCGCCGCATTTGATATTGCACAGGCAAATAGTGAACAACAACAATGGACTGAGATGTTAGCCGTTATGGCCGCAGTAGCCTATGACCCCACCATGCGTGCATTGTTAGATAGTCCCAGGCTATCTCAACAACAAACAGCAGATCTTTTTATCTCTGTTTGTGAAGAGCAAATAAATAAGCGCGCCAAAAATTTTATTAAGCTATTAGCCGAGAATGATCGCATAACGCTATTGCCTGAAATAGCTGCCCTGTATCAACATTATAGAGCTGATGCAGAAGGCACAGTCGATGCAGAAGTAATTTCTGCAAGCGATATCAATGAGTCGCAATTAACAAGTATTGCTGCATCGTTGACACAGCGCTTAGGAAAAAAAGTGCGCCTTACTTCGCGTATCGATGAAGCACTCATCGGTGGCGCGGTTATTCGTGCAGGCGATTTAGTAATAGATGGGTCCGTTCGTGGACGGCTCAATAAGCTTTCCACAGCCCTCACACATTAAATATTTTAGCTAAGGGCAAATAAGAGGAATCGAAAATGCAACTTAACCCAACTGAAATTAGCGAGTTAATTAAAAAACGTATTGAGAATTTTGAAGCAATCGCCGAGGCGCGCACCGAAGGCACGGTAGTGGGTGTGACCGACGGCATTGTCCGCATTCATGGCTTAGCCGATGTTATGGCCGGCGAGATGCTTGAGTTTCCGCAGAATACCTTTGGCATGGCGTTGAACTTAGAGCGTGACTCCGTAGGGGCCGTGGTGCTTGGCGATTACAAGCACATCACTGAAGGCAACAAAGTTTCTTGTACAGGAAGAATTTTAGAAGTACCAGTGGGGCCTGAATTGCTGGGCCGCGTTGTAGACTCATTGGGCAATGGTGTAGATGGCAAGGGACCAGTGGATTGTGCCACAGCTTCACCGATTGAAAAAATTGCTCCGGGAGTAATCGAACGCCAATCTGTTAGCCAACCTGTACAAACTGGACTGAAATCCATTGACTCCATGGTACCCATCGGGCGTGGGCAACGCGAACTTATAATCGGCGATCGCCAAACTGGTAAAACCGCCGTTGCGATTGACGCCATCATTAATCAAAAAGGCACTGGCATTAAATGTATCTACGTCGCCATCGGCCAAAAGAACTCATCGATAGCGAACGTGGTGCGCAAACTTGAAGAGCATGACGCGATGGGGCATACCATCATCGTCGCAGCCAGTGCATCCGAGTCCGCAGCGATGCAATACATTGCGCCCTATTCAGGTTGTGCTATGGGAGAATATTTCCGTGACCGTGGCGAAGACGCACTTATTATTTATGACGACTTAACCAAACAAGCTTGGGCGTATCGCCAAGTATCTTTGTTATTAAGGCGTCCGCCAGGTCGTGAAGCATATCCAGGTGATGTATTTTATTTGCACTCACGATTATTGGAACGCGCCTCTCGTGTAAATGTCGACTATGTTGAACAATTTACTAATGGTGAAGTAAAAGGTCAGACCGGTTCGCTTACGGCGTTACCGATTATTGAAACACAAGCCGGTGACGTTTCGGCGTTTGTGCCCACCAATGTGATTTCCATTACTGATGGACAAATCTTTTTAGAAAGTGATTTGTTTAACGCAGGATTCCGCCCTGCAATTAATGCAGGTCTATCCGTATCACGGGTTGGTGGTGCCGCACAAACTAAAATCATTAAAAAGCTTGGCGGCGGTGTTCGTTTGGCGTTAGCGCAGTATCGTGAGCTAGCTGCGTTTTCGCAGTTCGCCTCGGACCTTGATGAACAAACCCGAAAGCAGCTAGAACGCGGTGAGCGTGTGATGGAATTAATGAAACAACCCCAATACAAACCTTTAACTATTGCAGAGATGGCCGTGTCTTTATTCGCTGTGGATCAGGGCTATGTTGATGATGTTGAAGTGGGCATAGTTGTACAGTTTGAACACGCTATGCATGACTTTATGCGCTCGCAATACAAAGACCTGTTAGACAAAATCAATAGTACAGGCGATTATGACGACGATGTTGAGGCCGCGCTTCGCAAAGCGATTGAAGACTTTAAAGCTAAGGGAACTTGGTAGAGCAATAGCGTAATGGCTGGCGAAAAAGAAATACGTACACAGATTGCGAGTATTAAAAATACTCAGAAGATCACCAAGGCAATGGAAATGGTGGCGGCAAGTAAAATGCGTAAAGCCCAAGATCGCATGAAGGCGACTCGGCCGTATTCACAGAAAATGCTTAATGTAATTGGTCACCTCGCCAATGCCAGCGCAGAATATCATCATCCATTTTTAATCGAACACCCAGAGGTGAAGCGCGTGGGTTTCATTATCGTTTCTACTGATAGAGGATTATGCGGTGGTTTGAACATCAATGCGTTTAAAGCAGCATTAAGAGCCATGCAAGAGTGGCAGAAACAAAATATAGAAATTGATTTATGTATAATCGGCGCAAAGGGAACACAATTCTTCAAAAGGTTTTCCAGTAATATTGTTTCTCAAGTTTCACATCTTGGAGACACGATTCATATCAATGAATTGATTGGTACGGTAAAAGCGATGCTAGACGCTTATACAGATGGCAATATCGATCGTTTGTTTTTGGTTGAGAATGAATTTGTAAATACCATGACGCAAAAGCCAAAAGTATCGACATTGTTACCATTGGTTTCTGAAGAAAATGAAGAATTGAAACATCACTGGGACTACATCTACGAGCCTGATGCAAAAACGGTATTGGATGGCTTATTGACACGCTATATTGAGTCCATTGTCTACCAAGCAGTGGTAGAAAATGTTGCATGTGAAATGGCAGCAAGAATGATTGCGATGAAAAGTGCTACAGACAATGCCGGTGAACTTATTTCAGAATTGCAGCTTGCTTATAACAAAGCGCGACAGGCAGCCATTACACAAGAAATTTCTGAGATCGTTGGCGGTGCTGCTGCCGTTTAATAATTGATTTAATAGTTAATTTACATAGTAAAGAGGAAAAAACATGAGTGCGGGCCAAATTGTTCAAATCATCGGCGCAGTGGTTGATGTTGAGTTTGCGCGTGACGATGTACCGAATATTTACGATGCATTATTCGTAGACGAAAAGAATCTGACACTAGAAGTACAACAACAACTCGGTGATGGCATTGTGCGCACCATTGCTATGGGTGCTTCGGATGGGTTACAACGTGGACTCAGTGTTTCCAATACGGATGCGCCGATTTCGGTGCCTGTTGGGCCTAAAACTCTGGGTCGTGTAATGAACGTATTAGGCGAACCTGTGGATAACGCGGGCGACATAGGTGCTGAATTAAAAATGCCAATTCATCGCGCACCTCCCAAATTTGAAGAACAAGCAGGCGGCAATGAGTTACTTGAAACAGGTATTAAGGTCATCGACTTGCTTTGTCCTTTTGCCAAAGGTGGCAAGATCGGGTTATTTGGCGGTGCCGGAGTAGGTAAAACCGTAGCCATGATGGAACTAATTAATAACATCGCTAAAAAACACTCAGGACTTTCAGTGTTTGCTGGCGTAGGTGAACGCACACGTGAAGGTAATGATTTCTATTATGAAATGAAAGAAGCCGGGGTGCTTGATAAAGTTGCGATGGTGTATGGACAAATGAACGAACCACCGGGCAACCGTTTGCGTGTGGGCCTTACAGGCTTAACCATGGCGGAATATTTTCGTGACGAAGGACGCGATATGTTAATGTTTATCGATAACATTTATCGTTATACCTTGGCAGGAACCGAAGTGTCCGCATTACTTGGGCGCATGCCTTCTGCTGTAGGCTATCAACCCACACTTGCTGAAGAAATGGGCGTATTACAAGAACGCATTACTTCTACAAGCAAAGGATCTATAACTTCTATTCAGGCAGTGTATGTTCCTGCAGACGACTTGACCGACCCATCCCCAGCAACAACCTTTGCGCATTTAGATGCAACTGTGGTGTTATCACGACAAGTTGCAGAACTAGGAATTTACCCTGCAGTGGACCCACTGGATTCAACTAGTCGTCAACTTGACCCCTTAGTGATTGGACAAGAGCATTATGACACAGCACGCGCAGTACAAAACACATTGCAACGTTATAAAGAACTAAAAGACATCATCGCTATTTTGGGTATGGATGAATTGTCTGAAGAAGATAAACAAGTGGTAGCTCGAGCACGTAAAATTCAACGGTTTTTATCACAACCATTTTCAGTCGCGGAAGTCTTTACTGGAACACCTGGAGCAATTGTTTCATTGCAGGATACTATTTCGAGCTTTAGAGCTATTGTGGATGGTGAGTACGATCATCTTCCGGAACAAGCGTTTTATATGCAAGGTGGCATTGAAGAAGTGGTTAAGAAGGCTGAGTCACTGTAAGGAGGAGGTATGGCCATGACGATTCATCTAGATGTAGTGAGTGCGGAAAAAGAACTTTTTTCCGGCACTATCTCTGCTGTGTTTGCACCTGCAGTGATGGGTGATGTCGGCATTTACCCACGTCACACCCCTTTGGTCACCAGCCTTCGACCAGGTGAATTGAAAATCGAAATTGAAGGCCATGAAGATCAATATCTCTATGTATCCGGCGGTATTCTGGAGGTCCAACCTCATGTCGTGACAGTGCTTTCAGATACGGCTATCCGCGCCGAAGATCTTGATGAAGCCAAGGCCTTGGAAGCTAAACAGCGTGCTGAAGATGCCCTAAAAGACCAAAAAGGCGACTTTGATGCGGCCAAGGCACAAGCTGAACTTGTTAGAGCCGCCGAGCAACTTCGTATGATCGAGAGATTGCGCAAACTAAAAAGATAATCGCTCTTATTGCTGCTGATACGTACTAGCACTTTCCACCGACAACTTTACTTATCCATTCGGTGAATCCCGAAGCATGAGAAGCTATCTTGATACTAGCTCTTGTTACACAATGTATGGATCCAACACAGTTACAGTCTTTGAATTCGAATAGCGTTAAATAAATACAATGGGGTTACACATCGTCATTCTTGCTGCAGGCCAGGGCAAACGTATGCATAGTGATCTGCCAAAGGTTATGCATAAAGTAGCAGGCAAACCGATGTTGGCTCATGTAATAAAGTGCGCACAAAGTTTATCCCCAGAAGCGATCCATGTGGTGATCGGGCATGGAGCTGATCGTGTTAAAGCGGTGATTGATGATGATTCCATAAATTGGTGCCTTCAAAGTGAACAATTGGGCACCGGCCATGCAGTTCAACAAGTATTGCCAAATTTAGATGACGATCAAAATGTTCTGATTCTATATGGGGATGTGCCGCTATTAGCATCTGTAACGTTACAGCCACTCATTGAACAATTAATACAACATCAACTTGTTATATTGTCTGCAAAGTTAAATGACCCGACTGGGTATGGACGTATCGTGCGCGATGCACAACACAAGGTGCAGTGTATCGTGGAGCAAAAAGATGCTGACAGTAAAACGCTGGCTATTAATGAGATCAACACAGGAATTCTTGCAACGCGTTCGAATTTGTTAAAAGAATGGCTCGCACAAATTAATAATGACAATGCACAACAGGAATATTACTTAACCGATTGCATTGGGCTAGCAGTGAAGGATCAATGTAAAGTTGAAGCTATCGTCTGTGATAACTCTAATGAAGTACTTGGAATCAATAATAAATCTCAACTTGCAGAAGTAGAACGAATTTATCAACGCCGCATTGCGGAGCAATTAATGAATAATGGCGCAACACTAATGGACCCAAATCGAATTGATGTGCGCGGGGAACTACAAATTGGTAAAGATATAGAAATTGATGTGAATACAGTATTTGTAGGTAATAACCACCTCGGTGATGGTGTTAAGGTAGGTGCTAATGCCGTGATAATTAATACAATTATTGAAGCAGGCACTTGCATTCATGCAAACTGCCACATTGAAAATGCTTTGATCGGGCGTAACTGCGAATTAGGGCCATTTGCACGCATTCGACCAGATACAAAGCTCGGTGAAAATGTCAAAGCCGGCAACTTTGTTGAAATTAAAAATTCCAATATTAAAACGGGCAGTAAAATTAATCACTTAAGCTATATTGGGGATAGCGACCTAGGCACAGATGTCAATATTGGTGCTGGCACGATTACTTGTAATTATGACGGGGCTAACAAACATCGCACCATCATTGGTGATAACGTATTTGTTGGCTCAGACACACAATTTGTAGCACCCGTCACAATCGGTGATGGCGCTACCATTGGCGCAGGATCGACCATAACCAAAGATTCGCCCAAAGAAAAACTTACACTAGCACGTAGCAAACAAGTCACTGTAGAAAACTGGCAACGTCCTAAAAAAGTAAAAAAGAAAAGATAGTATGTGTGGAATAGTTGGCGCAATTGCAAATAGAGATGTATCACACATTTTATTAGAAGGTCTGCGTCGCCTGGAATACCGAGGCTATGATTCTGCAGGCATGGCTGTGCTTACAAATGGAGATTTAAAACGGATACGTAAGACAGGCAAAGTAAGTGAATTAAGTAATGCTCTAGACGAATCTGCGCTTGCAGGAGACCTGGGTATTGCACATACTCGTTGGGCCACGCATGGGGAACCAGCAGAAAGCAACGCACATCCGCATATATGTAATAACCGAGTTGCAATTGTTCATAATGGTATTATTGAAAATTTCGAAGAACTTAAAGCACAACAAACTAAGCAAGGTTTTAGCTTTACTTCAGATACCGATACTGAGGTAATTGCACATCAAATCGTTTTCTATTTAGATCAAGATAACAATCTTTTTGAAGCTGTAAGCAAAACCATAAAAGATTTAAAAGGTGCTTATGCACTGGGCGTGATTGATAAAAATGACCCAGAAAAATTAATTGCTGCACGTAGCGGAAGCCCATTAGTGATTGGCATCGGCGAGAAGGAAAACTTTATTGCCTCAGATGTACAGGCTTTATTAAAAGAAACTCATAAATTTATATTTTTAGAGAATGGCGATATTGCACAAATCACACGTGATGCAATAAAAATATTTGATCATACGGGTGCCGTAGTAGAGCGTGCTTCAAAAATTAGCAAACTATCTTCTGATGCTGCAAATAAAGGTGGTTACCCACACTACATGCTAAAAGAAATTTATGAGCAACCACAAGCCATCGCTGACACACTTGAGGGAAGATTAATCTATGGCCATGTTGCCGAACAAATTCTTGGTCCCAAAGCAAAAGAAATTTTAGATCAAACAAAAGTCATACAAATTATCGCTTGTGGTACCAGTTACCATGCCGGGCTCATTGCTAAGTTTTGGTTTGAAGAACTTGCTGGCATTCCTTGTTTTGTGGATGTCGCCAGTGAATTTCGTTATCGCAAACATGTAGTCCAGCCTGGGACTTTGTTTGTAGCCATTTCACAGTCTGGTGAAACCGCAGATACGCTAGCGGCCCTGCAACAAGCTAAACAAGAATCCTACATAGGCTTACTGGTTATTTGTAATGTTCCGGAAAGCTCATTAGTTCGTGAATCGGATCTCGTGTTAATGACCCATGCTGGACCTGAAATTGGAGTAGCCTCCACCAAGGCCTTTACCACTCAACTTGTAGCATTATTGTTGCTTGTGATTACTGCGGGTCGTCGTCATAGTTTACACGGAGAGCTTGAAAAAATATTAGTTGAGCAACTTACAAACCTTCCAACCCGAATTAACAAAGTATTAGAACTAGATGCCAAGATCAAAAAATTAGCGAAACACTATGGCGATAAACAGCACGCGTTGTTTTTAGGCCGTGGTATTCATCATCCGGTGGCGATGGAGGGTGCGTTAAAACTAAAAGAAATTACTTATATTCACGCCGAAGCCTACCCTGCTGGCGAATTAAAACACGGACCCATTGCACTTGTAGATGACAAAATTCCTGTCATTGCTGTGGCACCCAATGATGAATTACTAGAGAAGCTAAAATCCAATCTAGAAGAAGTTCGTTCACGTGGCGGCGTACTGCATGTGTTTGCAGATGTCAGCTCTGGATTTGTTTCAGAACCTGACACCATTGTGATAGAAGTCGATGCACCCGAAAACGCTGTAGCACCAATAATCTTTACTGTTCCATTACAACTACTTGCCTATCACGTTGCCATTTTGAAAAACACCGACGTCGACCAACCACGCAATTTAGCCAAATCCGTTACTGTTGAATAAACAAAGCTATGACAAATACCTTGAAGGTTATACAAGAAATATAGATATAGTAAAAAAAATCAGCCTAAATTTTATTGCAATGTAGAGTGCTCTAGATTTCATATAATATTCATTAAATCTACGTACTCATGAGGAACAAATTAGCCAGTATTGTTTTAACTGGCGGATAAGATTCAAAAAAACTATCCACTTGGCCAATAAACAATTACTGTGGGCTTCCTTACCTGCCAGTATCCGAAGTTGGATATTCCCCCTTACTTCCGGCTTTGCTTCTCGTTAGCTATTAGTGATAGTTAAGCCCCGCTAAAAACATGTCGGGCTTTTTTATCCATGTTCCAACACCGCTTTACCACTATTAATTTCATGGGGTATGCTAGCGGATGTATATTCGCCAAGCCGATTTCGAATCAGATCGTTTAGAAATTACTAAAATTAGATTCGACGTATTTGTAAACGAGCAACACGTACCAGAAGACCTAGAAATGGATGATCGTGATCCATTTTGTGTTCATCTGCTTGCATTTGATTCTGACGATGCTGTCGGCACATGCCGTCTAGACATAGAAAAGTTAGGTAAGGTAGGAAGACTCGCGGTTATTGCTTCGAAACGCAGACAGGGCATTGGTACAGCCTTAATGGAGAATATCCATGAAATTGCAAGAAACCATTCATTTAGTAAAACATGGTGCCATGCACAACTCTCAGTTGTCTCGTTATATGAAAATTTAGGGTATCAAATAATTGGTGAGCGATTCTATGAAGCTAAAATCGAACATGTCAGAATGGAAAAGAAAATTTAATCGTTCACTCATTAATTAATCGCTAAAAACTTACAGAACGTTTTTATGAAGTAATTATGCTCAGGAAATGCATCGCAGAATAATGTTGTTGAGGAGCCGCACTAAAGCCGTTTAAACTATGCGACATGCTCTATAAGTTAAACATCATTAATGCAAAATTAATTTCACATGGCTGATCTCATTGGATGTTACGAAATCTATTTAATAATGAAACTTTGTATAACTGTCATTTTCTAATTTTTAGAATTCACTATTTAAAGAAAACTTATGAAAAATATATTTAAGTTATTAATCATAACTATTATCACAATCCTTTCTTTTGCACAGGTTTTGGCAGAAAAAATAGCTGTGGGTCCAAAGGAAGGGTCTAAGATTACGGATTTTTCTGGGATTACAATGAATGGAGCTCCTTTTCAACTTTCCAAGTACATAGAAAAGGGCACAGTAGTACTGATTATGTTACGCGGCTTCCCAGGTTATCAGTGTCCTGTGTGTTCTACTCAAGTGGCAGGTTACATTGCCAAAGCAGAAGAATTTGAAAAACAAAAAAACACACCCGTTGTTTTTATATACCCCGGTAAAGTCAAAGATCTTGACAAAAAAGCTAAAGAGTTCACTAGTCCTCTTGAAGAGAAAGAAGACTTACCTAACAATTTTATTTTTGTTATTGACAATGACTATGCCATTACGAATTTATTAGGTTTAAGATGGAATGTACCAAAAGAAACTGCATATCCTGCTGCATTTGTAATTGATCACAAGGGCTACATTCAATATGCAAAAGTAAGTGACTCGCACTATGGCAGAGCTACGGCGGATGAAATTTTGGAATTTCTGGAAATCATTCATTGATATGCAATTTAAAAATGATTCTTTCAGATCATCAGATAATACCTACCGCTTGTTATTCGTTTTCAAGTAAGTCACTGAGTTAAAGTGAAATAAATTAACTTGGTTGAATCAATAGTTTGTAAAATGCGAAAAGGAAGTGTGATTGAATTCAAACTTTTCAGACAAAATTACACCTAGACTAATCATGTTAACTAATTAATTTGGAGTTAATACTACTGAAAAAACGGCAAACCTATTGAAAGATAGGGACGCAAAATTACCGGTCTACGGAAGCAAGGATTCTAAGACAGCGGGATCGCCAGATAGTGAACCTCTCTCTCCAACAACTCTCATTCTCTATTTTTGACCCCTGTTGACCTTGCTTCCACACCTTCTAGGTAGCTTCTCACAACTCGTAATGATCTGCTGATTTATCCATAACTGTGTCATATGGTAACCTTGGCCTTCATGCCATAACAGTAAGGTGTTCGTTTAGGTATTATTGTAAGTATCAGATTTAGTAGATCTATGGGTTTATGGGGAAGTTATCAATGACCGCTAACGAGCCAAAACAGACATTCGCATAATTTATCAAACATAAGAAACTTTTACCTCAAAAACCTACATAGAATGTGAGTTATTAATGGAATTTTCCGAGTTCAATGAAGACTATTTATAATGAGGACCATTGACTCAAAGTGTTCATATAATATTGAACATAGAAGATAAAATTTAGGTGTTAATGTTATGACACGTACATTCATAGGTTTATTTTTATTACTTGGTATCGTTGAACCTGCCCTTGCTCTTCGCTGTGGCCATAAGCTCGTATCCGAAGGTGATTACATAGAAGAAGTTCGAGTTAGATGTGGGGACCCAGTAGCAATTGATACTTACACGATTTTGCGAGAACGGCGGATACTATATCCCGGACACTATTCGTTAACAAAACTAAATTATCCGCATTTTGATAATAGAGCTAACTACGCTGCAATAAACCGAAGCATACAGGTAGAAATTATTGTAGAAGAGTGGGTATATAACTTTGGGCCACATCGATTAATGCGACGTTTACATTTTGAGAATGGCATCCTGCGTGAAATCGTGGAGCTAGGGCATGGTTACATACAGAAAAGACAATAGCGAATGACCGCTTTCGACCCCCAAAACGGACATTCGTAGTTAGAGTGAATTTGAACTCATTCCATGTGTTAGGCGACAAGTAGTTACCTTAACTCTAGTTGGTGCTTTAATCACATGGGACATTACATAGAAGAAATATTTCGGAATTCTGAAAAAAACCAGCTAAAAGCATGCAAATGCGAATCCGTAAAGCACCATGAAAAAAAAGACCATAAAAAGAAGGAATTGAAAAAAAGCATGTGCAGATTTTCATGCGCGATATGATTGATTAACTTTCCATGGTGGATTAGATGGAAAAGTGTGGGTAACGTTTTTGATCAGTTTTTTATATCGCTTGATAGATTCTTAGAGCAACATTTGTGAATTCAATCCACGATAATAACAACTGTTATGTCTTACCATGTGTTTATCATAAGTTGATCGATTTTTGATGTCCTATTTACTTATAAAAATTCAAAATCTCACGAGACCACCTAAAGAGGGGTAGTCCCGTGAGTTAAATAAACACCATTAACTAACTTCCGTAGCCGTAAGTATCTGGTGTAATTGTATTAAAGAACCAGTCGCCGCTTGCGGTATCCGTATCGCTTAATAATCGGCGTTGTGACTCAACCATAGAGGTATCATCCTGAGTAGTGGGGAGATGGTTCTCTCTCACAGCATCCAGAAATGAAGAACCTCCTGGTTTCCCGACCGTAAAAGAGCCTATCGTCTGACCGGGGATAGATGAGACTTGGTTACGCCAAAGTTCATTATCACCAGCAGATACCGTGGCTGTGCCAATTAACAGACCAATAGCGGCCAAATAATTAATGGTTTTTAAGAATACATTATTCATATTCATTTTCTTCGTTAGTGCTTTTGCTTTCATGTTTAATCTCCTAAAAAAATTAATGTTTAATGAAGTCTTTTCTTGTTGATCTATTGAATAGGAACCAATCAGTCAACAATGGGTCTACGATACAGAATAGGAACTGCACGGTCAACAATAATTCCCTTCAAAGTTTTCTATGGCGCATAGAAATTAGTTATTGACCAAATGGTTCCTAATAGGTATGCTTGTGTGGAAGTAAGTAAAAAAGGATTTAACGATGGCTAGACCAAGAGAATTCGATATGGATCAGGCCTTAGAACAGGCGATGCAAGCTTTTTGGAACCATGGCTATGAAGCCACTTCTCTTTCTGATTTGATGGAGGCCATGGATTTACAGAAGGGAAGTATCTATAAGGCCTTCGGTGATAAACACTCTTTATTCATTGCCGCATTGGATCGCTATCTTGATGACCTCCATAATTTCAACAAGGAGACGATAGAAAGTGGTAGCACACCAAAAGAAGGGTTGCGCTTGTGGCTAAATACCGAAATCAAGCTTGTTTGTGGGCAAACCCTGCAAAGAGGTTGCCTGCTTGTAAATTCTATAGTGGAACGCGCTAATCAGGATGAAGAGGTCGCACAAAGAGCTAAAGCTCATTTCATGCGAACCCATAAACTATTCACCAAGACGATTGAAGCAGGCCAAGCCTTGAATGAAATTCGTACAGACTTAAGTGCTAGTGAAATTGCACAACTAATATCTGTATCGTTTATCGGGATGTTAGCAATGACAAAGGGTCCTTTGACAAAATCAGCATGCTTACAAATAGCAAAAAATATTTTTAAACTGATTGAGATCTGATTATTTGTTTATCTATATTTTTCTCAAACGAAATTTAAAGCAATCGTTCATGTATTGTATGATTGCTTCTGGCCGTAAGCAAATATTCGGAATTTGAAATTATAATTCACATCTTGATTATGCAAGCTGAAATTAAGTGCCTATCCAAAAATGAAAGAACAATAAGACTATATTATTTTTATAAGCATCATAGTTTTCTTCTTGATCATCTATTTTAATAATATTTGCTTCCACTGCTCTAACATTCATTCTCTAAACTAAGATCTTAAAGTCAATATAATCACGTCTAAAATAATAAATTCAAACGAAAGCTAATATAGTTTTGCCTAGTTCTCTTTTATTCCCTTGTAAAATTTATGCTTAATTGTGAATTGGTTAACAATATCCAATGCAAGATTTACATCTTGAGATAGAGTTTTTGTATACATATTAAGGTTATTTCGGTTGTAGAGTGTAATAAATTAGTAATACGGACGATAGAATGTAAACGCTGAAATTGGTTAAAAATTCTATACTTAGATAACCATTTAGCATAAGCTTTGTATAATAATTTTGATTGAGGGGGAATACGCTATGAACAAGATATTTGCTTTGATCTTATGTGCTGCTTTTTGTGTACCAAGTACGCTATTAGCCACACAAGATCGTTGGACGTTTTACGGGCAAGGCGGTTGTGAATCGGAATACTCTCGCTCATCGGATTCGATGTTAGTAGATATAGTTTTTATTAGACCTTTCGGGATAGTTGGAACTGCCATCGGCTCTGTTGCATATGTAGCATCCTTGCCGTTCACATTACTTGGTGGTAACGCAGGAGAAGCTGGCAAAAAGTTAGTGGTTGAACCAGCCGCTTATACATTTAAGCGACCACTGGGTAGTAGTACTCGATGTAAGTAATCGTTTTGTACGATGGCACACAATAAAACAATCCACCAACTTACTGGCTAAGCAACGCCAAGCGTTAGCATAAAAAGTATTTAAACTCAGGTGCATAAAACCTGGGTTTGAGGAATGTAGGAGAAATAGGGTAGTAAAAAGTAGTTAGAGTCCTTTTACTTGCTATATATTTTATTATGACTGCAATTGGTATGAATCGCTAAAACACAATAAATCGATTCAGAACGCCAAAAAGAAATAAATATAAATATGGTGTTATAAAAAAACGAAAAAATTAAGTTAAAAAGTATTAAAAGGTAAGTAATAATTTAGAGTGAAAACTGATTAAATGATGATTCTTAGCCCACAATTAAAATGTCAGATTTGGGTCGAAAGCGGTCATTCCAAGTAAGCAGCTCTCAGATAGTGCAATGTACAGGACTTATCTAAACTTAGTTAAAGCTCGAGCTAACAGCAAGCAAACTGTCAATAGATAGAAAGCACCACCACCTCCGCCGCCACCACCTCCGGAAGAAGTAGCAACACTAGTAGATGTAGTAACGCTTGGTGTATTTGCAGCAAGTGCAGCGCCCATACTATTGCTTGCAGAAACTTTATAAGTGTATGTTGTATTTTCGACGACGCTGGTATCGATATAGCTTGTTGAATTAGCAGCTTGATTTGCTGCTATGACATCAAATGTAGTGCCACCATCTTCACTGCGTTCAATTATAAAGGCTTGTTCATTATTACTATTATCTGTCCAGCTTACTTGAATATTTCCGTTGCTGAGCAATGTAGCTTGTACATTACTTGGTGCAGCTGGAGGCGTGACTGGTGCATTTATAGTTTGCGTAAGCGCTACGATACTATTTTGAGGTTCAATATCTACTCTCTGTTCAGATGCGACATTTTTATATTCTGTAGCTGACATGAATTGTCCAGTACCTGTTGCGGTGACCGTTTCAACAATAGCTTGTGTTTGCGCATTGTTAGCATCAATAGATGAAATAGTACATGTGTAGGTTTGGCGGCTAGCCGCGATAGTGCAGGCATTACCTTCAAGTGTAACCGTCGTATATTCTGTATTTGGATTGTTAGGATCACTAAGGTTTTCGAGAGAGCCTGATATGTTTACGTTCATTAAGGTAACATCAGTCATGTTACCTATACTGAATGTGCGTACACTTGTGTTACCTTGAGTTAATGCATTAGCGGCAGCAGGCACGATGTTTTGTAGAGTAATCTGAATATCAATTGGTTGTTTGTAACAGGTTTGAACATTAATGTGAGAGGTTACATTGGCAATTGAACATTCAGAAAACTGCGTGGCAGCTGGATTAACAAAAGGTGCCATGATATATGGTCCGTTTGCCGGGCAACCAACTGAGCTAATGGGGCATATATTATTTGCTGCATCAAGAATGGGGGATCCATCATGACAAGAACCAAAATTATGGGCTATTTCATGCGCAGTGATTACAGCCGATGCACTATCATTACCCCATCCTTCTTCAACACTCACTCCTAATGAGCTACATGAGGTAGAAAGAAAAGCTAAGCCAGCGACTCCGTCACCTACCACTGTGTTATCTAAGTCATAACCGGTAAATACTGCACCTACCGTTCTTAAATTTCCAAACAGCGCGTTACTATTAACTTGAACTCTATTGAGGTACGCAGATGCATCTATTTCAGGCTGGTTGCCATTGGCCAGACTTGGATTGGGGTCTTCGATATCAGCAACACCAAATGGCAATGCATTACTGAAAACCCTGATGCTAATGTTATTTAATGCGATGCCTAGTCCTCCGGCCCCATTTGCGGGCTTGGCTTGGCGATAAAACATATCGGCCTGATCTAATATTTGTAACGCCTTGACGACAGCGTTAGTTTCTCCACCATGAATCAAAACATATTGAGGGTCTAAGGCCAACGCGACATCTGCAACTAGATTGACGTTACCCACTGCAAAAGCAACTGGAGGCGAACCATTTGTGTTCATATTCATAGTAGCCATCGCTGTCATTTGCATGTCGTGATGTTCTGGCGTATGGATAGGACACATTTCGCGAGTCATACGTTGGGCCATATCAGTGACATTGACCTCGGAAATTTCCATAGATGCAGAGGGCTGCTCGCTGAGATTCGACATTGAACCCGCAATTTTATAATACTGGCCGTAGAAAAAAGCCAATCCTTTTAAATCGTCCCCTACTTTAGAAAGTGTCACTAGAGTATCTGGATGACCAACTATTTTTCCTCGATAAAATTCGATATTTATATCATTTGTATCCGTGTCAGTATCATCCATAAACTGAATGTCTAATTCATTTGCAAAATAGCTTGGCCAGTATTCAATTTGGAAACTTTCACTATTGATTTCAATCGGTAACGTTTGAATTGCTTGAGCTGAACTAGTAAATATAAATAAAACTAAAATAACTAGAAAATATTTAACTAATTTATACATACAAAAGTCCAACCCATAATATTCGTCTACTTGCTTGGTTTCATATTTGAAGCAATTATTGTAATTTCGTCATCCGCAATATGTACCTGATAATCAACGCTAAATTCTTTGATGTAACCATATTCCTCGTCATAGGCGATGGATATATCTGCTGGATTTTTTTCTAACGCCTGTTCTACCAATAAAAATATTCCTTCAATTGTGCTGTATTGGTTGTAGTGACTCGGATCTACTTCATCGCCTGTGTCTGCGTAACGTGCCGTCTTGATTTCATTATTTGCTATTTCAAAAATCATAAGGCGAACCACGTCTGGTGCACAGAAGCATATTTTTTGCATTTCGATCTGATATTCATTGACCGCATGCGATAACCATTTTTCCTTGTTAGCCTGTATCTCTGCTGCAATATCTTTATTGGTAGATTTTTCAACTGGTGTTTCATTTTTTGCTTCTAGTTCTTCTTCAGAACTTACAGCTTGTTCATCTTCTTTCCCGCCGCATGCAGTCAAGCTAAGCCACACACAACATAAAACGATAAAGATGATGTTTTTAATAAAGCCCTTCAAAAACCTGTATGTCAGAATTTGATAATTGTTTGCAGATAACATTTTGTACTCCTTTAATTGGTAAGCCCGCTTTGAAGCTATGAGCGGCAGATTTTTAACGATAAAATGCACTTAAAGCCTGTTGAAATAGGATTTGATGAAAAGATAAAAAAATTGTAGAAAACTACTTCAATTCAAATAGTTATTCACAGTATGCGACAACTATTTAGTCAGTGCTAGCGAATAAGTTATATTTGGTAAGTTAACGTGTGTGAGAATTAAGTCCTACAAAGGTGCCACCATTTTGTTCACACAAGGCGCGCATTAAGGTAGCAAAGCGGATTCCTGTGATCTGCTCTTTTTCAGGGCGAATGAATTGAATTGGAAACCCTACTGCATGAATACGAACGCGACGATTACCATGCTTGTCTTTTTTATTTATTCGGTTTACTTCATTTAACACTGATTCAATTGATGGCCCAGTAAATTCATCCCCAAATACATACAGACTAATTTTTTTATTTTTTGAATAAAATGTACGAATTGCAGCTGTAATTCCTTCTACCGGGCTACTATTGCTAAATGGTTGCCAGTTACGTAAGCGTTTCAATACAGCTTTGCGACGCGCAGGTGTATCAGGGATCCACTGTCCAGCATACTGTGAAAACATATATTCGCCCATGTCATTCATGACCTGTATGCCTTTAACTTTTGGATATACATTTAATACTTCAGTGAGTTTTTGTTGCACCGACCCCCAGCCGTGATTAAACATACTGCCAGAAGTATCAATAATAAAAATAATATATTCACTATCGATAGGAATACCTCCTACAGTTGCATCGGGCTCGCTGCGCGGAGGAAGTTTTTGTTCTTGCAAGCGACGCATCTCTTCCGTGAGGTCTTGTTTAGCATTAGCTAATTGGCCCTCGATTTTATTTTGTATAGTTGCATCATCTTTGGAAGCAGAAAATTGTCCTTTGATTGATGACAAGTCGCCCTGTAGGCGTGCAATTTTTTCAATTTCTTGAGCAATCTGTTCTTTTTTGCTGACAAGTTCGCGATTTAAAATATGTGCATCACCGCGTAATTCAAATAACTCTTCTTGCAACTTTGCAACTATTTTGTCTAGATCTTTGCTGTACTCTTCAAAAATTACCGGCTCAGCAGTTTTTGATAGCACTAACAGTAAAATAAGTGCGCCAAATCCACAGCATACACAGTCTAAAAAAGACAAGCTGAAAATTTCTATGCCTCTACGTTTTTTCATTTTTTAAGGCCAATCTTTAGAAGGGCTAAAAAAAGCGCCATTGGTTTTTTGTGCTAGTTTCCAATATTCACTTGATGCATCAGGATCTCCTTCCATGTGAAATAAAATTATATTAACCGGTATTCCGGTTGGTAGTTTTTCTAGTGCTTTTCTGAAGAGTTTTCTACGTGCCTTGGCAGTTATTTTTGTACTAAAAGGCTTTGATTCGCCTTGTGTAGGTAAGCCATCTGTTAACAGATAAATATTATCTGGTGGTGGGGATAATTTATCGATACTTTTAAATGCATTATAAAGACTGGTACCTTTACCTGGAACGGTATTGTAAAAGCCGCTTACTGCAGCATTTAACTGCTTTACATTTCCACCATCTAACCATTCTATACCTGCTACTGTATATACAGGTGCGCTCTTTTCGTTAAAGGTATAGATTTGGAATTTACTTGATGGTGGTATACGTGTCGTAATCCAGTCTACGGTGTAAAGAACTTGTTGCCACTTTGCTGCAAGTATTCTTTTTTCAGGCGGTAAATTTCGAAATCGCAATACATTGATGATTCTGTCTGCAAGCATGCTGGCGGAGCTATCCACTAAAATCAGAATTCGCTCGCCACCCATTTTTAAACCAGTTAAATACTGTCGTTGTCCTTGTCCAGCAAAATAACGTAATCGATCTCCCTGGGCCTGCGCATCCATCGCACCACCTTCCAAGCGTTCATTGGCTTCCTCGAGAGATCTCAAATCAGCTTTTAGTTGATTGATATTTTGTAACCTGGCTAAAGTTGCTTTACGTTGTTGGGCTAACTGGATTTTATCAATTTGAATATTTTCTATAATTTTTTTTGAGCGACCTTGAGTTTTTATATACTCATCATCTAATACTTGAACGGAATTTTTAAGTTGTACTAAGAACTTTTTAGCATCCTTTACTTTTACATCAAGCTTTGTAACCTCTCCTTGAACTTCATAATTAATCTTATCTCTTCTTACATGCGTATTTGCGTTGATGATCATGAAAAACAATATGACAGCACCAAAACCGCAAAACATTACATCTAAAAAAGCTAAACTAAATGCGTTTACAGTTCTACGTTTCATGGTAATTTACTTCAATAAAATATATTTCGTAATTATTCTCTTCAATATATAGACGATCTCCGATTTGAACTAAACTCCGTGTCGATAATGCCTTGCCATTAAATTTGATTGTGTAGTTATTTAAATTTTCAATTTCTACAAGCAAACCATTTGTGGAAATTTTGCAAACCGCATTATCACTATAGATACTATTTATAGTTAGGCCTTCACTATTCTCGTTTTTAGTTACAAAAACTTCTTGTACGAGTGGGAATGCTTGATCATTGAGTAACAAATGAGTTGGAATAGTATCTAGTTTTGATAAAGATCCAGCATGAAATTTCAAGGTTAAGGGTTGTGCACCTTGATTCCTCTCTAGTGAAGTTGTGTAGTGTATCTTATTGTCTTTTGAATTGATTTGCTCTTTGTAAAGTATCGCCTGTTTCGCAATGCTATTTTGATCTAATAAATGTATCGCGCATCCTGGCAACGTCATTAAAAAATCAAGGAGTCCAAATACTTGTGCACAAGTTGGCGAACATATGACTACTACCGCGTCTTGGTCAGTGGAAAAAGCCTTCAATCTTGTTGTAATTTCATTGAATGCAATTTGGTTTATATTTAGTAAGATTTTTTTATCTAGCTGAATACTATAATGACTTGATTTTGAGGTTAATATACATTCAGTTGAATCACATGTTTCTAACGTCTTTAGCCAGTGAGCTAGTTTGTCAAAAAACTGTTGTTCATCTTCTGCTATATGCATTGGATCAAAACGTGTTTCAGCAACAAATTTTTCCGCAATAAACTTTGCAAGATTGTTAGTTAAAGATTGCAGGCCATGTTTCAGAACGGAACTAGGCTGTAATGCAGAAACGCTCGATTCAGTTTGCAAAATTTCTGTTATTGTAATTTGTTGTTGTAAAACATCTAAATAGACAATCTTAGATTTGGATTTTGTAACGGGTCCTTGCAGTGCGAGTACAGCTTTATTTACTAAGCCTAGCACTGGAATCGATAGTTTTTCGCATATCCCCAATAACAGCCCTAAATCTTGTTTAGTCAATAAATTTGGGGTAGCCAAAATGACTTCATAGTTCTGTTTAGAAAGTTGTTTCCATACATACTGGAGATGTTTAAATGCGAGTTCGGCGTTACTGACTACATGCTTTGTGTTGCTAGTAGCCGATAGTTGGCTCCAAAATTGAGTACAAATTTCACGAGGGCGTAGATGTGCCTGTTGTTCGGCAAGTTCTCCAATAATTATGGAGTTATCGGATTCAATTAAGGCGCAGCTTGCACTACTGGCTAGAACTTGATCTCCATCGCTTATCAGTACACCACTGTCGTAAATATCAATTACTACTGTCGCCATGGAGCGCAACCTTTACGGGACTTGTAAGTGGCGTATTAAATTGTTGTTGCAGTAATTTTGTGTATCTAAAATAAATCTTTCTTGTAGAAGTTGTATCTGATGCACAATAAACATCAAGACAATACTAATGCATAATGCAATCAATGTAGAATTAAAGGCTACTCCTAGACTTTCGGTTACACCTGCAATATCCCCCTCTACAGCTTTGTGTGCCTGCCCTAATGCATCACCAATACCACGCACCGTTCCCAAGAAACCAATAGAAGGAATAGCCCATGTAATGTATCGAATAATTGACAACTCAGAATCAAGTCGTTCAGACTCTGATTCACAAACAATATTGGTTGCAGATGAAACGTCTTGAATGTTTCTTGTTGAACTAAAGCGATGCAATGCAACTTGTAATGCACGCGGCAAAAGATAATTATGTTCCTCTGTAGGTAAAGATTGAATTTGTCTAGAAAGCTCGTGCGCATCTTCTGGTAAAAATTTTATCCCTTCTTTAGCGTGTAGAATATCTTTTTCTAACAAGCTGCGTTCACGAAATAGATTTGTAGCTTTATACGTCATAATAAACAAGGCCCAAAACATTAATATGAAGCATGCTTCTTGCTCATAGTCACGAATCAATACATATACGGATCGTTTTGGTACGTAATTTTTGTCAATATTAATTTGCACAGCTTGTTGTTCTAGCTCAGCTTCTGCATTAGGACGAATTACCGCAACATAAGCTGCATGCACGATTATTATTATGATTAGCAAGGTAAATACTTGATAAATAAATTCATAGGGGAAATGTTTTTTCATTATTAACTAAATATCTATAGGAAAAGCGACTGGTTTGTCAGCGGAAACTTCTTCGCTAGGAATAAATTCTTCTAAGGTTTTAATTTCGCCACGTTTGCCTGAGCTAACTTTAGGAGTGGATGGGGTGTTTTTTTGTTGCTCAGCTTTTTCTTTATCTTCAACTATGTCTTCATCAGCATTTACAAAAGTAAGATAAACACTTGGTGTAACCACTAATAATAACCACAGCAGTAAATTTCGATATTTCATAGCTCTCTAGTCTATGTACTTAGCAATGCGGAAGCCAACATCAATGCGTTTTTTGTCATCTCGGTCACGGTAACTGAGACGCGTGCTACTGATATCACCACGCTTCCAAGATGCACCACGAATTACGTGGTTACTACCAGAAGCAGGGCCTACAGGGTCAATGAAGACCTCATCACTTAAACTAGGGTAGATACTGTGATAATCGTGACACCATTCCGCCACATTCCCACCCAGATCAAAAATTCCGAAATAGTTAGCTCTATAACTGCCAATTGGTGCAGCAGTAGCAAAACCGTCATCATAACCATCGATTACGATATCGAGAATACCTGATGCGGACTTATCGGCATAATTGCCCGTTACTTGTATAGGGGGAAAGGTGTTGCCCCAGCCATATCTTTGAGTATTGCCGTTACTTTGCATGCGTGCTACCCATTCCCATTCACTTTCGGTTGGTAAACGATAACCAGAAGGAACAGGATGCACCGCTTTCAGTTCGCCATTCTGTTCTTGGTACACCTTTTCTAAGCCATCTTTTTCGCTAAGCCAATTACAATAACGCGCAGCGTCTTCCCAATTCACATTGGCTACGGGTAGATTAGGCCCAGATAAATCATTGCGCTTATATGTTCCTGAGCTATGGGTAGCTCTAAATATTGCGAATTGTGCATTTGTAACTTCTGTTGTACCGATATAAAAGGGTCGTTGTAATTCAACAGTATGCAGTGTTTCGTTAGAACGCCGGCCTTGTTCTCGGCGCGAGGCACCCATGGAAAATTTTCCACCAAATATTAATTTTAATTCTTGACCTTGGCTAGTTCGTATTAAACTAGGTTTATCTATATTCGTCGCGCTAGTGATTCGATTTAGTATCACATTAATAACCTGCGGAGAATCAGCAATGGGCGTAATCATCTTTTCATATACCTCAAAACCAGATTTTCTGATTTCTAATCTTTGAGTATTACTTGGGAGAGATAATTTTAAAGTACCGCTACCTACAAATTTTCCGTTGATAAACACTTCTGAATCCTGCGGATCAACATTCAGCATCACGGTACCAAGAATGGCTTCAAGCTTTGCTGATAAGGTTTGTTGTTCACCTGGTTTTAATGTAACCGTTTGTTGGGTTGCCCTATATCCTGGTTTGGTAAGTGTTAGTACATGTTCAATATTTGGATTGAGTTGCACAGTTAAAGGAGTAATCCCTTGTTCTATACCTGCAATAGAAACTATTGCCTTTGAAGGCATGCTGGTAATAACTAAATGGCTTGGATTTCTAAACAATTCTACTAGAGGAAGGGTTAAAGGCTCATTGGCAATAACTAAAAATTCTTTTGTATAAGGCAGGTAGTCCGTATGACGTAATTCAACATTGTAATTACCCGCTAGCAAGTCTAGAGTTAAAGGAGTTACCCCTTTATTAATTCCATTCAACCAAACTTCAGCGTCAGCTGGTTTAGAATTAATGGAAACTTCAGCCCAGTTTGGTAGTAATTCAATATTTATATTTTGACTTTGCTCTTTACCTTCAATTACTAATTGGGTTGAGTATGGCTGATAACGTTTTGCATACGCTTGTAACGAGTATGTGCCAGCAGCTAGTTCGAGTTTTTCTATGGGCGTAACGCCATGTTCTTTATCGTTAATTAAAATTTGAACACCGTTTTTAGGTACACTCGATATGTTTAGATAGCCCGGCTTTTTTTGCAATGTAAACGATAATGATTGTGACTGAAATTTAGAGACTTTAATTTCTTTCTGTATCGGATAGTAACCAGATTTAATTACTTCTAATAAATAATTCCCTGGCTGCACTAGATAGCGTCCCTTTACTTTAAAAGGCCATATTTTTCCGCTCAATGCAATGCCATCAGGTGTTGGTTCAACCTCTATGAGCAACGTTTTAGCAGTAAAAACATATGCGATGACTAAAGCTAATATGGCGAATACTAGTAAGCCTAAAATTGATAGTAGGCGAGTAATCTTTTTATTGGTTTGTGCAGCGGTAGCAGTACTTGATAAAGATATGGGTTCGATCAATTCGCCATGAGAGGCAGTGTCATGATTATTTGTAACCAAATGCGCTTGATCATCATATAAAGAGATAGAAAAAGTATCGCCGATATGTTCGCAATGAAATGTTGAGCCTTCAATCTGTAATATGTCATTGTGTTGAATCTCTTGTTGTCCTACAACCTGCTCATTATTAATTGTTATCTTTGCAGTTTTATCTTCAAGTTCGATATATGTGCGGTTTACAATAATAATTAAAAATGCTGTAGTCGTTACTAGATTGTCACTTGTAATGTGTATGTCCGCTCCTGGATGAGAGCCAATCGCTAAAGGGAAGTCTGCGTGTGTATAAAATCTTGGACCTCCCGCATCGGTGATACAAACCTGTTTTATCATCTTATACGTCGCGCGTTACTTGTCATTTATAATAGGTCTAATGGAAATTATATTGGTTCCTCACAACGAACCATAATGTTTTTAGTTGTCATATTTGCAGAAATCGTGAGAATTTTTCTAACATCACGATAACCTGGTCGTGAGCCCACAATCGTGTATTTACCTGGTTTGAGTTCTATTTTCTGATTTTCAAAGCGACCAAATTTACCAACTTTATAGATGACCACTTCAGTTTGATTGTCGGATTGCAGATTTATGGATATCGGCTGATTCGTGAGTTGCAATAACTTTTCTAATGCATTTGCTCGTTGGTCAATTTTAGTCCCTGGGTTTTCTAGCTGTGCAATTTCTTGTAATAAATCACGTACTTCTGTTGAAACTGCAGAAGAGGTTAAACGCTCTTTATTGTCTAAATAATTATCAAGCCTTGAGAGTAGTGATGCTCGTTGTTGACTACGCGTGATGCCATCAATAGCAAATGTTGCATTGGGTGATAATGCAAGTATTTGTTGGTAGCTTTGTACAGCATATGCCCATTCTTCGTTGCTTTCAAAATGATTAGCCTCAACAGTTAAAGAAGAGATTTTCTCATTGCGTACTGCTTGTTCTACTTTAATTAAACCCTGTTTTGGTTTTTTAGAACTTGGCGCTAATTTTTGAGCTGATATAAACGCACTGCGTGCATCTCCATATTGTCTTGCTTCTAATGAAGAATAGCCACGCGCTAATAAGCGTGAAAGTTCAATTTTTTTTAAACGAGCTATAACCCTGTTCATTGCAGCTTTGGCTTCGCTTGATAGTGGATCTAAACTAATTGCTTGCTGATAGGATTGTTTAGCATCAGCAAGACGGTTTGCAGCTTCTAAGTTGCCGCCTTTTTCCAGTAATGTAAATAATTCTTCAATGGTTTCAGCACGTTTTAAGCCATTTTGTGCTTGTATGTTATGTGCATCGATCTCTTTAGCAAGTTCGAAGTTATAAACAGCTGCATCGCTCTCGCCTTGAGTCAAGGCAAGCTCTCCTTGTTGTAAGTGTTTAGCAAGCGTGGGAGCAATTAGTTCTTCTAAATGCTGTAATGCATCGATAGCTTGCTCGTAGGCATTAATAGCCTCATTAAAATGCTGTTTGCGAAAATGCTCATCACCTGTAGCCCCTAAGGATACAGCTTGTAAAAATTCGTCATTCGCCCATTTTTTAACACCTTGTGATTCTAGTGCCTCTTGTTTTTTTATTACTTGCAGTAGCAAATTTTCAGCTTGCAATTTAAGTGCATTAAGTTCCTCTGCAGATATGTTTGGTGTTTCTTGTACAGCTGGTTCAGGAATTTTAACTGGCTCAGGAATCTTAACTGGCTGAGGTGGCTGACTTTGAATTTCGGTAGAAATTGGTGGAGGCGCCTGTTTTTCTGCAACGTAGTTTGGTAGAAATAAAAATACACCAATGCCGCTTGCAAAAATAAATAAAAAAACAAGCCAAACTATTAATTTTTTCGTTACTAATGTTTGTTCGAATTCAGAATCAATACCAGTTTTTTCTTGCAGCGATTTAAAATCGATCGCTTTAATTGGAGTAGAATCATTTTTATGCATAGCATGAAAAAAACTAAGCTATGTTATTAATTAAATTTGGTGCAATAGTGCTTGCATACTATGTGCATGCGAATTGCTTGGCTATTTAAAGCTGGGCGTTGTCTATTGTGCTATCTTCGAAGGCGAAGCCTGTCTCATTCAAATAAATTTCACGTAATAGCTCGCGCCATTTTTGGTACTGCTCTTCGATGGACCCTGTAAGTTCAACCGTACGACCTTGAATTTCAACAACCATAGGACTAACCTCGGCTTGCAGTGAATCTCCAAGCTCGCGAATGGCTTCATTATGAATTTCTGCTTCATCGCTAATATCCATGCCAGATTTAAATAAAAGCGCGCCCGTGGTAAATAAGCCAGGACCTCTAAATAATCCGGCAACCATTATCAAAGCCGCAACAAATTTAGTTTGATTTGCACGACGTTCCACCGTACGTCTTTGCTCAGCTTCAATTAAGTAATATTTACGCCAATTTTCATATGGATCCCACATTTGATCGTAAAAATTAGAGTAGTGCTCATTAATAGTATCGATGAATAAGAATTCACGTTCTCTGACTTTCCGCACGCGTCCCAGCATTGGGTCATCATCAGCAGGTAATCGCGTAATAGTACTTTGGCCATTCGGATCAGATGTAATGTAATTTGAAAATGGGTCCGGCGAGATATCTGATGCATAGCGTAGTTCTGAGGTATTGCGAATCGTAATGCTTTCTTTATCGGTTAACTTTTTGCGATGCCTATAAATGTCGTTTGCAATTCGATTGTAGACATATTGGTAAACCTCTCTTCCTGGTCTGACAGATCTATACGATTCTTCATCTGCAGAGGCTTTATAGGTTTTTTCGAACCATAATTGACCAGTACTATCATCAACCTGGATTTGCAAAACCAATTTCTCTCCATTCGAAGTAATGATAGTGCCTTGCACGATGACGTCAGCAATATGTGATTTTGTAGGCAACACGCGAATTGCGCCCCAGCCATTTGCGCGCTGCATGGTTTCTTTTAGATGGAAGGCTATATAGCGTGATTCGGCTTTACGAATATCTTCATGCACGCCCTCTTTTTCTTGTTGTTTCTCGGTGACTTCACCTTTCTCAAATATTAAAATCCCAACATCCAATAACTTGCTATCTTGAAGCTGTGTAGTTTCGGATTCTATTTCCTCTTCATCATTTACTTTAACTGTAGTAGTTGCGCATCCAATAAACTGAAAGCTGATGATCAAGATAATAATTAATAAATAGGGAAAATAGTTCTTATAGATATTCATTGTTGTATACTTGGGTTTGTAGTTTCAGCACTTGCTTGTTGTTTTTTATATTTTCGATATTCTTCCCAAAGCTTTTTACGAAGTTCAGGGTCTTGTTCTTTTTCGGCGGCTTCCCGAAGCTGTCTTGCAACTACATCGTCATCATCACCACTGGGGATATCGTCTGGCGCAGCACCGCGAGAGCCTTTACGCTGATTGCCGGAACTCGATTTATTATCACCCTCTTCATTTTGTGCACCAGCACTTGATTGAGTTTGTTGTGCGTCCGCTTTAGCTAGTTGTTCATCTTCTCCCGCTGGTTCCTGTTCTCCCGCTGATTCTTGCCCTCCTTCAAGGTCGCCTTCCTCTGCATCTTCTTCTGAATCTAAATCACCTTGTTGCTGCATCGCCTCACGCTGTGCCGCTTGAGCTTGTTTTTCGGCTTCAGCCTTTTCAAGTTCACCATGCAGTTGTTCATCATATTTTTGTAGTTCTTCCTCGAGCTTTTTATCTAATACCGCTACCATTTCTTCCTCAGTTTGAGCGTTCGCAGGCGCGCCCCCTTGCTGCTCTTTACTCAAGGAATCCTTTTCTTGTGCCGAGGACTCACTTTCTTGGCTGGCTTGAGTTTGCTCGCTTGATGATTCAGAGGACTCACTTTCTTGGCTGGCTTGAGTTTGCTCGTTTGATGATTCAGATGAACTTTCCGATTCGCTAGAGGATGATGAGCTAGATTCAGTACTAGGAATTTTAGGCATCCCTCCAGATGAGGAACTGCTGCACGCACTAATTAGTGCACAAATTAACAAGATTAAAAGTAGCTGATACATTGCATTTCTATATTAATTACTAGTTTGGCATCTAATCCCCAAAGATGTATTAGGATACTTTTGACAACACTATACTGCAATAGAGATAGCGAGTGAAAATCATGTTGTAACTCTATGACATAAGTTAGTTTTACTTAGTTCCTGTGCAAATTATAAGCTTAATATAACCTTAATTTTCGTAATCTCTTCACCATGTTGCACTTGTTTTCAATAACAAATAGCAACTATAACATTGCACAATTAATTCAAATTTCTGCCTCAGACAGGCCGTTAAATAAGGATTCAAAAATGTGAAGTCGGTCTACATGTATAAGTCTTATAGTAGAACTTATTCATGCAAAGCATGTCATATTAAGTATAAGGAAGTCCCCACGCCAAGGACGGCACCCTTTAAAGATTTCTTGTGCTGCAAGTGCCTTCCAAGCTTCACCTACGATCTACGTTTATTGGTTTATCAAATTACCAATCTATTGTGTGTGATATCCAAAATTAACAGCTTTGATTTTCAATATCATTCCAATTTTTATATTTAAAATCTTATTTTTATAGGTTTCTTATTGACAACACCACCAGTTGTTACTAGAAGGGTTTAATGCAGTTTGATTTACTATATGAGCAAGAAGCGCTAGTTCGTCTAGCTAGCTTTATCTTTGTATTTGCAGTTTTCGCAGTATGGGAGCTGGCCGCGCCTCGTCGAGTCCCGCAATATTCGAAGAGTGTTCGGTGGGTAAATAACCTTAGTATCACTTTGTTAAACACTTTAATTACAAGGTTAGCTATTCCATTCGCAGCGGTAGCCATGGCAGCAATAGCGCAACAACAAAATTTAGGGATCCTAAACCATGTAAATTTGCCAATGTGGCAGTTAATTACCATCGCTGTAGTAGTGATGGATCTTGCTTTGTATCTTCAACACCTAGTTTTTCATCATGTTAACTATTTATGGCGAATACATCGCATACACCATGCAGACCTTGATTTTGACGTTACGACAGGGGCTCGGTTTCACCCAATTGAAATAATATTGTCAACAATTATAAAGATAGCTGTTGTGCTCATGCTGGGCACACCTATTGCCGCAGTCATTATTTTTGAAATTTTATTGAACGCAACTTCTTTGTTCAATCACTCAAATATTTATATTCCCAAAAGAGTTGATCAGGTGTTGCGTTATTTCTTAGTAACCCCAGATATGCATCGCGTACATCACTCTGCAATTCCTGCTGAGACCAGTAGTAATTTTGGTTTTAATCTCCCTTGGTGGGATTACCTGTTTAAAACCTATCGTGTTCAACCACAAGCTGGCCATCTAGATATGACGATAGGCATTGAATATTTTAGAACTAAACGTGATCTTTGGTTAGACCGCTTGTTGTTGCAACCATTTAGAAAAACTTTTAAAAACAATTAAGATACATGCAATGCAGGTAACTAGTTTGCAATGCTCTTATATCCAATTTCAGATTTTATGATCGATATAGTCGATGCGATCGAACGATAACAAATAAAAGTTGATCGAAAAGGCGATACCTGGGCGCAAGGTATTTTTGCAGCTGGTGATGTTACTTATAATCGAGAAAACCAGATTGTCGTTGAAGCAGGGGGAAAGTGCTCGAGCTGCACTAAGTGCTTTTAACCATCTTGTTACCTAAGTGTAAATGCACGCCTGGTTTCTGCACAATTGTTAACTTACCTATCCTGCACCAAATCGGCATTTTGCATTTTAACGACCTTGCTTGTAATAAACATGATTAAAAGGGCCGATGCAGCATACGCATATAAGCCAATGTGTTTTTCTACATCGGCAATAGCTCCGAGTTTTACTACGACTACAAGTATCGCTACCACAAAAACATCCAGCATGGACCACCTTCCAATATTGTGTACAAGGGCAAGCGTTTTATTTGTAACAGAACTTACCGATGACGAGCTATATACAAGCTTAGTTAGTAAACCAAGTTTAAATATTGGTAATATGATGCTAAACAAAGTGATGATCACGAATAAAAATAGCTGACCTTCTTTTAATAGGTTCCACGTGCCCGAAAGAATGGAAAATGTATTTTGTATAAAGATAAATTTTTTAAAGGTAATAATAGGCGCGCTTAAACCTACTGCAAATAAAATCGCTGCTATTGATAAGAGCATGAGTAATAATATTTTATAGGAAGAAGCTTGCAATTTAATTCAGGCAGTCAATTTGAATGTGTAAAACTCATAATTTATGAAGCAAAATCATATATATCTAAATTATGGAAGCCATACAAGAACTCAATGCAGATCGCAGTCAACGCGTTGTAATTGAAACCGAAAATATGGATTGGGAAACATCCGAAGCAGATGGCATATTGCGGCGGCGGCTAGAACGATTAAAAGGTGATTCCGAACCCGTTACAACGGTCGTGCGATATTTACCTGGTAGTACTTTTTCGCCACACAGGCATGTCAATGGCGAAGAGATATTTGTGCTAGCAGGCACATTTTCTGACAACTATGGCCACTATCATGCAGGCTGTTATTTACGTAATCCAGCTGGCTCTAAGCATGCACCATATAGCCAAGAGGGTTGCACTATCTTTGTAAAACTACAGCAGTTTCAAGCTAACGACACACAACAAATAAATATACAAACACGCAAGCAACCGTGGCTTCCAGGTTTAGTAGAAGGTCTTACAGTGATGCCACTGCATGAATACAACGGTGAACATGTAGCTTTAGTAAAATGGAGTGCCAATACGTTATTTCAAGCTCACACACATATTGGCGGTGAGGAAATCTTTGTTTTAGAAGGCACGTTTGAAGATGAATTTGGCAAATACCCACAAGGCACATGGCTGAGGAATCCACCTAATAGCTGTCACACGCCGTTTACAAGAGAAGGATGTTTAATTTTTGTAAAATCTGGGCACTTAATTGAGTAAGTTTTAAAATCCTCAATCTTCTAGATCACCTAGCTTCGTCAAAAACTCTTTCGCATCGATGAACTGTAAGGTTGTGCGTGGATCCGTGCGACGTTCAATGCCGCTTCTACGGTCAGTTTCTATATAACGCCTTTTGGAATCTAATATTGGAAAATATTTAATCGTTGGTGCTTGCCTACGGTCAGCACCAGACCTGCGCTCCTTGCTACTCGACATGAATTTTCCTTGACTCTCTCTTGGTTATGAAAGGGTAAGAAATAAACAAATTGTAAAAATAAGTTACAGAATCAAACGGACTAAAAATCCAGATAAGCGGTAAAATTTCTTGACAAGTGTCGCTTCGCCGATCTTGATTTGCATGCAATACCCGCATGCAAGTGTGGTGCCGGAGAGGTGATTCGAACACCCGACCTACTGATTACGAATCAGTTGCTCTACCAACTGAGCTACCCCGGCACTAATTCGAGAATAATAGCGCGTTAGGAAAAAGCTTGTATATCTGTAATCAGCAACGATGCACACGGATGATGACATCCACATCTTCGATCTGAATGTCTTCCGGTAATTCTGGTAATTTCGCAATCTCGACATGTTCGTCCGCGATGTCTTCGAGTTCACCCGAATCTGAATAATACAAGTGATGATGTTTGCTTAGATTGGAATCGTAAAATACTTTGGATGGGTCCACGATTACTTCACGAACTAAGCCGTGTTCGGCGAACAATCCAAGCGTGTTATAAACGGTTGCCTTGGATACTTCATCATCGCCCTGGTTTACTGCCGCTAACACCTGTTCGGCCGACAAATGCTGTGGACGGGTAAATAAGACCTTACCAATCTTGATGCGTTGATGTGTGGGGGTGATATTGTATTCACGCAATAACGATACAACTTCAGCTCGAGTCTTTGGAAATTCAGCTTTCACGTCCATGGATAAATTATAGCCATAATTTAGACAAAGTCTATTTATGCATCTAAGGCCTTGTTTAGTAGTGAATGAATCTATTTTCTACCATGTATAGGCCGAGATTTGTGATGCAGTAAGCTTATTGGCAATAAGGTCAGAAGCCAATTTAGCGGTAGGAATGCTCGTTACGATGCCATAGCGGAAATGTCCAGCATTGATATAAAGTCCCTCAAATTCTGGATGTGCACAAATATAGGGGACCTCGCGAGTAGTGCCTGGTCGTAATGCCGACCAGTGTTTAACGACTTCTTCATCCTCCAGTGCGGGACATAGCTGATTTGCCTGTGATCTCAAAAGGTCTTTAGCTTCTAGAGTTGCAGCATTGTTAAATCCTACATATTCCACCGTGCTACCACACAATAAGTATCGGTCTTTACGAGGAATAAGATAGAACCCGTCTTTTACTATAATATGAGACAGTAATTTTTGTTTGGTATTAAATAACAACATTTGACCTCGTACGGGTTCAATATCTGTAGCTAGGGAACCGGCGTTATTCAAAAGTCGTTGCGTCCAAGCTCCACTACAAATAACGACTTGATCAGCAAACATCATTTCTTGATTAGTCTGTATACCTATTACCTTTTTGGATTGTAGTACTAAATTGTTTGCTGTTACTCCTTCAAAAATTTGCACGCCATGTACAATTAAAGATTGTTGTACGGCCTCTATTAATAATGGGGGTCGCACTTGCATCACTGAGGGTATATGTAATGCTAAATTGATATTTTTTTCTAGGTTTGGTTCAAATTGATCAATCTGCTTGCGATCAACGAGTTCAATTTTAGTTTGGTTTTTCTGAGACCAAGTAAGCGCAGTTTGTTTTTCATCTATATCAACAATAATCATGCCACTATGTAACAACTGCGCATCTATTCCTGTTTCATCTTTTAACTCCGCTATAAACGCAGGAAAGGACGCTTGCCCTTGAGCGATAAGCTTTTGCATCTCATCACTTTGTTGCCAAGGGTATAGCTTAGAAAGTATTCCACCAGCAGCCCAACTAGATTCACCCCCTAGTCGATTTTTCTCTACCAGGGCAACGTTAAAACCTTCCATTTGCAAGTCACGAGCAGTCAGCATGCCAATCAACCCACCGCCTACTATAAGAACGTCATATCGCATAGTAATTTTTAGATGTTGAACTATTCATGGTGTTCACAGATTATAGCCACTACTAAAGCAAACTGTTTGACATAAAGAAACTATGCAAATTTTATTAAATGGCAATAAAAAAGAGATTTCTGAAGGCCTTACCACAGAAGGACTGATTGCTGAACTAGGTATGAAAGATCAACGTCTTGCGGTTGAGGTTAATCAGGAGCTAGTGGTGCGCAGCTCGTTTGCTCAATATGTGCTTAAAGCTGGTGATCGTGTGGAGATCATTCAAGCTATAGGCGGTGGTTGAGACAATCTACATCTCTCGGTTGCGCATTACGTCGTACGCTGTTACGCCATATTGAATAGGTGTGCGTTGCTTAAGGGTAGGAATTATCTGAATCGTTGCAAGAAATATAAAAATGGCGCCCCAGCACTCACTGCACTCCTGAATTACCCTTCCTATATGCGTGTGATTCAACCCTGATTTATCACTTAGTTGCGATATCAACAGCACCACAAACCACAGAAAAAATGCCACCGCCCAGGGTTCGAAAGCGCGTATTTTTGCCCAGATCAAACGCGCATATTTAAATAATAAATAAACGAGAAAAATTGCTAAAAGGACTAACAACAGTGCGGCAATTATTTTTTGCCACATAGGTACATTTTCCATGGTGTAAAATTTACCGTGGGTTACGTCCTCTATGGTTAATAATCGGTGCATGTCTGCCTCGTGCAGAAAATAGATGAGTACTACATAAGAGGAGGCAGCTGCCGTTAATCTTGAAGTGTCCAAGAAGAGTGGGTTAAAAATAAGTGTTAATAAAGTGACAAAGCCAGCGGCGATGAATGTGAGTGTTATGATAGAGACAAATCCGGCGTCTGCGATACCACCTATACTTAAAGACGCAGGGAGAAAATATGTGTGCACACCTACATATATAGGCAGCAAGGCTAGAATTAATAAATTAACTAAATTGTCAGTCCAGCCATTTGACATTGATATATAGCTTTAAAAGCAGATTGTTAATTCCTTACAAAAATGTAACATAAAACTAACGTTATGACAGTAAACCCAATGCCAGCCAGTTTAATAAGTGATAGTGAAGACATACTCATCATTGCTGGAAAACAATATGCGTCACGCTTACTGGTAGGAACTGGTAAATATAAAAATTTACAAGAAACACGTGCAGCAATCGTGGCCAGTGGTGCGGAGATTGTTACGGTTGCAATACGCAGAACCAATATCGGGCAAGACAAAAATGAACCCAATTTGCTCGATGTAATTCCACCCAGTGAATTTACAATTCTTCCCAATACTGCTGGTTGCTACAGTGCTAGAGATGCGGTGCGTACATGCCGTTTAGCTAGAGAGTTATTAGATGGCCATGCTTTGGTAAAACTTGAAGTGCTCGGCGATGAAAAAACATTGTACCCGAATGTGGTTGAAACCTTGAATGCTGCGACGATTTTAATAAAAGAAGATTTTCAAATCATGGTATATACTAATGATGACCCAATCGTGGCCAAACAATTAGAAGAAATGGGCTGTGTTGCAGTAATGCCTTTGGCAGCGCCCATCGGTTCCGGCCTAGGTGTGCGCAATCCTTACAATATTCTCACCATCGTAGAAAATGCCAGCGTGCCCATTTTAGTAGATGCGGGTGTAGGTACTGCATCGGATGCAGCCGTTGCGATGGAGCTGGGGTGTGATGGTGTTTTGATGAACACAGCTATTGCTGAAGCCAAACAACCGGTATTAATGGCCTCGGCAATGAAGCTTGCAATTGAAGCTGGTCGCCAGGCTTTTCTTGCGGGGCGTATGCCAAGACGCCGCTTTGCATCTGCTTCATCACCGATTGATGGCTCTTTTATGTAATCGCCTTTAAACACATTCTTGCAAAAACCCTCTTCTGTAATTCGTAGTTTCGTTCGTCGTGAAGGCCGTATCACAAAAGGTCAGCAAATGGCTATTGAAAACTATTGGTCTATCTATGGAATCGAAGTTACAGACAAGCTGCTCGACTTACAAAGTATATTTAGTAATTTAAACCCAATTGTTCTCGATATTGGCTTTGGAAATGGTGAAGCGTTAACGTTGCTTGCTAAACAACACCCGAATTTAAATTTTTTAGGTGTTGAGGTTTATCGCCCTGGGATTGGTTCTCTATTAAGAATGGTAGCGGAAGCTGAGCTTATCAATGTGCGCGTGATAAACATGGATGTGGTTACATTATTGCAGGAGCATATTGCAGCAAAGAGTTTTGTTTCGGTGTTGATATGGTTTCCCGATCCTTGGCCAAAGAAACGTCATCATAAAAGGCGCTTACTGCAAACTGAATTTGTACAACTTGTTGCCAGAAAGCTCGTCCGTGAAGGGGAGTTAAATATAGCGACAGATTGGCAGCCCTATGCAAGTCATATTCAAGACAGCATAGTGCGATGCAATTTGTTTAAGAACGTCGGCAACTCTAATTTAATTAAACAACGCCCGCAAACGAAGTTTGAGCGCCGTGGCGAAAAACTTGGTCATCAAGTTTTTGCTCAGGTGTATAAAAAAACCGGTTAAAAATTTACCGTTTCTTTATCAAGCAGTGTTAAGCGTCTTGCAGGACACTCATGCTCAGTGGCAAGCGGGCAAGCCTCTTCTTCACAATCACTGATGTTTTTCCAGGCAAATTCAATAGCAGCTTTATCAGATCGGTAGAAGTGATCATGCCAATCGGGCCCAGCAAATCCTGTACGCACAAATACATCCATGACTTGACGCTTGGTACGTGCAAATACTAATTCGATACCCAAGGTAACCAGACGCAACGACAATTGGTGAAGCATGTCTTCACCGGTCGCATCAATATCTGTAATCGCTTCGGCATCAATTATAATAAACTTGAGATCTGGTTTAGCTGCAACGCGCTCCAGCACCTTTGCCTCAAAGTACATTGCACTAGCAAAAAATAACGGTCCTTCAAAGCGCAATACAGATATATGTGGACAAGTTTTAAGAATGTTAACTTGCGCATCACGTAGTGTGCCGTCTGCATGTCTTGACAACACGGATATGTGTGGATGCATGGTTCGATACATAAATAGACCTAGCGACAAAACTACGCCAACAAAGATGCTTTGTTCTAAATGCGGTGCCAAAATTAGTGTTAACACGAAAGTAAGTATGGCAATAAAACCATCATGTTTATGTACACGAAATGCATATTTAATTTGTTTTATTCGAACCAGGTTAATTACTGCAGAGATGATTACAGCCGCCAAGGTGGCCTGTGGTAAATAATATAAATACTGACTGAAGTACAACAGTATTAAGGACATCGCGACAATTAAACCAGTAAAGATTGCAGCAAAACCTGTTTTGGCACCTGCTGCCATATTCACCGCGGAACGTGAAAAGGAACCCGCCACAGGATAAGCACCAGAGAATCCAGAGACAATATTTGCTAAGCCTTGTCCTACTAGGCCTTGGTTGGCATCTATGCGTTGACGAGTTTGAACTGCAATAGCTTTAGCGATGGAGATGGCCTCCATATAAGCGATTACCGCAATAACAATGGCCTTTCCTATCAAATCAATCATGATCGACATATCAAATCTAGGTACAGAAATAGCAGGCAAGCCTGCAGGTATATTGCCAACCACTTTTCCGCCTAATGTTTCGTACCCGACCAATAAAGAAATAAGACTTGTAACCACAACCGCTGTAAGTACAGCTGGTAATTTAGGAGCAAAGCGATTTAGCCCGAAAATGATTGCTATGGCAGTAATGCCCATCGCTAATGTTGGAAAGTGTGAGTGTTTAGATGCCTCAACTAATACATTCCAAATCGTTATATAAAAATGATGGCCAGTTTCTGCAGATACCCCAAAAAGTTTAGATACTTGAGATGCAGCAATAATAATTGCAGCAGCGTTTGTAAAACCAATTACGACTGGGTGAGATAAAAATTCCACCAATACACCAAGGCGTAACAAGCCTAACGACATTTGAAAAATGCCTACAATGATCGCAAGCACTGCCGCATAAACCAAATAACCTTCTGGGTTTGCTGCCGCTAGAGGTTCTAATGCGGCGGCTGTCATTAATGAAACTACTGCAACAGGACCTGTTTGTAATTGGCGAGAGGAACCAAACAGCGATGCAACAATGACGGGCAAAAACGATGCATAAAGACCGTAATAAGCGGGCAGACCCGCGAGTTGGGCATATGCCATCGACTGCGGAATTAATACCAGCGCTACAGTTAATCCTGCAACACAATCTTTCCATACAATAGATGGGTCTTTTAATTCGCCCAACCAGTTTAAGTAGGGAATAAATCGGCTAACGAATTCACGCGTATATTGTTGTGCCGAGATCAACACATTCTCCTGATTACACTCATAGTCCTTTAAGTATTATCAAACATCAGAATATCGGGTATTGAGTTTCCTACCTTAAGACCAGGTCTCGATGGTTGGTGGTAACACTGAGGTTACATGTAGTTGTTAAATTATTTTAACACGCTTTGTTAAACCATGGATGTAATTACAACCAATCTATAGACTAATAGAAATTATTTTTATTCGTTAGGACCATGAATTTATTTTTAGTTCTAGATATCGGTAAAGTGATTGTCTGGAGGCAACAACCGTGCCCCTGATTAGTATGATTAGACTTGCTAACGCAAGCAGTGCAAACAACCACGATCTTGAATAGGGGATAAACCTATGTCTGCGTGACATCCGATCATCGCTGTCACTGGATCCTCTGGCGTAGGTACTTCAACTGTTTGCGAGGCATTTGAACACATATTCACAGATATTGGCATTAATCCTGTGGTGATTGAGGGTGATATTTTCTACAAGTTTACGCGTGCCGAGATGTATGAACGCATAATATTTCCAGATTTATTTGGCCATCGCATGACGCATTTTTCACCGGATGGCAATCTGCTTGATCGGTTAGGTCAATTGTTTTGCGACCATGGTGAATCTGAAACAGGTCAGATGTGGTTATATCTGCATAGTGAGGAAGCAGCAGCGGCTTATCCTGATTTGAGTCGTGGTGCATTTACTCTGTGGGAACCAATTGCACCGAATAGTGACCTTTTATTTTATGAGGGACTGCATGGCAGTTTAATTACAGAAAATTTTAATATCGCACAGCATGTAGCTCCATTAGTAGGCGTGGCGCCAACAATGAATCTGGAATGGATTCAAAAAATCGTTTGTGGTAGTGTCGAACGCGGCTATTCGCATACAGATGTGGAGTCAACATCATTGTACGCCGCACGCCCGACTATGTTACTAATATTTCACCTCAATTTTCTCGTACAGACGTTAATTTTCAACACGCACCTATCGTTGATACAACTAATCCTTTTGATGTGCAAGAAATACCAGCACTACATGAAAGCGTAGTCATTTTGCACATACGTCGTCCTGAAAAGTTTACTTTGAGCATTGATGAGTTACGCGAAAAAAATTGAAAATTTATTTAATATCAGCCTAACCAACTTGTTATGTCTGCAGAAAAGATGGTGTTTGCAATGGAAACTTTACTAACACCGATAATAAAAATGCTAGTGGAAAAAACGTACCAACTTAAAATGGCAGGTAGGTTAAAAAAATAGCCATAAAGACCAAGTTACATGACAGAAGAGTTTCAACTTGCAATCGCATCTGGGCAACCCGCACGTGAACTTGTAAATAATTGTTTGCGACAACTTGGCGATGTTCGAGGAAAGTTTCAATTGGGATTTATATATGCCAGTGACACACTTGGTAATGACTTAGAAAATATAGTAGGTCGACTTAAGCAAGATACTGGGATTACAAATTGGGTTGGTACAGTGGGTATCGGGCTATGTAGCACTGGAGCTGAGTACTATGATGAAGCAGCTTTAGTAGTAATGCTGGCAGATATTGAGACTAAAAATTTTGCGATTATTGGCGCGAATGATTTGAGCGAAGAACAATTACTTGAACAGATTTCCAGTTACTGCAAGGAAGAACTACCGCATGTTGGGATAATCCATGGCGACCCTAGTAACCCTATTACGCCAAACATAATTGAAAAGATTTCGGAAACTGTTCCTGCAGCATATTTAGTTGGTGGTTTAACCTCATCAAACTATCAGAATCATCAAATCGCTAAAGAGGTAATTAGCGGAAGTGTATCGGGTATTTTTTTCTCACCGCAAGTGGGCACTATCGTAGGACATACACAAGGGTGCACACCTTTAGACCAGCAACATATTATTACAAAAGCTGATCGTAATTTACTTATTGAACTAGATCATCGTCCTGCTCTTGAAGTATTTCGAGAGGACATAGGAGAAGTCTTAGCAAAAGATTTATATAAAATCGCAGGTTATATATTTGCTGGCCTCCCTATCGAGTATTCTGATACAGGAGACTATTTGGTTAGAAACATCATCGGGTTTGATGAAAACGAAAAAATAATTGCAGTAGGTGATTACTTATACGAAGGTAGTAAATTTATGTTCTGTCGACGTGATGGCAACAGTGCTAGAGAGGACATGTTGCGCATGTTAAGAATAATGAAGTCGCGCATCAAAACTAACCCGCGTGGCGGTGTGTACTACACCTGTTTGGGACGGGGACGCTATCAGTTTGGAGAAAACTCAGAGGAACTTAAAATGATTCAAGAAGAATTAGGTGATTTTCCTCTAGCAGGTTTCTTTGCTAATGGAGAAATTTTTCACAACCGCCTTTATGGATATACGGGTGTACTAACTCTTTTTATGTGACCTTTTCCTTTTAATGTATGCAATTTAGTGAACTTAGTAATACCGGGATAAGAGTAAGTAAGATTTGCCTGGGCACGATGACTTTTGGTGAACAAAACACTGAAAATGAAGCTCACTCCCAACTAGACTATGCATTGGCACAAGGTGTGAACTTTATTGATACGGCGGAGATGTATCCAGTACCACCACTAGAGCCAACGCAAGGGCGAACCGAAGAATATATTGGAAGTTGGTTTAAAAAGAGTGGTCTACGTGATCAAGTTATATTAGCCACCAAAGTTTCTGGGCCTGGAATGATGCCGTATTTACGAGATGGTCCGCAGCTAATGCCCGAACATATAAACTCTGCTTTACATGCAAGTTTAAAACGACTGCAAACGGACTATATCGATTTATATCAGGTGCATTGGCCGGCAAGAAACACAAATTACTTTGGCAAGCTCGGTTATTCACATGTAGAGACGGATACTTCAATTGCAATAGAAGATACTTACGCTTGTTTAGTAAAGGCGGTGGAGCAAGGCAAGGTTAGACATTTGGGCATCAGCAATGAAACCCCCTGGGGCGTAATGCAGTATCAATTTTATGCACGGGCAAACTCTTGGCCATCAGTTGTGAGTGTGCAAAATCCCTATAACTTATTGAATCGAACTTTTGAAATAGGGCTGGCAGAAATATCGCATCGTGAAAACATAGGCTTACTTGCGTATTCGCCATTGGGATTTGGTGTATTAACGGGTAAGTACTTAGGTGGTAATGCGCCTGCAAACGCACGGCTTTCTTTGTTTCAACGTTTTGATCGGTATAACAATGATCAGGGTGTTAAAGCAACACAAGCATATGTTGAACTTGCACAACAACACGGACTTTCTCCAACAACAATGGCCTTATCATTTATAAATTCTAGACCGTTTGTTACTGCAAATATTATTGGAGCTACAAATTTGGAACAATTATCTGAAAATATTAACAGCATTAATCTAGAAATTTCAGATGAGCTGCTGGAAGAAATTGAAGCATTACATCAACAACAACCAAACCCATGTCCTTAGTTAAGTTATAGTTTTGTAAATTGTTAACTGTATGTCACCTTAATGACCGCATTCGACCTAAAGCGGACATACAATCAAGATATAATCCATTTATACAATGTTGCTGTATTGAACACTAGGCTTCTGAGTTATACGGTTAAACTTTTTAATGATTTGCCTTTAGCCAAAAGTTCGTTGTAGTGAAATCTAGGTGCTTGAGATTAGTTTTCTGTTTTCTCAGAACTTTCGTCATAAGACTTTGCAGTGCTCCCATCATCAGTCTCTTTAAAACTCTCTTCTCTGAGCCTTTTGCTGTAGGCTTCATAAGCAGACACAGTAGGAAAATATATATAAGACTTTTTTAGCTTGTCACCACGATTGAAATATTGATCATAGTAAATGCCAGGACCGGCGTCTGCATAAAGTTGGACCTCAATACCAGTAGGATGTAAAGAACCAGCCCATCCCGATTGTGAAACAGTGGCTACTATTGCTAATAAAATCATTTTCGATTTCATATCTATTCATAATTATGGCCACAATTAAATTTATGGCTTAAGATATTTTCTAGATTATAACAGCTAACAATAGATATGCTCTGCACCATGTGTGTTTTGACGCTTCATTCTGGCCTTGTCATTTGTTGCTATATGAGTATATTTCTGGGTTTGTGAATGTTCGCTATTGGCCGTAAGCAGGCGTTTATACAAGTGATCGTTAAACTTATTTGGTAATCAACTTTTAGGTTTAAGCGTCTTTTTTATTTGGTCGCGATATATAAATAAATTTGTGTGTGTACCAAAGCAAAAATTCAACTTCTCGACATTGTCTTTGGCATACTCTGTTACTTAAAGTAATGTTCCACGCATATAGCCAACCATAGTAGATCCATCACGTTCTACGATGTATTGGTACCAATCATTACCTTCGCTTTCTTGAGGTGCCTTTGTCTTATTGACGCTGACAAGGGTATAGGGGTTCTCGGCTAGCGCTACATTGTTATTTAATGCATGCTTATTCCGAGATAACCCCATGTAGGCAAGTTTAATAACCCTTCAAGTAACATAATTTATCTTGATGTTAAAAAAAACAAATTTTTTAAATACTAATTAATTGGCTAATCAGGGGACTTAACTCATTAACGAGAGCGCTTAG
>JBFGJY010000002.1:0-122667 GCA_041576975.1 Gammaproteobacteria bacterium | reverse complement strand
CCATTTACAGACATTGAGAAAGCAAAAGAATATATTCTGAAATATGAAGGTGGAGTAAAAGAATTTTTACTGCCTATTTCTGATTCGATCAATGACCCAATTGGCATCAATATGGCGCTGTTACTAGACGCTCTATTAAAGAAAGGCTGGGAGCCGGATGGATTTGAACGATTATAAGGCTATCGGATTTACAAATACAAGGTTATGGATTGAATGACCGCATGTGGCCGAAAGCAGACAAGTAAACACCACAACCATAATGTTTAAGTTAGATCAAAATTATGTATATGTAAAAATCTATGCAAATAGATTTGAAATTCATGATATTAAAACTGCAAAACATATAAGAGTAGATGCAATACCAGAATTTACTACAGGTAAACAACTAATTGCAGAATATAGTATAGCTGAAGACACCTTGAGAAATGGTATGAAAAAACTATTTGTAAAAAGGCTGATTACCCCACGCCCGTTGATGCTTATACAACCAATGGAAAAAATAAATAGTGGTATATCAGAAGTGGAAGAGCGCGTTTTACATGAATTAGCCATCTCGGCAGGAGCTAGAAAGGCTGTTGTTTGGGTTGGCAATAAACTAACCAATAGAGAAGTTATTCACAAATTTAAGTGAGTTGCACAAATTAATTATTTTAAAATGACCGCTTTCGAACCAAAGCGGACAGTCCAGATTTAGTAACATGGCTGAAATTTCACTTCAATTATTTTCAACACTCACTTGTCCAGAGTGTGGCAAAAAGTCAAAAGAAAAGATGCCAACTAATTCTTGTCAATACTATTATGAATGTGCCTCTTGTGGTGCGCTTTTAAAACCCAAGGTGGGTGATTGTTGCGTGTATTGTTCTTATGGTGATGTACCATGCCCACCAGTACAACAGCAAAAAAGTTGCTGTCAGCAGCAATGACCGCTTTTGGCCGAAATCAGACATTCGATAAGAATGTTTATTACAATAAAATTAATTCTATGGTTAAGTGGAATATATTCTCATAGAGCGGTTTCGCTTGCCTCCTGACCCTCGTGAAAAGTGGTATAGATGTATATAGGCATCGACAAGTCCTCCAAATGTTTTTGAATCAACGGATACACCTCACTCCATTGCAAATTGCCAACTCCTGTGGCCAATTTCGGTAAGGCGAGACTGCTAACTTCACCTTTTTCAAGTTCGTGTCGTAAGTGTCGCAAGCAATGGTTGACGTTAGGTAACGTCGCATGGCCAGGCTTGGATTTATATTCGTGATCACCTTCCTGAGTCAGTAAGCTGAAAATACGTAACCCACCAACACCACTCCATACCCATATTTCTCCTGGTTTTGGGTTTTCCTGGTGAGCGTAATGTCTATAATCCTTGACCATCGCGGGCCACTGTTTTCGAAGTGCAAGTGCTAGACCCTGATTAAAGGGGTCGTTTGGAGCAATTCCATGTGCAATGGCTTGCGCTTTTGTTAATAAAATATCTCCAGCAACTTCATGTATCATTGGATGAGTCTCCGTCGAAATTTTCAATTATATATGTGATGTCCGCTATTGGCCGAAAGCAGACATTAAAAAAATAATAAAAAATTTATAAAAAAATTTTGAGGGAGACACGTAATCAAGATTTAAACATACTCCAACCGGACTGCACCCCCCGCCTTCTAAATACATAGAACCCTAGATAAATATCTCCACTGCATGTACAAATCAATGCTGATATAGCTGCCGGAAAAAATACAATTAATGCTCTATTTAGGGGCTACACCTTTGATCTAATTAACCGTTACGAATCATTTGTTGCAAACAAAAAAATCGCTTTGAAATGTGAACTATTTGTGAACCAGAAAATGGAATGAAAGAGATAGGTTTCTAACCCATTGATTTAAATGGTGGCCAGGGGCGGAATCGAACCACCGACACGAGGATTTTCAGTCCACTGCTCTACCGACTGAGCTACCTGGCCATACGCTGTAAATTTTTAATGCATCTCCTCTAAGGACTGCAAATTCGAATTTTCGGTCCTCTGTATACCCTTGGCAACTGCTCCTGCGTTACTCTCGGTCTATGTTCCCGACTCGACTCTACCGATTCCATCCATGGAATCGTACGTCTTACATTCATGCAGTCGTGCCACTTCGCGGCCCAGCAACCAGGCCAGAATCGGGGATTTGCTAGAAGCGCGCTATTAAACGGACCCATATATAAGGAGTCAATACGTATTTGATATATGCTGGTTATTGGGCGTTGGGATCGATAAATTCCTTGGGTTTTTCAGAACCTTCCCCAAAAAAGAATTTTTCCATTTCTTCTTCTAAAAATTTACGGGCTTTAGGGTCTACTGGAGTCAGTCGATATTCATTCATCAACATGGTTTGATGACTAACCCACTGCTGCCAAGCTTCTTTTGAGACATTGTCATAAATTTTCTGCCCTAGCTCACCGGGATAAGGCATATATTCGAGCCCTTCGGCTTCTTTATTAAGCTTCACACATTGCACCATGCGCGTCATGGGTACTTTCCTTTTTACGTTGTACTACTTGTAGCAAGGTCTTTTGCACAGGTGCTGCCAGACCAATTTTCTGAGTAGAGGCTTTATACCAAACCCCGAGGTCGTCTTCCATTACACCAATGGGCGTTCTGTCTAAGTTAATCAATTTGGGATGCATATGCAGACGAAAGTGAGAGAATGTGTGAGTGATCGTGGGTAATTCTAGAATTTCCGAAAGTTTACTTTTCCAACTATTTTTGAGCCATTTTTGCATGCTTGACACATCTGCAAACTCGGGAAAACTATACAAACCTCCCCATATTCCTACTGGTGGTCGTTTTTCTAGCCAAACTGCCTCATGATCAGCTTGAATAATAGCCATTACAACTTCACGTTGTGGCAAGTTTCGCACAGGTTTAGGTGTCGGTAATTCGTGCTCGCGTTGTTGATTAAAGGCAACACAGTTAATCTTTATGGGACAGATCAAACAAGTAGGATTTTTGCGCGTACATACCGTTGCGCCTACATCCATCATGGCTTGTGTATATTCGGCAATGTTTTTTTGAGGCAGCAGAGTTTCCGCATGCTTCCAAAGTTGCAGTTCAATTGCACGTTCACCCGGCCAACCTTCCACTGCAAAAAATCTGGCTAACACTCGTTTTACATTGCCGTCTAAAATGGCATGCGATTGATTAAAACTTAATGCCAGAATTGCCGCTGCTGTAGATCGACCCACACCAGGTAATGCAATGACTTCATCAAATGTTTGTGGAAAAACTCCACCATATTGCGCGCATATTTGTTGTGCTGCATAGTGTAAATTTCGCGCACGGGCGTAATAACCTAAGCCTGTCCAGAGATGCAGCACTTCATCGATTGGTGCATCTGCAAGTTGTTTTACATTTGGAAACTGTTGCATAAATTTTTCATAGTATGGAATCACCGTTTCGACACGTGTTTGTTGCAACATGATTTCTGAAATCCAGATGCGGTAGGGGTCTCGATTACGCTGCCAAGGCAAGTCTTTACGACCATGTTGATCAAACCATGCCAAAATTTGTTTGCTGAATGTAGTTTTCATCGTTCTGTTTTTGCAACAACTTGTAGTCGCTCTACAGTTTCTTGGACACGTTTTTTAAATTTTTTAGTCAGTACATAAGATCGAATGATAGGAGGCACCCAAAATTTGGGTTGTATTTGTGCATCATATTTCACCGTTGTGCCAAACGGGTTTTGTGCAAGTATCCACACTGCATACCCAGATCGCAGATCACTTAACATTGGAATTAGAACTGCTTCAAGTTTTTCATTTTCATACTGAAGCACATCTTCTACTCGTACAATGTCCCTGCAAAAGAATAAGATACAATCATGTACCACGGTACGGATCCGGATTTTCGAGCTATCCGGAGTTTCTAAAAGTTCACTAATTTTAATTGCAGAATTCAGGTCTGCAATATTTTCATAATCGGTTAAAATTTCCATCACTCGCGCGGGTGATGCACCAACATCAAACTCTGCAGTTAGAAAGTAAGTACCTTTATCGTAGCGCACGCCGACTTCTGCGGCATGAACGATTGCAACTACGCTTAGCCACACAAGCAATGTGCAGCTTGATAATTTCATTAGAACAACTTTATATCTTTTAATTTATCGCCTAATTTTTCTTTCAGTTCTTCAACCTTTTCTGCTTTTTTCTCTTCAATTTCTTCTTTTAATTCTTCTTTCTTTTCTTCCACGATAGCGGTTTGCTTGGCTTTGAGTGCCGCTTGCAAATCAATGCCATAACTTAAATCATCAAACGGGCCCTTAATGGTAATCGGAATCGCAAACTTACCGGGCTCTTCAGACAAGCCAACTGAAAGGGTGTAGTCGGTTGTGGATTGTCCTATATCAATCTTGCCTTTACCGTTGGCAAAGATGAGTGGGGTGTCCAATTTAAAATCTTTGTTGTCAGATAAACCATTGGTGATATTAAACGTGCCAAATAATTTATCGAACACCACTTCTTCACCAGTGGGTTTGGGTTCCCGGCCTTTCATGAAAGCCGCAGCCTTTTCAACTTTGGATGCAAGCTCTTTATCGCGCAAGGCTCCGTTACCGGCATTCAAGTTTACCTTTCCACCCAATGCGCGTTTCAGTTCAGCAACACTATTCCCTGTAGTATTGACATCGAGCGAAAGGTTGCTGATCCCTCGCAGATAAGCTTGCTCTTCACCCAGAAAATCTACACTAAGTTTATCGATTTGCACGCCGGCTAAATCGGTTGCTAAGGCATATTTTGGAGTTTTCCCGCGTACATCGACACTGGCCTTACCTTTCATGGTCCCGTCATAAAGACTCATGGACATAGGCGTGACTTGCAATAGGCCATCTTGTGCAGAGATCGTCGCCTTTACATTGGTCATGGTCATACCAGAAATTTTTAAAGTGCCTACGGTAATGTCGCCGTTGACAATTAAGTCACGCATAGTTTCCGTGGGAAGCTCTATCGGTTCATTTTCATCTGCAGGCGTACTCTCGGCTTTTTCTTCTGCACTAGAAGTGGGTAGTAGTTTATCCAAGTCAAGCAAGTCGGAAGTCAAAGAAAACTTTACCTTGGGTTTTTCAAAAGACTGTATTGAGGCATTGCCATTGAGTTTCGTTTCATCCATGGCAATCGATAAAGAAGAGAGTTCAATGGTTTCTTTATCTAAATTCATCTGCAAGGCGGTTTGCAGTACTGCGTTTAACTTACCATTCGGCAAAGATTCACCTTCACCATCAACTTCGATACGTATCGCGTCTGATTTATATTGTTGAGTCTGTAAATTGGCGACAATATTCGAATTAATATTAATCTTCATTGTGCCATCAGCAAAGGCATCCCCAGTTCCAATAATATTTAGTTTGGTATTGTTTAAAGTAAACTCTTGACTATTTAAATTTCCGTCCACATCTGCATTTAGTTTTACAGCTACAGCGCCATTTGGAAATGGCTCTCCCGTAGCATTTAATTTAAGTGCCAAGTCAGATAAATTGAGTGCTTGTGATTTAGAATCAAACAAGGCAATCGCATCTAATACAAGATCCGCATTGACTGCAGGAGCTGAGTTCTTCATTTTTAAATCGAGATTCACGTCCGTGGGTTTACCGTCAACAATTTTGCCGGTTGTCAAATTAAAAGGTGCGATCTGAATCTTGGTGCCTGCTTGATCGTCCTGCCACAATAACTCAGCATCTGTAATTTCTACACCATTGATGGCCAATTCAAATTTTGGCGTTTTAGAACTTGCTGCCTCTTCTTTTTCACTATCTGATTCTTTTACGAGATCGTCCCAGTTAGTCACTCCTTGCGCATTTTTTTGCAGGTTCACTTTCAAGCCATGTAATTTCACTTTTGCGGCTTGTATTTGGCCTTTAAGCAATGGACTAAGCGCAACGCGCACATCCACTTCATCAACACTGGCCATAGGCGCTTCACCAAATCCAGGTGCATTGCCAAATTGTGTGCTGCCTAATGAAAAACCCAGCCAGGGGAATACAGATAGATCAATATCTCCTGCCAAGACCAGATCACGACCGGTAGCCTCTTTTGTTTTGGCAACAATTTGTTCTTTATATGCATTGGGGTCAAAGGTGGCGACAAAAAAGACAGCTGCGCCAATAAAAAGCACGACTAATACTGTGACCGCTATGAGTACATATTTAAACACTTTCATTGACGCTCTCCTGTCTATTCTTTTATTTGTTTGTCTCAATAAAGTATGGACCGCATTCCTAAGTATAAGTTTGTGGAGTTTGAAAGCCTATGGTTTGCAAGTCTGAAGACACGTTTTGTTACAAGTTATTTTGTATAGCGTGCATACCCTTTACCTTGCCATGTGATGGATGGATGTTGCGAGGCGAAAGCGTGCTACCGTTTACGTTCCAAAGTGTCAGATCTTCCCGCGAGGCTAAAGTAAGCTAGCCCTCACGCACCCAAGTGCCAGATTTTCCACCGGCTTTTTTTAATAAACCTATGTCTTGTAAGGTCATACCTCGATCTACTGCTTTGCACATATCGTAAATCGTTAACAATGCAATTTGCACCGCAGTGAGGGCTTCCATTTCCACGCCGGTCTGGCCACGGGTTTCTACGGTTGCTTTGCAGTATATTGCAGCAGGCATTTTTTCAATTTCAAATTCCATTTTCACCGAAGTTAGTGACAGTGGATGACACAAGGGCACTAAATCAGCAGTTTTCTTTGCCGCCATGATGCCGGCAACTCGTGCAATTCCTAGAACATCCCCCTTTTTATGCTCACCACTTTGAATGAGCTGTAGGGTCTCGGCTTGCATGCGAATACGTCCATCTGCTATTGCAAGACGGTTGCTGATGGCTTTTTCTCCCACATCGACCATGTGGGCTTCACCTACTTGGTTGAAATGCGTAAGTTTGCTCACGGATTTTTCTGCTCTGTCTTCATTAGTATGTGATGGTACCATTTAGTTTTTAACGGTACGCATAGCATTCAACCACTTTATATTAATGATGTCAGTAAACGTAATATATTTTGCCAGTTTACGTGAAACTATAGGAAGACCCAGTGATCAGGTGTCCGTCACAGGAGCCACTACTGTCGAAAAAATTTGGCAGCTAGCAACGAATAATATGGATCGCCCGGAGCGACTATTGGTTGCTGTGAACCAGGAATATGCCGACTTTACAAAAACAGTAAAAGATGGTGATGAGGTTGCATTCTTTCCTCCTGTCACGGGCGGTTAAAAAAATTGCCTCATATATGCCATTTTTTTTACACCTATTGAATCAGAATAAATAAGCCTCGTGTTTCGCGTTGAATATTCAATAATAGTGCTTTTGGATTTTTCTTAATTGCGCCTCTCATATCCTTGATTGTTTTAACGCGTTGCTTATTCACACTGATAATGATATCGCCTTTGCGCAAACCGGCGGCGGCGGCATTTCCACTTACGCTTACCACTTCAATCCCAGCTGTGATGCCACGACTAGTATCCTCTAATGCCTCACTAAATTCTGCGCCGGCAAGTTTATCGCTAAGTGATTTACCACTAACGCTTTGAGTCTCAAGCTCTTCAACCGAAGCATTCAGTATGTGTGACTTTCCGTCACGCAATACTTCAATTTTAACTCGAGTGCCAATCCGCAATAATCCTATTTCATTACGCACTTGAGCCGAACTTTCAACTTCGCGATCGTTTATCGCAATTATCACATCTCCAACTTTTATTCCTGCTTTGTCTGCAGGAGATTGAGGTTCTACACGAGCTACAACAACTCCTTTATTGCGTGACGTTCCAAAAGCCTCAGCCAGTTCACGGGTTAAATCTTGTGCGGTAAAGCCTAGTCGCCCTCTTTTTACTTCTCCATGCTCAATGAGTTGAGCAGTAATCCGTTTGGCCATATTTACGGGAATAGCAAAACCAATGCCGACGTTGCCACCACTGGGGCCATAAATGGCGGTATTGATGCCAACTAATTCACCACGTAAATTCACCAACGCACCCCCCGAATTTCCAGGATTAATAGAGGCATCGGTTTGAATAAAATCCTCATATGATTCAATGCCAAGACCACTGCGGCCAAGTGCGCTTACAATTCCTGAAGTCACAGTTTGTCCAAGACCAAATGGATTACCAATCGCAACCACAAAGTCTCCTTGCCGTAAACTGTCAGAGTTGCCTAATGGAATTTGCGTCAATCGCGTTGCGTCAATTTCAATCACCGCAATATCGGCACCGGGGTCTTTGCCAATGACATTGGCATCAAACCGTTGTCCATCTTCCAAGGTCACGACAATGTCTTCGGCTTTATCGATTACATGTGAGTTTGTCACGATGTAACCATTTTTTGCATCAATGATTACACCAGACCCAAGTCCTGTAGTGCGCCTCTCACGTCGTCGTTCTGGCATATCAAAAAAACGGCGAAAGAACGGATCATCAAAAAAAGGATCGCGTACAACAACTTTACCTGTAGTAGAAATATTAACCACAGCAGGAGTAGTTTTCTCCAACATCGGTGCCAACGTAGGTAATGGTTGATTATCGATGCTAGAAGGCAGCTCGGCTGAGGCATTGAGCGACAGATTCAAAAGCCCAATTAATGCAAGAATATAAATAATCTTCTGAAACATTATTGTTTGGTCACTATTTTTGATACTCAACGGTAATTAATTATACGTATTAAAGGTGCTTTCGTGGATTAAAATCAAAACGGTTTGCCATATCTTTATAATAATGCTTGTCTTGCTCAGTGGTCACTTTTGGCATAACAATTTGTAAAGTCACAATTTGATCACCAGGTGGATTTCCAGGTAAGCCTCGTTTTTTTAACCGTAATTTATTACCCGACTGTGAGCCCGCAGGTATCTTGGCTTGCACGCGTCCGCCTAAGGTTGGAACTTGTATACGTGCACCTAATACAGCTTCCCATGGGCTAATAGGCAAATCATATAAAACATTACGACCCTCTAGTTTATACAAACTATGTGGTAAGACTTGTATTTCTAGATAAAGATCACCATTGGGTCCTCCACCCATGCCTGCTGTACCTTGACCTGCAAGGCGAATGCGTTTTCCAGAAGTGATGCCAGTAGGTATTTTAACTTCCAAATTGCGCCCATTACTTAAATGAATATTTTTTGTTGCATTTTTAAATGCATCTTCCAAAGTTATGGATAGGCTTGCATGTTGATCTGCGCCTTTACTTTGAAAACCTGATGGCCGACCTTGCGAAAAGTTCCCGCCAAATAATGATTCAAAAAAATCACTAAAATCAGATGAACTAAACCCCCCTCCAGAAAAACTTCCACCTGAAAAATCTGCACTAGAGAAAGTACCCTGCCATCCCGGTGGTGGTTTGAAATCCTGACCCGCCTTCCAATTTGAACCTAACTGATCATAAGCTTGGCGTTTTTCAGAATCTCTTAACACTTCATAGGCTTCACCAACTTCCTTGAATTTTTGCTCGGCATTAGATTCTTTACTCACATCAGGATGATACTTACGCGCAAGGCGACGATAAGCCGTTTTAATTTCGGCTTCTTTTGCTCCACGCTCAACGCCTAATATTTTGTAATAGTCTTTAAATTCCATAAACTGGCGAATACATTTCCTACTAACAAACATCAAAACGCCGCGGGTGAACCGCGGCGTTACGTTTCCTTTCAGACAACCAAGCCAGGCTTGATTTGGTTTATCCCTGTACCGTAATCTTCTTCGGCAACACCTTATCTTTTTTAGGAATGCGAAGTTTTAACACGCCGTGTTCTGTTTTAGCAGAGATGTTGTCCGCATCTGCGGTATCCGGCAGTGTGAAGCGACGATAAAAACTTCCGTATACACGTTCTGTCCTTGTATAGCCATCGCCTTCATCTTTATGCTCTGCCTTACGTTCTCCTTTGACTGTCAGCACACCATCTTCAAGCGAGACATCAATGTCTTTTGGATCTACGCCCGGCACATCCGCGCTGACTTCATAGGCTTCCTTACCTTCTTTTATATCTACGGATGGAACCCAATCTGATGCGGTATCCATATACGACGGAGTATTACCACTAAAAACACGGTCTAACTCACCACGGAATTCACGCATTGTTTCCCATGGATCGCGATAAACTCTTGTAAGCATCTTAATACCTCCTAAATAAACAAAAATATTAGTTATTTAAGAGATATGGGCTAAATAAGACTTTTCAAGGGGAAAAGTAAATTTTTTTGCCTGCGATTATGGTTGATTGAATTCAAATTGTGCCTCAGCACGATTTTTTTGCACCGCATCTGGAGTAAAGATTTGTCCATTCATAGCTAGGTATACACCTGCTGGCAAATGCTGAGCCATTGCGATGGCATAACCCACGTTAAAGGTGGCATCTGTTTTACGGAAGCGGGCGGGTTGCATAGCACCGGTAAGTACAATGGTTTTGTCTTGAATTTCCTGTAGTCGTTGCGCGGTATCGATCATGGTATCGGTGCCGTGAGTGATAAGAATATGTGAGCAACTTTCTGCTTTAACTCGGTTAAAAATTTTCTCACGATCTTCATCGGTGATTTCTAAACTATCTTTTTTAAGTATAGATTCCACCTCAAAAGGAAATTTTGCAAGCGCCTCTTTAAGAATTCCATTTACTACAGGATCACCAATTTTATATTCGCTTAGTGCGTCGAAATATAATTTATCGATGGTTCCTCCTGTGCAAAATATTTTGACTTGATGTTTTTGCTTGTGTTTATCGTTTGACATATATAACTGCTGTGTTAATTAAGTGATCTGTTACTCAATATTCTGAACTTGCTCCCGCATCTGTTCGATTAAAACTTTTAAATCAACAGAGGCTTGTGTAGTTTCAACATCTGCAGATTTTGATGCCAAGGTATTGGCTTCACGATGAAATTCTTGCATAAGGAAATCCAAACGTCGCCCAATCGGCTCTTTGCGTTCAAAGATGGAAGACATTTCGCTTAGATGACTTTCCAGGCGATCTAACTCTTCAGCAATATCTAGTTTTTGTGCAAGATAAACGAGCTCTTGCTCTAGCCGGTTTTGATCAAAATCTAAAAGCAGTTCTTCAACTCGTAGCCGCAGTTTTTCCTTTATTGCAGCTAACACCTGTGGTTGTCGGACACGTATTTGTTTAACAATGGATTCAACCTCTGCGCACTTTTCTTGTAGTATCTTTTCTATACGTTGACCTTCTGTAGATCGCATATCGATAAGCTGATCGGTCGCATTTTTGAAAAACTCAAAACATGCGGTATGAAAACTCTCCATATCGACCTGTGCAGTATGCACCACGCCAGGCCAGACCAGCATATCCATTGCTTTAGGCAGTTCATACTCAGGTAATTTACTATTCACATATGTAATTTGTTGTATCAAACTTTCGAGTAGCGGCTCATTTAATTCTAAAACAGCAGTTTGGATATCAACGAGTTGATAGCGAAGCACACAATCGACTTTCCCACGTGCAAGCTTTGCCTGCAGATACTTACGGAGTTGTGTTTCTAAGCGACGAACTTCCTCTGGTAATCGAAAATTGATTTCTAAATAACGATGGTTTACTGAGCGTAATTCCCAAACTAAATTACCCTGCTCACACGTATCTTCTACACGTGCAAATCCCGTCATACTGCACAGCATTCTTTATATGTCCTTTTTGATTATGTGATTTACTTGCAATCACGCCCTGGTTATCGATTTTTTTGCGTATAATGCGCGACTCTCTGCATTTCCACCAGGTAGTTTTATGAATTCTACGACTAGACCTAGCGGCCGTAACCCAAACCAACTGCGTGAAATCCAATTTACCCGCAACTATACCAAGCATGCGGAAGGTTCCGTACTGGTTGAATTTGGCGATACTAAAGTCCTTTGTACGGCAACCGTATCAGATCAAGTGCCTAAATTTCTCAGAGGCGAAGACCAAGGATGGATTACTGCAGAATATGGCATGCTGCCGCGCTCAACCAGCAGCCGCATGTCGCGTGAAGCTGCGCGTGGCAAACAAGGTGGCCGGACCTTAGAGATACAACGATTAATCGGTCGATCTTTGCGTGCTGCTGTTGACCTTAAGATATTAGGTGAGCACTCGATTACTGTAGATTGTGATGTAATCCAAGCCGATGGTGGCACACGCACTGCTTCAATCTCCGGCGGGTTCGTTGCATTGCATGATGCTATCCAACAATTAAATAGATCTGGTGCAATTAATGCCGACCCAATTACTCATTTCGTGGCAGCTGTATCTGTTGGAATATTCAACACCATACCCATATTGGATCTCGATTACGCAGAAGATTGCTGTGCAGAAACAGATATGAATATTGTCATGAATGATGCCGAATCATTTATTGAAATACAGGGTACCGCGGAGCAAGTAGCATTCACTCACAATGAATTAATGACGTTACTGACTATTGCAAGCAATGGAATCCAAGAAATTATTCAACAACAAAAAATCTGCCTGGGTGTGTAGATGGCAGAAAAAATCGTTCTTGCCAGTAATAATGCTGGAAAGTTAAGAGAAATCCAGGCCGTATTTGATCAACAACGGTTTCATCTTATTCAGCAATCTGAATTTAATGTTTCTGAAGTTGCTGAAACAGGAACGACTTTTGTAGAAAACGCAATTATTAAAGCGCGACATGCGGCACAACATACTGGACTCCCTGCATTAGCCGATGACTCTGGCATTGAAGTGGATGTCTTGCAGGGTGCGCCTGGGGTTTATAGCGCGCGTTATGCAGGCAGTGACGCAGACGATGAGGCTAATAATGCAAAATTACTTAGCCAGCTTATTGATATTCCGGATACACAACGTACCGCGCGCTTCCAATGTGTGATTGTGTACATGCGACATGCTCAAGATCCGATGCCATTGATATGCCAAGGAACGTGGGAAGGAACAATTTTGCGCAAAGTAACAGGAAAAAACGGTTTTGGTTATGATCCCCTGTTTTTCGTGCCCACACATGGATGTTCTTCTGCGGAATTAGATCCTGAAGAAAAAAATCGAATTAGCCACCGTGCTCAGGCACTACACAAGTTAATTGTTGCGCTTGGCTAGAAGATATTTTTCTAGATGCATACATAAGTCGTTTATGCATTTGATCCATATATATACATGCACCAAAATAGTACTAGTTTATGCTTAATATCCCGCTATCACTTCACCTGCACAATTAATCTTGCAAGACCATGACCGATATACCTTTGTCACTCTATGTACACATACCATGGTGTATCAAAAAATGTCCTTATTGTGATTTTAATTCACATGAAATTCGCTCACCTATACCAGAAGACCAATATATTAATGCTCTGATTGTTGATTTGCAGCAACAAGCAAGCGCGGTCGATGGGCGTGAAATTATTAGCGTTTTTATAGGAGGCGGCACCCCTAGTTTATTTTCTGCAAATAGTATTCAACACCTGCTTTTGGTGATTAAGGATCATCTAACCCTTACAAACGATGTTGAAATCAGCATAGAAGCCAACCCTGGAACGTTTGATCAACAAAACTTTGTTGGCTTTCGTAACGCAGGAATTAATCGAATTTCAATTGGCGTGCAAAGTTTTTCTGATACAAAACTACAAGCGCTCGGGCGAATTCATAATGCACAAACTGCATTAGCTGCAGTGCGGGCAGCAAGACATGCGGGCTTTGAAAATATTAATATTGATTTAATGTATGCTTTACCTAATCAGACCCTACAAGAAGCCGCTTATGATGTTGAACAAGCGATTGCATTAAATCCTACACATATATCTTACTATCAATTAACTATTGAACCCAATACAAGCTTCTACCGATGCCCCCCTTGTCTACCTAACAACGAACATAGCTGGGATATGCAACAACAAGGTGTAACTTTATTAGCTGAACACGAATACCAACAATACGAGGTATCTGCATTTGCTCAAAATAAATACCTATGTGTTCACAATTCAAACTATTGGCAATTTGGTGATTATGTTGGTATTGGTGCAGGTGCACATCAAAAAGTTAGCTGTTTTGAGAGTGGCACAATTACGCGTAGTGAAAAGCCGCGGCATCCACAACAATTTATTCGACAAGCATGTGATGACGTAGCAATGGGGGCAGCTCAATTATTAACCCATGAAGATTTAGTATTTGAGTTTTTATTAAATGCCCTGCGATTAAAACATGGGTTTAGTAGAAAACAGTTCGAAAGTCATACCGGGCTGGGATATACGAAGCTTCTCACACAGCTTGAAACCTTGGAAAATGATGGGCTGATAATTATTGACAAAGACCGCATTCGATGTAGTAAACGTGGTTATCGCTTCCTCGATGAAGTGCTGCAGCGCTTGCTGCCAGAAAAAACCTAAAATACTGATTCATGCAGGAATACATAAAGACCACAGATATTCAATGCCCCTACTGTGGTGAAAGCTTGGAAATCCTGATTGATTGTAGTACCGGTAGTCTGAACTATATCGAAGATTGCCAAATATGCTGTGCCCCCATCGAAATCGCAGTTGAAATTGCTACATCAGGCCAATTGATCGCAGTTCAATGTAAACGTGATACAGACTAGAGATCCTTAATACCGATATCGAATATTTTGTGTCTCGCAATCAGGTTATACACAAGTGTAATCAAGTAGGTGTGTGAGCGGCGATTTTTTGACTAAAGAATCACCTAATATCTTTTTGTAAAAATTAACACATAATAATCAATAGGTTATATTCTTGTATATTTTTTAAGCGATTTAACAAAAGTGTAAAATTTCTCGTGTTTTGTCGATAAGCCTGAGAAGTATTCACAGTTTTATCCACAGATTTTGTGGATAAGTTACAAACCTCACTACGGACAATCACTTAAGTGAAAATTGTTAGAAATACTTTAAAGGAACACGCTAATTCAAGGCTTGTGAAACCTGATTAGTAGAAATACTTTTAGGAGCTTGGTAATTTCATGCATTCTAAGATCGCACTTGAGTTGGGGATTGTGGTTAAGTATGATCCGCGAGCGCTTTTAAAAAGTCATTAAGCTAATGAAGCCGAATATTCATCCAGATTATCAAGAAGTAAATGTTGCTTGTAGTTGCGGAAATACCTTTACTACGCGCTCTACCTATGGTTCTGAGTCCATGCATATCGATGTGTGCTCACAGTGTCATCCCTTCTTCACAGGTAAACAAAAAATTGTAGACTCTGCAGGCCAGGTGGATAAATTCAGAAAGCGTTACGGCAAGAAATAACTGATCTATGATGCGAGCATGCCTCGCGATTTTCCTCCTTTTTTTTTAGTTGGTCTTTCGATACAACATTATATTCTAAGGATTCCTGCGCACCTGATCGAATTGATGCAACAGATGTTGTGGCCTACATCTATGATGGTGATACCGTCCGCCTTAAAAATGGTAATAAGCTGCGCTTAATTGGTATTAATGCACCAGAGCTTTATCCAAAGCCACAGCAAGGCGCAGATCAAGCCAGCATCGAGCTAGAAAAATTGTTAAAAGAATATCGCTATCATGTAAAAATTCGATTCGATACTAAACATCGAGATCGTTATGGACGACAACTTGCGCACCTTTTTTTACCCGATGACACTAACGTAACTGCATGGCTGCTGCGCCAGGGTCTTGGTCATTGGGTTGCTGTTGGCAAAAATCTTGATTACATACCTTGTTATCTTGCTTCAGAGCAGTATGCAAGAAAAAAACATCTTAATTTATGGGGAAAGCTACCAAAAAACTTTGTACCAGCTGAAGCATTAAACCCTAAGAGTCGAGGCTTTTATATTGTAACCGGAAAACTCACTCGTGCATTTGAAACGAATCTATCGGTTTGGCTAGAGCTTCAATCTTTACTGCGCTTACGCTTAAATAAACGGGATTTTGGAAACTTTTCACGTCAAGAATACGTCAAAAGGATAGGTAATACACTAATGACGCGTGGTTGGGTTTATACTAATTATGGCAAATTAACCATGAATATAAGCCACCCAAGCCTTATACAATTTGAACCAAATTAATAACATATTTTAGGAACGCAATAATGGGTAAGCGAATTCAACTTCTAATCATGAGTCTTTTCCTTGTAGGAGAAATATTCGTTTCGGGATGTGCAACCAATCCGGTAACTGGCAAACAAGACTTTGTGTTGATGTCTGAGGCACAAGAGATCAATCTTGGTAAACAAGCACATCAAGAAATCATGAAACAGTATCGTCCTTATGAAGATCCGGCGCTACAAAGTTATGTAGAAGGTATCGTCGAGGAGCTTTCCCAAAAGAGCCACCGCAGCAATCTAGTTTTTCACGTCACAGTTCTCGACACTCCGCAAGTCAACGCCTTTGCTTTACCAGGTGGTTACGTTTATATCACGCGGGGAATTATGGCTTATATGAATTCTGAGGCGGAGCTTGCAGGTGTGCTTGGTCATGAAATCGGACACGTAACGGCACGCCATGGTGTGCGTCAACAAAGTGTAGGAACCTTAACCGGTCTTTTGGGTGCTGGCGTCGGTATCTTCACTGGCAGTAAAGCTGCCGCAGATCTCGCCAATGTGGGCGGAACAGCACTAGTTCGTGGTTATGGTCGCAATCACGAGTTGGAAGCCGATCGTTTAGGATCTGAATATCTAGCGCGCGTCGGCTACGACCCGGAAGAAATGATAAATGTAGTGGCTATTCTCAAATCGCAAGAAGATTTCGATAAACAACTTGCCAAGGAAGAAGGTCGTGAGCCACGTGCTTATCATGGCACTTTCTCTACTCACCCCGCAAATGATAAACGACTTCAAGAAGTTGTAAGGGCCGCAAATAAATTTAAAACTGCCGCCACACGCGAAGCCAATCGTGAAGGCTTCTTAAACTACATGGAGGGTGTAGATTTTGGCCCATCAGAAAAAGATGGAGTATTACGTGGCAATAAGCTTTATCACAGTGATTTAAATCTGTTTATCGAATTTCCTCAAGGCTGGAAAATAGATAACCTGTCCGATCGGTTACTTGCGCAACCCAAAACTGGCGATGCGCAATTGCAAATTACGGTTACTGATTTAAACAAACGTCAAACTCCAAAAGAATATTTGACTGAACAATTCAAAGGTAAAATTAGCAATGGTCAAGATGTGCAAACTGCTAATTTTCAAGGCTACACTGGACTGACTACTTTAAACACACAGAGTGGAAAATTACCAAGTCGCGTTGCTGCTATTTTTTATGACAAACGTATTTATCAAATACTGGTTGCAGGGAAAAACCAAAATGCCTTAAACAGTCACGATGGTGCTGCTCTTAATACAATTAAAAGTTTACGCAAACTAAATAGAAGTGAGGTAAAACTGGCTAAGCCTAAACACATCAAACTAGTTCGTGCGAAAGCAGGAGACACATTTGCATCCTTGGCTAAAAAATCTGATCTATCACATCATCCGGCTGAGCAATTACGTTTATTAAATGGTATGTATCCTGATGGTGAACCCAAGCCTGGGCAATTGATTAAAATCGTTCAATAACCATTTTATTTAAAGCTGACTTCAGTACAACTCTTTAGTAAAGTCGTACTCAAATAACTTTTTCTCTCTATAAAATGACAGAAAGTGTCTACTTAGTAGATTCCAGTATCTATGTGTTTCGAGCCTGGTTTACGGTGCCAGATCATGTAGTGAATCAAGACAATGAACCGGTCAATGCCGTATATGGCTTTGCCGATTTTGTGTATCAATTTCTACAACAAGCACAACCTAAATATGTGGGTTTTGCCTTTGACGAGAGCCTTAGCACTTCGTTTCGCAATGAACTGTATCCCGAATATAAAGCGAACCGTGAATCTGCCCCAGAAGAATTAAAACGACAGTTTACTTACTGCCGAGAATTTTTACGTGCATTGGGTGTCTTTGAAACAGGTAGCGATCAATATGAGGCTGATGACTTGATTGGTACGCTAGCGAAATACATGCGTGAACGCGGGCATAAAATTACCATTCTGAGCTCAGATAAAGACTTGGCACAACTCATTTTTGAGGATGATATTTGGTGGAATTTTGCCAAAGGAGAGCGACATTCGATTCCGCAAATTAAGAAGCAGTTTGGCGTCTATCCTAAGCAAATTGCAGATCAATTAGCAATTGCTGGAGATAAGGTCGATAACATACCAGGAGCACCAGGTATTGGAATGGCTACCGCAGCTAGGTTACTGAATCGGTTTTCCAGCTTGGAAGAACTATTGGAGAACTACACTAAAATTGGATCTATGAAAATTCGCGGCGCGAAACGTATTCAAGGTCTAATCGAAGATCACCAAGAGATGTTATTACTATACAAAAAACTAACTACAATTCATTGTGACGTCGATTTTTCAAATCCAATTAGACTCAAGCGTAAACAACCCGATTTTGCTGCACTGGATAATCTGTTTGATAAATTTGATTTTGGTCAATTTCGCCGGGATAGATGGCTAAGCTTGTTACAAGCCTAATAACTTCTATTTAAAATCATGTGAGAATTATTGCGTTCATGGCGACTTTAATTAAATTTAACAAATCCTATGGGGTGCTAACTCAGAGAAGAAAAATAAAATGCAGTCTAAATCACATAAGAAGATAATCTTTTAACTACACATGGCAATTGATATTGGAGATCTAGAAAAGCAACTAAATATTGGTGCCAAAGAAAAGATTAACATAGAAAAAATTTCTCCAATAACAGGTGGAGATATATGTGAGGCATTCAAAATTCAATGCCACACAAAATCATATTTTCTAAAAACTCATCAACTTTCTATGTATGGCATGCTGAAATCCGAGGCCATTAATCTATATGCCATAGCAAATACAAATACGCTTCGTGTCCCCCAAGCTATTACACATGGACAAACGGATCAATTCAGCTTTCTGCTACTTGAGTATTTAGATCTTAGTCGCTCAGGCTCTCATGCATGTTTAGGAACATTACTGGCTCAATTACATGAACACACGGGTAATTATTTTGGTTGGCAGCAAGACAATTGGATTGGGGCAACACCACAGCCCAATAACAAGTATGATGAGTGGATAGCTTTTTGGCGTAATACCCGACTTGGCTATCAATTTAACTTAGCTAAGAAAAATCACGCACCACGCTCACTGCTCTCAAATTGCGAGCGACTACTAAGTGATTTTGATACGTTGTTTCGTGTCTATTCGCCCAAACCTAGTTTGCTACATGGGGATTTATGGTCCGGTAATTTTGGCTTTATCACGGACGGCAGTCCGGTGATCTATGATCCGGCCAGCTATTATGGTGATCGCGAATCCGATCTTGCCATGACTGAGTTGTTTGGCGGTTTTAATCAAGAATTCTATCGCGCATATGAAGAGTACACTCCTGTGGATCGCGGTTACCAAGTACGTAAAGACTTTTACAACCTCTATCATATTCTTAATCACTTCAATTTATTTAGAGGTGGATATGCAGCCCAAGCCGAACGACTTTGTTTACGGGTACTCAGTGAAATTAAATAAATCCAAGAATTGCAAGGGAGCAATCACATCATTACTACTGCTTGGCCCCCAATTGTAAAGCGCGTTGTCGTATCTCCTCTTGATACTCAGCTTCTGCATATTCTGATGAACATTCAGGCCAACCTTTTGTATGTCGCAAAATAATTTTTACAAGCGCTTGAATATGGGCAGGTTCAGCATTTAGGGCTGGTATATAGTTGAACGACTGACCACCGTTTTGCAGAAAAATTTCATGGTTTTGCATATCGATTTCTTCCAATGTTTCAATACAATCCGCTGAAAATCCCGGACAAAATACATCGATGGATGTAATACCTTCACTAGGCAACAACGAGAGCCGTTTATCTGTATATGGTTGCAACCATTCTGCCTTACCAAAACGCGATTGAAAGGTAATTTCCCACTGATCATCTTTTAGAGCAAGTGTCTCTGCGACTAAACGTGCGGTTTGATGACACTCACAATGATAAGGATCGCCGAGTAATAGATTTCGTTTAGGTAAACCATGAAAAGAAAATAATAGCTTTTGACTGCGTTGGTGTTTCTGCCAATAAGTTTGTATTTGCTCAACGCATGCATCAATATATTCAGGTTCCGAACCATAATGGTTTACCATACGTAGTTCTGGCAACCAACGTAGCTGTTTAAAATATTTTGCAATTGCATCAAAAGTTGATGCAGTGGTGCTAGCAGAATATTGTGGGTATAGCGGTAATGCCAAAATACGTCTGGCATTATGTTCTTGTAATGTATTTATCGCAGATTGGATCGATGGTTGACCATAGCGCATTGCTAATTCAACTTTAATTTTCCCCGAACAAGCTTTATCCAAAGCAGTTTGCAAAGCAGCGCACTGTTTTTTGCTAATGACTAATAGTGGCGAACCCTCATCCGTCCATACTTTTGCATATGCCTTGGCGCTTTTACTTGGTCGAGTTGGTAATATAATCGCGTTTAAAATTAACCACCATAACAGCCTTGGTATTTCTATTACACGCGGATCCCATAAAAATTCCGCCAAATATTTTCTTACAGCACTAGCAGTTGGCGCAGCCGGAGTACCAAGGTTAGTAATCAGCACACCCAGGCAAGTATCACTGCCGTGTGTATAGTCTTGTTTGCCTTTATAGTTTGGCATTGATATTAAGCCTGTTTACTTATGAGAAGACTCTTACATAGTAATCTATATGGGTGCAAGAACCTTATTGTTTTGTGTGAAGCAATTAGACACAGTATGTAGATTACTTAAAAAAAAGTGATCTACAAGCAATCACTAACTCAAGTTCAGTTAAGTTAATTTACTTAAGCGTTTATGTAACGGGCTTGTACGTGGGAAATGGGCTAATAAAAATTTCATTTGGTCCGCCAACACTTGACGACCTTGCAAATAGATATATTCCGCATGCGTGGGGGTAAATGGAATAGCCAGCAATTGCATTCTAGATTCCTCAGGTGTTTGCCCCGCTTTGTGATTATTACAACGCTTACAGGCCGTTACGACATTATTCCATTCATCGGTGCCACCTTTGCTGAGCGGTCTGACGTGATCACGCGATAGGTCTCGGCGATCAAAACGCTCTCCACAATATAAACATAAATTCGCATCACGTTTGAATAGTGCGCGATTATTTAGAGGTGGAATATAACTCTCATGCAAAGATCGGTTATTCCCATGTGTAGCAATAATTGAATGTACTTCGATTTCACTGCGTATACCACTGTGTGCATTGACCCCACCGTGAATAACATATAATGACTCACCACAAGAATAGGCAACTTGTTCGCCGTGATATAAACGTGCAGCATCCTGATAGTTAACCCACTCCATAGGCATACCAGACACGTCTGTTCGAAGTACTTGTAGACTCAAATCACTCACTAGGTTCTCCAGAACTATCTGGGTGCAAACTTTATCGGTAAACGATGACTAATTGCAATTGTAGATTTGACAATTTAAATTCTGCAAAATTCTTAAGACCTTGAAATTTATGTGGATGATCGAAAAGCGAGTGATATTTAATAGCTTGCAGTAGGTTTCTTAGGCAGCCTGAGTTAAAGGTCTTTAATACGAGGTTTGATTTGCCCCCTCGCTGATAGCCCTTGCAAGTGCCGCCTGAGTGCGTGCGATCAGTAAATCGGCATAATCTTCAGCGGCCATTTCTGCTACTCCTATAGATACTGCGAATTTTTCATTAACCCTAATATCGTTTAATACAACTTGATCAACTGCGTGATGTATACGTTTGGCAACATTTTCAGCTTGTACCGCATCTGTGCCAATTAACAATAAAGCTATGCAGCCTTCACTAAACTTCACTGCCATGTCCATGCCACGCAATTCAATTTGTATTGCATTAGCGATAGCCTGAAATATTTTATTCGCGGTATATTGACCATAGATTTCGGTTATATTTTGAAACCGATCAACTTCTAGCATCAACATCGCTAATGTACGACTACGCATGGTACAACGCGTCATCTCATAGGGTAAAGTTTCTTTAAGCCATTGCTTACTGTACATACCGGTAAATTCGTCTTTATCCGCCCTGAGGTTATTACGTTCCTCTTCTTGCATACGCTCATAGACAAGACGATTTAAATCTAGCATGCGTTTGACAAAAAGCTTCATTAAGTTGCGTGCAAAATTTACATCGCTAGAAACAAACTCCCATAAAAGTTTTTCTGGAATCTCTAGTACTTTGCATTCTGTTTGTGCTCTAACGAAGGCACTTACGGGTTGCTCGCCAATGACTGACATTTCACCGACAGTGTCGCCAGGATTTAGCGTCACTACAGCAGGGGCGTCTTCATGCAGATGCATCCCCAAGTGACCATCTATGATCACATACATTGAGCAGTTTTCTTGATCTTTGTAAAGCAGTAACTCACCAGGTTTAAATATTCTACTATTGCACTTTGCAAGCAACCCAGCACATTGCTCTAAGTCAACAGCACCAAATAAACCAAGGCGTGACAAGGTTGATAATTGGCGAGTGTCACCTGGTGCGATGGTCATTGAAAATAAATTTATACATCAAATTATGCAATACTTTAGCCGAATGGCTATTAGATAGGAACGGTTATTCAACAATATGTGCCGTTTTGCTGATAGAGGCTTTTACAACTAAAGAATAATGACCATAATTTGGCAGCAACTATCGATCGTGGTCTTTTCCTTTGCGTCTTCGATCATGGTCTTTTTCTATGCCACTTTTTCTCGCATGATTTTTCCATTTTTTGCGCGCCTTTTGGCGCTGCTCGGGAGTCATATTTTGCCAACGCTCTCGCAATCTTTGTCTTTGTTCTGGTGGTAAGCTTTGAAACCATTTGTAACGCTCACGAATTTTCCTACGTTGTTCAGGCGGCAACTGTTCAAAGTGCTTGAATCGATCACGTACTTGCTGCTTTTGCTTGTCATCCAAAGATTTCCATCGTTGCATGCGTTTCTTGGCTTGAGTGCGTTGTTCTGGCGTCATCGACGACCAACGCTCAGCACCTCGAGCGAGCTTGCTTTGTTTTTGGGGTGACAATTCAAACCAACGACCTTCAAAGCGCTTTAAGACTTGTTGTTGCTCTGCACTTAAATCACTCCATTGAATTGCATCCTCTTGTGCATAGCCCCATGCACAATACGTAATGAGTGCAATAAAAATGAATACTTTATTCATTACTCACATCCGTTGTGCTTTCTTGTTGTGTCTCATCAATTGTTGACCAAAAGAAGTCATACCAATCATCTTCTTCTGCTTCAAAAGATCCCAAAATTTCCAAAAATTCTTCATCAAGTTCTGCTTCAACATCCATGGTTTCAGACCAACCAGACTGAACATAAAAAAAGAAACATAACGCCAATACATAGCTAGCCCGCATACTGCATCAGACCATTAATAGGTATTGGTAAACGGTCAATTAAATCAACCGTCTGAAAATTTTCACAAACATTATTTATACGGAATAACATAGTTTGTCTGGTTTTTGGATGGATCTTGCTTTGTCTGGCTTGCTCTTCCTTCAAGCCATAGCTAATGCTATGCCTTTCAGTCCAGAGCTGTACGATTAAAAGCAATCTCTCACCCAAAATTCCAGACTCTGATGCAATATGTGGGTTAGGTCGTGACATCTTCTTCAGCTAGCCAAGTATAAAATTCCAGCTCTTCATACATATCAAATGTATCTTGTGCAGCCATGAGCTCCATAGCCTCTATACCTTCTTCTTCAATCGATCCTGGTAATTGCGTTTTTACAATGAGTATCGCTATAAAAATTGATAATGCTGTAGCTATACCTGCTTTACCCCAATGTGAAACGAAGAATGTATTTTGTTTTTGTTGTGCTAAAGCCTGTTTACGAGCTGCATTAATCTTATGGCGTGTTTCAGCATCCATACGTTCTACAGAAGCATCTAAAGCCTCACGAATTTGTGTAACAAACTCTTTTTCGCTCAGTTTTTGTTTATCAACACTCATAGCTGATCTTGTAGATGCTCCCGTAAAAAATTAACAGCTCGGGAATAATGAGTTTTAACACTACCCTCAGAACATTTCATTACTCGCGCGGTTTCTGCAATATCCAAGCCCTCCCAAGCACGCAACAAGAATGCCTGTCGTTGACGTGGGGAAAGCTGTTGAACCGCAGCGTTCACATGCTCCACAGAATCTTGCAGATCAGACATTGCCAATGGATCCTTTTCTTCGCCTGGCAATTGTTGTACTGGATCTGTGTCTTCATCATCATCTCTGTTTGATAACCATATACGCCAGCGGCTTTGGGTAGTATTTCTACGATGTAAATCCATAATGCGATTGTTGAGAATTCGGTAGAACAGTGGTGCCCACTGCTCTGCAGGTTTATTGGCATATTTTTTCACTAACTGCATCATGGCATCCTGCACAATATCCAAAGCATCTTCACGATTCCTAGTCGAAAATTCCGCCATACGAAAAGCTCGACGCTCTACATTCGCGAGAAACTCCTCAAGTTGCTGAGAATGTGCTGTAACCAATCTGTCCTCACTAAATCAGCAGCTCAAAGTATTCCTAAAATTCTCTACGCTTCTACACAACAGTACACTGGTAGTATAGGTTGTGTATTTTAGTGTGCGTGTATCAAATAGTTGGTCGAACTCAACTCTAAGGCATAAAATGCCTCCATAAGCTCTATAACGGATTACAATGAATATCGTTGACATATCAGCCAAACAAAAAACGTCTAAGATACTTCACAATATTGATGTGATTTATTCACATTGTCAGGTAATTGTGCCCCCTGCTTAGACAATCAATGCCTAGACTCCGTACAGCAAAATTTATCTTTGATTTTCAGTAGTTTAATTTAGTAATAGTTGACTGCATTCACATATAACCGAGGTTTAATCGCACTAGTTAACTCACCCGTGACATCTTATCCACAAATTTATCCACAGAAAATATCGCCTTATTGGATCAGCTGAAATTATCTACTTCAATTACCCATCATTTAGAGTGAAAATCAAAACTAGAACGGCAAGCCATTTGTTATGAAATCAACAGCCGTTCTACATATTGCCTTGCCGGTACCGCTATATCAAAACTTTGAATATCTAGCCCCTAACAACCAAGTTGTGGACGATATCGAGCTTGGTACACGTGCTCGAGTGTTGTTTGGGAAACGTAAGCTTACAGGCATTATAGTTGGAAAAACCGACAGCAGTAAGCTACCACCGAGTAAATTAAAAACAGTCAGCGAGATCCTTGATGCACAACCTGTGTTTGATTCTTCTTTGCTGGAATTATTATTTTGGGCCGCCAACTACTACCAGCAACCGCTTGGCGAAGTGCTTAGCACAGCCTTACCCAGTGTATTGCGTAAAGGAAAATTCATAATACCATCGAGTAAAACAATTTACAAAATATCTAGTAATGAAATTCAGAACAGTGCATTAGCTAAAGCACCTAAGCAACGTTTTATTTTTGAATTAGTACAAACACACCCAGGCGGTCTTAGTGCAAATGAAATAGCAAAGCATACGCCTAATTGGCGACCTGCTATGAATGCATTAGTAGATAAAAATCTCGTTAAAAAAGTACGTGTGCATGATTCGAAACAAGAAGAAAAGCCCAACATTGCAGAAAAAAAAATTTCTCTAAATGAAGAACAGCATCACGCATATACTCTAATTCATCAAAAGCTAAATGAATTTAACACTTATTTGCTTGCTGGAGTTACTGGAAGTGGTAAAACTGAGGTTTATCTCGCCTTAGCAAAAGATGTAGTTAATATTAATGGACAAGTTCTTATACTTGTGCCCGAAATTGGGCTAACCCCACAACTTGTGCAACGCATAGAATCAAGATTAAGTGTGCGAGTTGCAGTAATGCACTCAAACTTAAATGAAACTGAACGTGCACAAACTTGGTTAGCAGCTAACACCGGTAAAGCGAAAATAATCGTTGGAACACGTTCCGCAGTTTTTTTATCTTTTAAAAATCTTAGTTTAATAGTTGTTGATGAAGAACATGATTTATCATTCAAACAGCAAGAAGGTTTTATATATCATGCGCGTGATATAGCTATTTATCGAGCTAAACAGTTGGCCATCCCCATCGTTTTGGGAAGTGCTACCCCTTCTTTTGAAAGCCAACATAATGTCAATCTAGGGCGTTATCAAAAACTAATACTCAGCAAACGTGCACAGCAGACTAAAATTCCGCAAGTTAAATTGATTGATATGCGATCTAAAGCCGTATGTGAGGGCCTATCTAATGAACTTTTAGAGGCAATTAAATCTGAGGTAAATAAAAAACACCAAGTTTTGCTTTTTTTAAACCGACGCGGATATGCACCTACCATGCTTTGTCAAGATTGTGGATGGGTTGCTGAATGCTCACGTTGCGATGCTCGAATGACTTTTTACAAAAAACAAAAAATTATCAAGTGTCATCATTGCCACAAAGAACAGCAAGCTCCCGATATATGCCCGCAGTGCAATTCGAAAAATCTTATATGGCTGGGAGAAGGCACACAACGAATTGAAAACAAACTCCTGGAGATATTTCCTAAGGTAGCAATTACTCGAATTGATCGTGATAGCACCCGTAAAAAGAACGCATTGCAAACCAAGTTGAATGATATTCGTAATGGTAAGTATCAGATAATCATTGGCACTCAAATGCTTTCCAAGGGCCATGATTTTCCTAATGTTGCTCTGGTAGGCATTTTAAATGTCGATCACGGTTTATTTAGTACGGATTTCCGTGCCACCGAACGGCTTGCCCAATTAATTGTGCAAGTCTCTGGTAGAGCCGGCCGCAGCACAGATACAGGGAAAGTGCTGCTGCAAACCTATCAACCCCAGCATCCACTACTTAGCTGTTTATTGGCTCGTGGTTACGAAGCCTTTTCTAAAGAATCCCTTAAGATTCGCAAAAGCTGTGCACTACCACCCTATACCTTCATGGTCTTGGTACGTGCACGTGCACCGCAACAATATTTAACACAGCAATTTTTACAAGACATTAAAACTTACGTAATCATAAAAAATTCATCCAAGTTAAATGTCATGGGTCCAATTCCAGCTATGTTAGAACGCAAGGCTGGCATGTATCAAAGTCAGCTAATTATCATCTCTAGCAATCGTAAAACTATTCATAAATATCTAGATAATTGGACACAGAAAATTCAACAATTGACATTAGCGAAGCGTGTACGTTGGAACATTGAAGTAGACCCACTTGAGATGGAATAACATTACTTTTCTAAATTTAATGCAGATACTAAATATTTGAGTACAATGCTGTCCTGATATCGATTGGCAAAACTTATGAGTGAATATGCACGGAAACTCCTAATAAATGCAGCAGAAGAACTGAAAGGTGAAAGAGTATTAAATCATGGAGGTGCTTGGATTACACTATTCGAGCCACTATTCGACGAGCCACAATTCCAGCGTCCAAAAAATAAAGACCATGGGGACTGGTCTACGAACTTCGCCTTGCAATACGGAAATGATTATGGAATAAACCCGCGCGACTTAGCACAGAAGCTTGTCGACAAGATTCATGAAGTTGATCCTAAAATTAGAATCGAAATCGCAGGCCCAGGATTCCTTAATTTCTATTTACGCTCAGATCATCAGGCTGAAATATTAAATCAAATACTCGATAAACAAAACCTGTTTGGTCATTCAAAAAAATTCACAGGTAAAAAAGTAAAAATTGAATTTGTCTCCGCAAACCCAACTGGGCCATTGCATGTGGGCCATGGGCGCGGTGCTGCATATGGTGCAACTATTGCCAATTTACTCGAAGCTGTTGGTTACGAGGTATATCGTGAATATTATGTAAATGATGCCGGTCGACAGATGGATATCCTCACCGTATCCGTATGGTTGAGATACTTGGAATTATGTGGCGATAGTTTTGACTTTCCATGTAATGCTTATCAAGGTGATTACATTTGGGATATTGCCGCATCACTGCACCGTGAATATGAAAACCAATTTTATCATTCCACTCAATTATGGATGCAGGCAATACCCCCCGACGAACCTAATGGTGGCGATAAAGAAATCCATATCGATGCCATTATAAATAAAAGCAAAGAATTGCTAGGAGATAAAGACTACGAAATCTTTGCTGATCGTGCTTTGAATACGATTCTCAATGATATTAAAGATGATTTAGAAAAATTCGATGTACATTTCAATCAATGGTATTCAGAAAAATCATTGGTTAAAAGTAATAAAGTTCAAACCGCACTCGATACACTAACAAGCAATGGTCATACTTATACAAAAGACGGTGCAATTTGGTTTCGAAGCACCGATTTTGGTGATGAAAAAGATCGGGTATTGGTGCGGGAGAATGGTCAGCCCACTTATTTTGCATCAGATGTCGCCTATCACCTAGACAAGTATGAACGTGAATATGACCTATTGATAGATATTTGGGGTGCCGATCATCATGGCTATATCGCTCGAGTGAAAGCGGCAATTGAGGCACTTGGGCAAGATCCTGAGCGTTTAAGAATTTTACTAGTACAGTTTGCTAACCTTTACGAAGGCGGCAAGAAACTGACAATGTCTACACGCTCAGGTGAATTTGTTACCCTGCGTCAATTACGTAAACAGGTAGGCAAAGATGCTGCTCGCTTTTTTTATGTAATGCGAAAATGTGAGCAACATTTAGACTTCGATTTGGATTTAGCTACTTCTCAATCGCAAGATAATCCTGTTTACTATGTGCAATATGCACATGCAAGGATTTGTAGCATTTTTGAACAAGCCGGTAATCAGCTAGAAGATAATGAACTTATCGATGCAGATTCATCGCTGTTAGACCAAACACAAGAAAAGGGATTAATAAACATCTTGGATCAATTCCCTGAAAAAGTCATATCAGCGGCTGACCAATTTTCTCCACATATCGTGGTTAATTATTTGCGCGATCTTGCAAATACTTTCCATAGCTTTTATAACGCTCATCAGGTTTTAGTCGATGATTTGGCCCTTCGAAATGCACGACTTAAATTAATTCGTGCAACTCAAATTGTATTGAAAAATGGCCTAACACTACTTGATGTCAGTGCACCCCAACATATGTAAGTAAACCCTTATAGTGCACCAGACCGTCCATAAATGGACGTTAACGATTGATTAAATAAATAATATGCAAAACTTCAAGAAATACATTTTATATTTGACCTGGGCTGCCCGGTTTTGACTGAATCTCTCTTTGCATGGCTTGCTCTTCCTTCAAGCCATAGTGGCGACTATACCATTCAGTCTGAGCAGGCGCTATGCAAAGCGATCTCTCACCCAAACATTCGGACTCTGATGCACTTTGAGGGTTAAATAATATGGCTCGTAGAAAAAGGCGCCCTTCGGCGCAATCTTTAAATATCTTACCAGCTTGGATCTGGCTGACTTTAGGTATTCTCATAGGTCTTGGTATTGCGATGTTGACACGTATTAATGGACGTTATGCGGATGAAACTCAAACAAACACAACAACTCAACACCAGCAAAATGCACAAACAACTGAACAATCTACAAAACGTAAATTTGACTTTTACACTCTACTGCCAGAGCTAGAAATTGTAATTCCACATAATGAGACGCGTGCCCCACAGCAGAAATCTACCAGCATCGAAGGCACAACCCATACAGGAGGGTATTTGTTACAGGCTGGTTCGTTCCAAAAATTTAATGAAGCCGACAGCCTAAAAGCGCGCTTAGCATTGCTAGGGGTAGAAGCCCACATTCAATCGGTAGTGGTAAATAACTCAAAATGGCATCGAGTGCGTATTGGGCCTTCAAATGACCGGCAAACTTTAGAGCAATTACGCAATCGCTTGCGCACAAATCACATTGATACAATTTTAATGCAGGCCAAACATTAATCCTGTAAATACCGAAGAGCTACGTCTGTTATTAACTTTCAGCTTGTTGTTGAATGATTTTATAAGCAATTTCCGTTTGTTCTTTATTTGGTAAATCTGCTCCATCAATACCTAGAATTTCAAAACTATTAAAATGGTCTTTTTTTATGACCACACGCCCAAAAAGATTATTCGCTGCATGTCGCAACATTTCAATTTGATCATATTTTGCTAAAAATTCGGTACTATAACTGCCACTAGTATTCCATTCAGTGAAATAAACGCCTTGATCAGTACACACAATTATTCCTTTATGTGATTTTTTTCCCTGCTGGTAAAAATTTAAATCCGTTTTTATTTGGATACCAGATTGCGCGACTGTAAAACAAAATTTGCTGTTGCTGATCTCCAATACTCGTTAAAAACACATCCTGAAAAACGTCTTCGTTGATAGGCCCATAGGTAGGACTATGAGTTGTACCACAAGCAACAAGTATCAAGAGTAGAGTTGGTAATAAATATTGTTTAAATTTTATTGACATAGTTATTAGTCACGATATTTAGGTTTTTTTCTACTGGCAAAGATTGATACATAGTGTCTATATTTTTTTACAAATTATTTTTAAATGTTTAGCTCATTTAATTTTTAATGTCAGTGCAAGCAACTCTTTTTCAATCATCTATTTAAAATTTGCTCATTTTTTTAATACTGCTTGAATCCTTGCCGCTTCAAATGTAAATTGCTGCCAGCTTATTCTGCTGCAGACTTGGTTCTCATCATCATAATAGCCGTAAGCTTCCGATAGAGATAAACATGAAGCGCGCTGATTAATCAAACCTGGTAAAGTTTGCGCACTGTCTGGAGCAATCTAATCCATTTTATTAATTTAAAGCAAGTGAACAATGCATAGCAAACTTAGTCCATATAAAAACAAATTCTACTATTACTTTTATTTATAGTACTCATTCTATATCTAGTAAATTACACTGAGTCTCGTGTTTGGGGGGTTGATTTAAACCTTGTCTGCCCTTATATATAAAAAAACATAGGTATTACTGCGACTTTTAGTATGTCAGACACATCAATCGAATTTGCGGTGCCGTTAAAAGGCATTCCTGAAACTGCGGTTATTCAATCAAATTTACCTGTTTACACATCGCACCAAAGAGAAGAAAAAATTGCAAACATAAAGCGATTACTTAAGCAAGAAAATGCTGTGTTAGTTGCTCATTACTACACTAATGAAGATTTGCAAATGATCGCCGAAGACACAGGGGGCTATGTATCCGACTCATTAGAAATGGCACGTTTTGGCAATCGACATCCTGCAACTACACTTATCGTCGCGGGAGTTCGTTTCATGGGTGAAACCGCAAAGATATTAAACCCAGAAAAACGCGTACTCATGCCCACTTTAGAAGCTACTTGTTCACTTGATTTAGGCTGTCCAGCAAAAGAATTTAGTGAGTTTTGCGATCGATACCCAGATCATGAAGTAGTGGTTTATGCCAATACCAGCGCCGAAGTTAAAGCCCGCGCTGATTGGGTGGTGACATCTAGCATTGCTGTTAAAGTTGTTTCGCATCTGATGGATCAAGATAAGAAAATTCTTTGGGCTCCAGATAAACACCTGGGTCATTATATTGAAAGAGTAACTGGTGCGGATATGGTTATATGGCAAGGCGCATGTATTGTACATGAGGAATTTAAGGCGCGTGCACTAGGAGAATTAATGGAACAACACCCTGAGGCCGGTATTCTAGTACATCCTGAATCCCCCGCTGCCGTTATCGACGTTGCAGATGTAGTAGGCTCCACGACTACACTTATTAAAGCGGCAAAAGAACTGCCTCATAAAAAATTTATTGTTGCGACGGATAACCGTATTTTCTACAAAATGAAACAAGAGGCCCCAAATAAGATTTTTATCGAAGCTCCCACAGCAGGGGAAGGCGCAACTTGTAAAAGTTGTGCACACTGCCCATGGATGGCGATGAATGGCTTACACAACCTAGAAGCGGTACTCGCGTCAGGTGAAAACGAAATTTTTGTTGATGAAGATATTCGCCAAAAGGCCTATCGATCGACCAGCCGAATGCTAGATTTCGTCGCCCATTAAACCCATTACATACCCTTTAAACGAGAGAACCATTGGTTTCGTCGCCCTCTCGTGCCATTTGTGCACTCCGCCCTAAACTTTCACCTTAAATTCACGCAAGATCAGAGACTAAGGCTGGCAGGGCTGATATTTACCTGCCCGAATAAAAAATTATGAATGCACAAACCAATACGGAAATTCAAGCACCATTATCGTTGCAGCAGTTTCTAAAACTGTTGCAGACGCTTCCGCCTGCTCGCATCTCTGAACTGCCTATTGAACAACTGCCTAACAATATTCCTGCTGATATCAGTGAAAAAATACCGATGGCTTCACGCAGTGCAGTCGATGATCTAATTATGGCGGCAAACTCTTTTCATCTAAAACGCCGCATGCGGGATCAAGATACCTATGGCGATCAGCTTGTTGTTGCATTGGATAAAGCCAAAACAACCACAGGATCAGCTAATTTACGGGTCTTTAAAAACAAAATCCTTTTACTAGTAGACATGTTGCAATCCGCACAGCGCGGAACAAGAAAAGTAGGAAATACAACGTTTGTTAAACACATCAATGCAATTAATAATTTATTAATAGATGTGAGAAGTGAAACAATTCATCTACATGAAAGCCTGGCGAATCTTGAAAATGTCAAGCCTATAAATGACGACGATACTAAACGATTTAAAACCTCTATAGGGCTACTGCGCAAACAAACGGCTTCTATAGGTAAAATTTTATCTGAATATTATATTTTACGCCTGAAAGTATTAGCACGTGCCATTCACCAAAAGCGCAAGCTTATTGAAACACGTGAAGAAACTATTCAACAAAAACAGCAAGAGCTTGATATTTTGCGAGCAGATCTGCAAGAAGCGCAAACGTTGTGGAAACGCACCATGAAGCGCAAGCAAACTAAAGATGAAACTAAAGAAGTGCAACAACGAATTTATGATTTAGTCAATGAAATCAAAGCTAGTGAAGTAGTTATTTCAGAGAACGATCTAATCTTATGGCTTGATGCCATCGTTGAAGCAAGTTTAAATGAGGAATCAAAACAACGCGTTATCAACTCATTACGACATGCTCGAATATCTCTATACTATTTATTAAATAAGTTCTGCGCAGCACAAGAAGCTTCTGCTTTACAAATTGCACAAAATCCATTTATACAAGTCGATCCAGAAAAAGCTATTAAATTTGTATTAATGTCAGAACAATTTATCTTAAATTACTTTACCAAGAAGAAAAACACTGCAACAGCTTGGTTAAGTGGTGCAGCTGAATCTAAAATTGCTGAACTTGATCAACTACAAAAAGATATTCTAATTGAGTTACGACGAGCTAGTAAGTCGATGTTCAAACTCTAGAGTTTGCTATTTAATTACAGAGGCTCTAAATCTTCTTCTAATATTGATGAATCCTCATCATCATCTTCAGATTTCAAGCCACTCGATTCCTGTTTTTGTATTAAAGCTTCCTCTTCTGCCTTACGTCGATTTTCATGTTCATGAGAGATAAATAATATTGAGACTGTAGCGACAATCGCAATTGACAATGCAATGAATTGCGCAACAGTCCATGCTTTAGTTGAACGTTTATGTAAAAACCAGTAGAAAATCCAGCTAAAAAATACAAAAATTAAAAATACAAACCAGTAACTAGCTACAGATAAAGAGGTAATTAATTTATTTCCATTATTTCCTAATTGTAAAAATAGCCACCAACCTATTGCGGCAAAGAAAATACAAAGAATAATATGAAATATGAAGCGTTGCGTCATGGTTCCATGATTAATAATAAAATAGTCTTAGGCTGGCAAATTATTTTCTGGCGGCATTTGTAAAAAATAGCCTTGTTCTTTTAGTTTGGCCATTACTTGTTTGGCATCCCCAATTGCAAGTTTACGATTTTCTGTCAGATCAAACTCTAATGCAAACTTTGGTTTACCAAAAAGCTTTAATAGTTGATTTGGAATTTTCCCAAAGTTATCCTTTTGATCTAAGTAGATATAGGTATCTACTTTTTTTGAACTTCTATAGACAAAACATTTCATTGCTAACACCTGTTCTATAAATTACCTATAGAAGCTTAGGATGTAGTCAATGTTAACTAATAAGAATTTGTTTCAGAACGAGGCTTATTCGGTGCTTGTTGTTCAAGTGTCGGAGGAGTAAGGCTAGTCTCGTGCTCGGGTGTAACCAGTTCTTTGGATACAGTAGTTTCAACACTTGCGCCTGGCTTTGACACCGGATCTTGTTTTTTAACTACTGGTGGCGGTGGGGCTGCACTGGGGTCGATTAGTAATACAATTGATTTTATTTTTTCAAATTTATGTTCGAATGAAACCATACCTCCACTTTTTTGTTCCTCTAACGAAATCGAATCCTCTGCGCTAGCAATTAACCGCCCACGTTTTGTTGCACCATCTACAAATACAACTTCAACATTAGAACCAATAGATAAATCTACATCTTCAATACTCAATGGAATTTTGCGGACCTTCGTGCGAACAGCGTGTTTTACAGTTTTATCTTCTTTTGGAGCTAAGGGTTCAATTTCTTTAGTCGAATATCTATCTTTGTTAGTACTTAGAATAGGGTCATACTCACCATCATCTTCTATTTCAATCTTTGCAGCAGCTTCTTCATTGGATAACGGTTCAGCGGGTGGCAATGCGCTAGGCAGGTTTTTTACAATTTCTTGATTACCTAAGCCAGGTATACTATGTACACCACCACCATAGATACCAGCAACTACCAACACGACACCTACTAAACTCATCGCAAAACCATTGCGCGCTTGGTCTTTATGCCACTTAACAAAAGAATATATTGGGCCAAAAATCGGCACCAGCAATAAAACCAATAAACCCCAAATAAAACTCTCCGAAAAGGCATCTAACAACACCATGATCATGCCAACTAAAATTAATAATAGTGCAAGTATTAAAACAATTTGGGCTAGCATTTTTATCGATTCTGGGATTCTTGAAGTGTAAATTAGTTTAAATAGCTGTTTGCTTGCAAGGAAGCTTCCAGTTCTTGTAACACAAACTTTTTAGTTCTAGCAGATGCTTTCATTTGAGTAAGCCTTTCCAACCAGATATGACGCATGTTAGTGGTATCAATGTGTACATAAGATAGTATTTCCTCGATGGTATCGCCAGGCTCTTCCTCACGTATTTTATAGCCTCCATCGGAATTCAGCTCTATATTAACCGCATGAGTATCCCCAAAGAGGTTATGTAAATCACCAAGTATCTCTTGATAAGCCCCTACTAGAAACAGGCCTAAAATATAATCTTGATCGGGGCGAAATTCATGTAAAGACAGATAAGATTTAATAGAGCCATTTTCTACATAGGTATCTATCCGCCCATCCGAGTCGCAGGTTAGGTCATGTAGCCGCACCTTTCGCTGCGGGTCTTCTTTTAAACGATGCAACGGTAAAATTGGAAAAATTTGATTCAACCCCCAAACATCTGGAGTCGATTGAAATAATGAAAAATTACAGAAATATTTATCTATAAACTTCTCCTCAAGCTCGCGTTGGTACTCCTCTGGTAGATAGTCGTGAAATTTTAACAGCTGCCTATAAATCATATTGGTTAGTTTTTCTGCATGCGCTTTATCAGCCAGTGAAATGGTACCACTAGAAAAATTTTCTTCTATCTCTTGCATAATTTTTATCAACTTGTCATAACTTTTCGAACAGCCCAGATAACTTTCTATATCCTGAGTATCTAACGCAATATGGGCCTTTAAATCAACAAGCAACTTTAAGTTTGGATTAGTAAAATTCCGATTTTGAGATGTGCATGTATCATTAATAAATGCATTTTCTTGTTGGTATTCAGCATCAATTACATTAGTTAATAAAACCGCATGATAAGCAGTCATTGCACGCCCATTTTCACTCAAAATAGTTGGTGCCTGGATTCCTTTTTCTTGGCATATAGAATTTACAACGTTAATAATTGTATTCGCGTAATCATTAATTGAATAGTTCATTGAGAAATATGAATTTGAGTAGCTGCCTTCGTAATCAACTGCCAAACCCCCACCAATATTTAGTTTAGAAAATTTAATCCCAAGCTTAGTAAGTTCTGTGAAATATCGCATGCCTTCCTGAACTCCGGCACGAATATGTTGCAAGGAAGGGATTTGTGAGCCCATATGAAAATGTAGCATGCGCATCCATTCAATCGCATTATTGTCTTTTAACTCTTTGAGTAGTCGTAATACTTCAGCTGAGGTCAATCCAAATTTTGAACGCTTCCCACCTGTATTTTGCCAGTTACCATCCGCAATAGATGATAAGCGAACACGCATTCCAAGAGTTGGGTTAATATTGAGCTCAGCAGATAGCTTTAAGACATGTTGAAATTCAACTAAGCTCTCTAAAACAATAACTACTTCATGGCCCAACAAACCACCAATAAAAGCCAAGCGAATATATGCTTCATCTTTATAACCATTACAAATTATGATTTGATTTTGTTTTTGTACTATTCCGAGACAGCCTATAAGTTCGGCCTTACTACCAACCTCAAATGCAATGGGCCATTGAGTTTGATTATGAAAATGTCGAATTACAGAGGCTTGCTGATTAACTTTTATAGGATAGGCAGCAATATAGTCCCCTGCGTATTTATAAGATAAAATTGCTTGTTCAAACGCGTTGTATAAATTACTTAGTAGCTGTTGCAGAATATGTGGAAAGCGTACTAATACTGGCAATCCAATACCTTGCCCCCTTAGCTGCTTCCACAACTCATATAAATCTAATTGGGCAAATCCTGCCTTTACGGTGATATGCCCCATAGTATTGATATCAAAAAGACCCATACCCCAATTGGCGATACGATAATGCAATTTGGCTGATTCAATATTCCATGACTTATGAGCACTCATAATCTTATTCTCTTAATCTTTTTTTACTTACAATAATTATCAGGCGCACAATGGAATCGACAATTTAACAGGAATTGAAATGCTGAATACAAATAAAAAATGGTTTACTGAAGAATGTACAGAATGTGGAACTGCATTCTCAATGGAAATTTACGAAAAACTTCACGAAGAACAAACCTTTTTTCAGAAAATAGAGATCTACTCAACTAAAGGCTTTGGTAACTTAATGGTAATTGATGGATTTGTGATGTTAACGGAACGTGATAACTTTATATACCATGAAATGATGGCACACCCCGCCTTATTCAGCCATGCTAACCCCTCCAATGTAATCATTGTAGGAGGCGGCGACTGCGGCACACTCCGTGAAGTTGCGAAGCATACATGTTTGCAAAAAATTACTCAGGTAGAAATTGATGAGCGTGTAACTAAGCTTGCAGAGAAATATTTTCCAGTTTTATGTGAGGCCAATGATGACCCGCGCGTCGAATTGGTTTTTGAAGATGCAATAGAGTGGATGTGCAAAGCTGAAAATGATTCAATTGACGTCATTATTGTAGATAGCACAGACCCAATTGGTCCAGCCAAAGGTTTATTTTCGACACCTTTTTATCAAAACTGTTTACGTGCACTAAAGTCGAATGGCTTACTTGTTCAGCAAAGTGAATCTCCATTAGTTCACTTTGACCGTATCATAAAACCTATGCAGGCAAGTATGCGAGAGGCTGGGTTTATAAGCGCTAAGCTCATCTTTTTCCCGCAACCAAGTTATCCGACGGGTTGGTGGTCAGCAACAATAGCTAGTAAAGATAATCAAATATCATTTACACGTGCAAAGGATGCTAAACCACTAACGTTTGCTACACGTTATTACAACCATGCTATGCATCTGGCCAGTTTTGCAACACCACAATTTATAAAATAGTTGCATAAAAAAAGCGCCTCCACAAAGAAGGCGCTCAAGCACTGTGTTAAGTATATAACCCTTATTTTAAACTTGCATTCGCGTGCATGCTCAAAATTGAGTTGAGGAGGAATATCTACTTAATCACAAACTCTGGATAAGCCTCCATGCCACACTCGGAATAATCCGCACCCAATTCTTCATCTTCTTCACTAATACGGATTCCCATAATGACTTTAATAATTCCCCAGGCGATTAAACTGACCACAAACACCCACATAAAGATCACTACAATCCCAAGTAATTGTGCAGTGAGGGCTGCTTCTTCATTTGTGATGCAAACGGCAAGAAGACCCCAAATGCCGACGGTACCATGTGCAGAGATCGCACCGACTGGGTCGTCAATCTTCATCTTGTCTAACAACACAACACTAAATACAACCAGCACACCACCGACTGCACCAATCATGGTTGCCCACCCTGGAGTTGGGGTAAGCGGTTCAGCAGTGATCGCCACTAAGCCTGCGATTGCACCATTTAATGCCATAGACAAATCAGCTTTGCCGAATGCCAGACGCGCGGCGATCAATGCTGCAATCACACCACCTGCAGCTGCAGCATTGGTATTGACGAATATCATGGCCACGGCATTGGCCTCTCCCACATCGGAGACTTTTAGTTCGGAACCACCATTAAAGCCAAACCACCCTAACCATAGAATGAAGGTGCCCAAGGTCGCCAAAGGTAAATTGGCTCCGGGAATTGCGACCACTTTTCCATCCGACGTATATTTCCCTTTGCGTGCTCCAAGTAAAATTACTCCAGCAATTGCCGCGCAAGCACCAGTTAAGTGCACAACCCCGGACCCAGCGAAATCTAAGAATCCATTTTGATCCAAAAATCCACCACCCCATTTCCAATAGCCCTGCATGGGATAAATGAAGCCACACATTACGACTGCAAACAGCAAGAATGACCACAATTTCATGCGTTCAGCCACTGCGCCAGAAACAATGGACATCGCAGTAGCTACGAATACAACCTGAAAAAAGAAATCTGAAAGATTCGAATAATAGGTGTCACCACCACTGGCAATTACACCCTCAGCGGTGTTGTCGCCTCCCAAAAAGAAACTTATGCCTGGCCAAAACGCACTAACGCCAACACCGGGATACATGATGTTGTAACCGACAAGCATATACATAATGCTGGCGACAGAATACAAAGCGATATTCTTGGTTAAAATTTCCACTGTACTCTTTGAACGTACTAAACCAGCTTCTAGCATGGAAAATCCCGCAGCCATCCACATGACGAATGCGCCCATCACTAAGAAGTAAAACGTATCAACTGCGTAGGCGAGTTCTGTAACTTGCGATTCCACTTTATTACCCTCCTAAAGGAATTTATTTATTATTACAACGCTTCCGCACCCGTTTCACCGGTGCGGATACGTATTGCTTGTTCAATTGATGTGACAAAAATTTTGCCATCGCCAATTTTCCCTGTGTTAGCTGCTTTAGTTATTGCCTCAATCACGGAATCTAAAAGACCGCTATCAATTGCAATCTCTAGTTTTACTTTTGGTAAAAAATCAACGACATACTCTGCACCACGGTACAACTCGGTATGTCCTTTCTGCCTGCCAAAGCCTTTGACTTCGGTTGCAGTCACCCCCGTCACACCAATTTCAGACAAAGCTTCGCGTACATCATCAAGCTTAAAAGGCTTTATAATCGCGGTAATAAGCTTCATAGCTTTAACTCCTAAATTATTTGAATCATTTGTTGATGTAAGTTATGAAATTAGAACTGTTTGATTTTTCTAAACTCATATTTTATTTAATGTTGCGAAATGACCGTGCCACATAAATTGGCATGGTTTTTTGCTTTAGGTATTAACCACCACTTCCCCATTTCATGATGTCGAAGCTGGTGTGAATGCTTACATAAGCCGTTGTCTCATCATTATCAGATATTGAACCACCATCACTCAGTAAAACTTGGGGATCATCATCTAAATCCGTATGTAATATGGCACCTGTGATTTCAAATCCACCAACTTCGAACGTGTAACCACCTTCAACATGCCAACCAAACGCATCCTTAGCATCGTCGCCGAATTCACCATAGGTTAGATACACACCGTTCCAACCTCCAGTAGCGGCAAAGTAGGTATAGTCATCACCCTCGGGTAAGAAACCCCCCATACCATCTGGGGTGTCACTCAGAAATTTTCCGTTGTAGTCACCCATGGTGTACTCCAAATCTAGTGACCAAATATCATTAGACCAGCCCGCATAGAGGTTGCCCTCGTTGAATTCATTGGCAAAGCTATCTGAAAATTGATAGGTGGTCGCACCGGCACCCAAGTAAAATCCATTGGCAAATTCATGCACATAACCTGCATAGACGTCATATTCGACACCCGTATCAACTTCGGCAACCCAGCTGCCCAAATAAAAGCCACCGACTTCTAAATCAAGACCGCCATTACCCGAAGCAGTATCCTGTGTAATACCTCTAAAAACATATTCAGATAATATTCCCGCATTGCCGGAAAGCGTCGCCTCATAGGCTGATGCCTGTTGTGTAAACACTGCACTACTGCCTATTAATATGATTATCAGTGCCAAGTGCTATAGTTTCTTATTCATTACATACACCCTTGATTAATCGCGTTGTTTATATTTAAACTGTATTAATGCACAGGGCATGCCAATACTTTTATGTCATAAAAAAAACAATGTGTTATAGATATTTCAGAGGCGCTATTGCTCCCTGCACTAAAATAATGCACTCATTTAAACCGTATCTGCGCTTAGTTGGTGCGCTGTGATCTGTAACGATTCAGTTACACTAGAACTCAGAATCAATGGAGTGCCATGACATGAAAATTGATACTCAAGCTCTTGATGAAATTGTGCGTAAAATTAGTGCCGCAATACCCGATGATTTAAAAACAGCCAAGCAAAATCTCGAAAAAAATGTTCGTGTAGCTGCAGAAGGGGTGTTTCAGCGCCTTGATCTCGTCACTCGCGAAGAATTTGATGTGCAGGCTAAAATGTTATCGGAAAGCCAACAACGGGTGAAGAAACTAGAACAACGTATACAAGAACTTGAACAAAAAATATTAAATAAATAACAATTAATTAAGTCCTATAAAGTTTGCATGAATCTGGCTACTGTCTTTTCCCGTGCACAAACAGGCATGGATGCACCCTTAGTTACTGTAGAAGTGCATCTCTCGAATGGCTTACCTGGTTTATCGATTGTTGGACTACCAGAAACAGCGGTAAAAGAAAGTAAAGATCGTGTACGCGCAGCTCTACTAAATTCCGGCTATCAATTTCCAACACGTCGCATCACAATAAATCTTGCTCCTGCTGATCTGCCTAAAGAAGGTGGAAGATTTGATCTGCCAATTGCACTAGGAATTTTGGCAGCCTCCAATCAAGTACCACAAGAACATCTGCATGAGTTTGAATTCATTGGTGAACTTAGTTTAAGCGGACAAATACGCAGTGTGCATGGTGTATTACCCACTGCGGTAGCAAGTGGTAGGAATACTCGCACGATTGTTGTGCCCATCAATAATGGTGGTGAAGCCTTGTTAGCCAAGCAAACAACGGTACTGGCATCGAATAGTCTATTAGAAATCTGTACACATCTGTCAGGTCAAGAATCCATTGCACCTTATAACGATGCCATCGAAGTTAATCACTGCGTTAACATGTTTGACCTTAGCGATGTGCGCGGTCAGCGTCGTGGCAAACGCGCTTTAGAGGTTGCTGCCGCCGGCGGACATAATATGCTAATGGTAGGTTCACCTGGGAGTGGTAAAACCATGCTCGCAAGCCGACTGCCCAGCATACTACCAGCCCTCAGCGAACAAGAAGCGATTGAATCTGCTACGATCTATTCGATCAGCCATGGCGGCTTTGATCATCAACAATGGGGTATTCGCCCATTTCGTGCTCCGCATCATACGGCTTCGGGTGTGGCCTTAGTCGGGGGTGGCTCGTATCCGATGCCAGGCGAAATTTCACTAGCGCATCACGGAGTGTTATTTTTAGATGAACTAACGGAGTTTGACCGTCGCGTGTTAGAAGTACTGCGCGAGCCTTTAGAAACGGGTCATATCGCAATTTCACGTGCGGCTCGGCAAGTACAATTCCCCGCGCGCTTTCAACTCATTGCTGCAATGAATCCTTGTCCGCAAGGTTGCGATATCGATGTCAATGGCAATTGCGCCTGTACACCCGAACAAATAAGACGTTATCGCACGCGGATCTCTGCACCATTATTAGATCGAATCGATATTCATATTGATGTACCACGTGTGCCCAAAGAGCAGTTACGTCAACAAGTGACAAGCGAGACTGAAACAAGTAATGATGTGCAACAGCGCGTATGTGAAGCTCGACGGCGTCAACTAGATCGACAGCAAAAACCTAACGCATTTATGAGCAATAAAGAAATTGAACAATTTTGTTTACTCAATCACGAGAGTGAAAAACTAATGGATAGCGCCTATGAGCAACTTGGCCTATCCGCACGTGGCTATCATCGAACCCTTAAACTTGCGCGCACTATCGCAGATTTAGAACATTCAGAAACGATCCAAATTAAACATCTTAGTGAAGCGATAAGTTATCGACACTACGATCGTTTACTGAGCTAGGGAATCAACTTAATGAGTTTAAGATAAGATTATTTATTGGACGGCCTCCAACATGTAATCAACTGCTTTTTTGATGTCATCATCTGAATAATCAACTCGACCACCTTTTGGGGGCATCGTACCAATTCCATTAATGGCACTTGCATAGAGTTGTTCAACACCTTTTGCAATACGGGGCTCCCAACTTGCCTTATCAGCAAACTTCGGAGCATTCAGTACACCGCTGGCATGACATGCGCTACAGGCTTCGTAAATCTTCTCAGCGGAGAGACCTGAGTCCGCCGCAGCTTGTGTGGAATCACCGGCCTCAATTGGCGAAGATTCTGCAGTCTTAGCAGCGACAGTAGTACTGCCAGCTATATTCACATTACCAACTGGTTTGACACGGTCCTCTATGTTTCCTTGAATTACTGTATCTTCAGAAAAATCCTCATCAGAAATGAGTACATTGGCAAGGGCTAAAATAAATACTGTAAGCCCCACCAATATTCCAATTATGATCATCAATTGCGTTGCAAACTGATTGTCCTTCACACAAACTCCTATATCCTGTTCACTTAACTTTATGCGCGCAGCGAATTATAGTGAATGATCGATACAAAACCAAATAGCCCGTACGTAGTGGTCTAAGAGCTTTTCTGGTGAAACGATTTAATATTGATTTTCATAATCTAGGGATAAGCAATTAAGTATGGTTTTCCCCTCTGCGCCAGACCAGCATGCAATAGCAATATTAATACTTACTATTCTTGCCTTAATTCTCTTTACACGTGAGCGTATCCCTTTAGAGACATCTAGCTTATTTGTTATTGCGGCACTAACAATTGGCTTTGAGTTATTTCCTTATCACTACGATGGGCGTGTATTACATTCAATCGAACTTTTTTCCGGTTTTGGACACGAGGCATTAATCGCAGTCTGTGCGTTAATGATTGCCGGTCAAGGCCTTGTGCGTACTGGGGCACTAGAACCCATTGGTCGCTCGTTAGCAAAGCTGTGGCGCATTAGCCCACTGATATCGCTATTATTTACATTACTTATAGGCGCAGCGCTTAGTGCATTTATTAATAACACCCCAGTGGTGGTATTACTGTTACCTATTTTAATTAGCGTATCGCTGCGCACCAATCGGTCTCCCGCAGGTGTTCTTATGCCTATGGGATTTGCAACTTTAGTTGGAGGCATGTGTACGACCATAGGCACCTCCACAAATTTATTGGTAGTGTCTGTGGCAGCAGATCTGGGTGTGCAAAAATTTTCAATGTTTGACTTTTTATTGCCAGCAAGTATTGCATCTATAGTAGGTATTACCTATTTGTGGCTGATCGCGCCACGTATAGTTACCGAACGGGAAACACCATTAGCGGATACCTCGCCTCGACTATTTCTAGCGCAGTTATACATTTCTGAGGAGAGTCGTTCTGTTGGAAAAACGCTTGCTGAACTCCTTAAATCAACCAGTGGAGCAATGAAAGTAGAGCGCATTCAGCGAGGCGAAGATACCTATTTATCATTGTTACCAGATGTTGAAATCAGGGCTGGGGATCGATTATTTGTTCGTGATACTCCTAAATCCTTAAAAGAATTTGAAGAAGTTTTAGAAGCTACGTTGTATTCAAACAATGAGCCAATCAGTGAACAAGATTTACGCTCGACGTCACAACAGCAACTCGCAGAAATTGTTGTTTCGCAAGGCTCACCTATAGAAAATATATCTCTTTCACGTTCGCGGTTCGACGATCGTTATCATTTAATTCCACTTGCGTTACATCGCGCTGGTAAAACTATTGAAAATTTGTATTCAGAGATACGCGATCTTCGACTACGTGCGGGTGATATTATTTTAGTACAGGGCAAATCTACCATTATCGCGGAACTAAAAAGGGGTGGTGAATTATTAGTATTAGATTCCACAGAAGACTTACCACACACGTCTAAAGCACCGCTAGCACTGTGGATCATGATTGGTATTGTATTGATTGCGGCTTTAGGGATTTTACCCATCGCGATTAGTGCAGTTTGCGGAGTGCTGTTAATGGTTATCAGTAATTGCTTAAATTGGCGCGATGCCACTCAAGCTTTAAGTGCACCAATTATATTGATTGTTGTCGCGAGCCTTGCAATAGGTTCGGCATTAGTTATAACCGGTGGTACAGAATACTTAGCTAGTATATTTGTTTATCTCACCGCGGGTGCCAATGCACCTATCATATTAAGTGGCTTAATGTTGTTGATGGCTTTACTTACTAATGTGGTTTCTAATAATGCGGCCGCCGTAATTGGAACACCAGTTGCAGTAAGTATCGCCGAACAATTGGCGCAACCTGCTGCACCTTTTATATTGGCTGTGTTATTCGGCGCAAACATGAGTTACATAACGCCGATGGCGTACAAAACAAATCTATTAGTTATGAATGCCGGAGGTTATAAATTTATTGATTTTGTGAAGGTAGGAACACCGCTTACTATTATTATGTGGTTAACTTATTCATGGCTATTGCCAATCATCTATAATCTGTAAGCATTCAGTATGTAATACATGACCTACTGTCATGCTTTCAACTATAGTTGATATAGCGCAATCAACTTTTGACGATAAAGCTATATAGGCTATGAATAAGGATATTCTATTTCTAATTGTCTGCAGCTGTGGTCTATTACTATTATCTGCATGTTCTCAGACACGCCAACAAACTATCACTCAACCCAGTGTTAAAGGTATTGCAGCACAAAACCTCGACAATAAACATTTAAATATAGGCAAAAAAATTGCAAACCTTGCAAAATCGCAGGTCGGTAACCCTTATCTTTATGGTGGTGCTTCACCAAAAGGCTTTGATTGTAGTGGCTTGGTGTATTACACCCATGGAAAACTAGGGATACATACTCCGCGCACTTCACATCAACAATACAGCATCGCACGGCCTATTAGGCTCGTTCAACTTGAGTCTGGTGATGTGGTGTTCTTTAACCTCGGCAACAAAAAAATTTCTCATGTAGGTATATATATTGGCAAAGGTCAATTCGTGCATGCGCCGAATACTGGTAGAAAAGTGTCTACCAATAAATTAAGCGATCCATTTTGGAAAACTCGTATAGTTGGGGGTGGACGCTTATACTGATAGCTAATTTAATCTTTGAGGTTCATCAAGTTTAACAATAACTCGGCCTCCGCTTGTCCCTCTTTCCTAACCGCTAATCGCGATTGCTCATAGGGGTCATTTTATGTCGCCTATGATACACATGCCCTAAAACATGGATGTAAGAGGGAAAAGTGGACACGGAAGTCAAGCTTGCTGTGAGAAAAATTTTTGAAGATCTAAGAAAACGTCAATCACAGACGCGATCAAGAAAGACTGATCGTGTCAATGTTGATCAAATCTTAAATGAATTTCATGAGAGAAATTCGAGCCGCAACAAAAATTCTACAAGTAAAAAAAACTAATTAGTTTTTTCTTCTACGCTAACAGGCTGTGCAATTAGATTAGCTTCTTGTTGAGCTAACTGATTCACCAGTTGCAATAATCGGTCATAGCTACCGGCATCACGTGCCGTGCTTCGAAATTTACCATTTATGATCACAGTAGGCACTGAACTTGAGCCATATTGACGTATTAATTGATTAGAGCGTTTTATTTTTGTCTCTACATAAAATGAATCATATGCTTTCTTAAACTGATCGGCATCAATTCCGTATTGAGTTAAAAAGCGCGCCATAGAGTCCATATCCCGAAGCCGTCTACCTTGCTCATGAATGCCCTCAAAGAATATTGGATGTATCCTCTCAAGCTCTCCCATGGTTTCTAAAGCATAGTAGGCGCGGGCATGTGGAATCCAACCGCGATTCAAAACTGCTGGCATACGTGCAAACTCGATATATGCTGGTTTTTCTTGTTCCCAGCTTTTTAAGTACTTCTCAAACTCATAACAATGCGGACATCCGTACCAAAATAGTTCCAAAACTTCAACATCGCCTGATTTAACATCGGTTGGCACGGCTGGTGAAATTCTGTAATAGTGCTGCCCCTCTTGAAATTCGATCGTGGAGTCATGACCTCCTGCATGCGAGTGATCATGTTCACCCCCATAAGCTCGGGTTGTAACCAGATAGACAGAAACTGCCAAAGCAAATATTAAAATGGTGAAAACACGAATTGGGTTTTGAGTTGTCATTTTTAAAGCACGAAGTTTTGTGATGGATTATTAGACCCGAGATGGTATCTATGGTTCTGCCAGGTGTATCAAGTGCTGATGCCGTTTATCAGGCTAAATTGCTCTGATTCTAATGTAGTCCAGCGATATACTCCGCAACAGCGTCTATTTCAGTCTCTGTCATATAGCTTGCGATATCTTTCATCATGTTCAAATTATCATCGGTTTGATATCTAGCTCCACTGCGATATGCCCTCAACTGTGCTGCAACATATATCGCATGCTGACCTGCAAGACGCGGAAATTTAGCTGCCGAATTACCGACACCATTGGGAGCATGGCAAGACATGCAGGCAGGTACACCGGTTGCAGAATTCCCGCCACGATAAATTTTTTCCCCAATGACATATAACTGTTCGCCTTGAAACTCTTTTTCAGGATCGGCAGTACCCATACTAGGAGATTGGCTAGCATAAAATGCCGCCAAGTCTTGCATTTCTTGCTCAGATAAGTTTACCGCTTGTGGGTTCATCAGTGTATTTACTCGAATTTTTTCTTTAAACAACTGCAGCTGATTGACGAGATATTTCTCACCCTGACCTGCCAATTTTGGCCAGGCGGGATTAACACTGTTTCCATCAGCACCATGACATGCCGCACATGGAGTAGATATCTGTTTGCCAGCTTCCGGATCACCGCCTGCGTAAGCACAAGTAATTAACAAACAGCTAACGACTAACCAACTACACAGTTTCAGCATACGTCTAATTCCTTACAACAAAATAGGTTTTATACGACATAATTAAAGCCTAGCTTCGATACGGTGATGGCCTAGCAAAAGGGGCTGTTTGTATACCACAAAGCCCATGCCGTCGCAAAAGATCATGCCTATAAAATAATAATCGCGAGTATTGTTTGATCAATGCGTATAGGCTTATATATTAATACCTACTTTATTACAGCAATATCTACCTACTGTGAATTGCAATTTATTCAATGAAAATCTCACTCTCACAGGCGCGATTTTTAAAAAGTGCCGCATCCGTAATCGACTTCCCTACAGACAGTGGTGCTGAAGTAGCTTTTTGCGGTCGTTCAAATTCAGGCAAATCAAGTGCGATCAACGCACTTTGCCGACAAAAAAATCTCGCGCGCACCAGCAAGGCACCAGGACGCACACAGATGATTAATTTTTTTAAGCTTGATGGCGACTCTCGCCTCGTAGATTTGCCTGGCTATGGCTATGCCAAAGCCCCTGCCAAAGTGCAGCAACAATGGCAGAGCTTAATGGAAACATATTTGATTCATCGCCATGCATTATGTGGTTTGATTTTATTAATGGATATTCGGCATCCACTCACAGAAATTGACTGGACGATGATTCGCTGGAGTGAACATTATCAGCTGCCCCTCTATATCTTGTTAACCAAGGTCGATAAAGTAAATAGAAACAATATGGTGAAGACTCTAACTAAAGTGACATCGAGTTTAGAGCAACAGGGCTTCAATTGTGGTGTCCAAGTATTCTCAGGCACCAAACAAATTGGTATTGCCCAGGCGCAAGAAAAGATATCTGCATGGCTAACCGAAGCGTTAATTGAGAATGATTGATTGCGTTCAAAAAAAGCGCCCCGGTTAAATGGGAAAAACCGGGGCTAAGAATGACTCGGTTGGGGAGCCCGAGTCTAAAAATGCCCGCTAAGGGAGGGAAGCGGGTAGCGCTGTTGCGCTAATAATTAGATGACCAAAAAGCCTGAAAGTTCGCTCAAATGAATTAACTTTATGCAGGCTTAGAATCTCTGTTTTAGCCATATCCCATAAGCTTCCGTGTCTTCTTCCGGCAAAATAACCATATTGTGGATATCTGGGTTTCGACGTAAATCATCTAGTCCGTCGCCCTGGAATACTTTTAGCGAGAACTTTTTTTGTGCGGTATCTGACATTTGTGAATTTCCTTTACTACGCTGCATTATCATGGATCTAGAATTTTGACGGCTTGGCTGTTGCACCGTCTCTGGTGTCCATGCAAATGGGTGATAGGGGTCGTCAGATGAATTGTTTTCTAGGCTTAAATCCAATGCTGTGGCTACATGTGCAACTGAGCTCGCAGAAACTACAACAGCAAAAAACAGAACCGCTTTAATGATATTCCTTATCATTTTAATCCCTTAAATCGTGGGCACGTCCAAGATGTGCCCAACTTGTATGTTCCAACTCAATAAACAATTATATTTATGCAACTACCTCATGCGCATGAGGCGTGATAGAAGGCCTGACTATAAAGATAAGTGGGAGAAATAGAACACATCTCGAAATAATAGATCGTGCGCTCGCCGGTTTTTGCTTCTCAAAACCGATATACAATAGATTCTGCACATAAGACCAGGCGCAGACTTTCCGAGAAGGGAAGTTTACTTGTTAGTAAATAAGCATTTAGAAAAGTTAGCAACACAGTATCAGCGCACTAGATGCAATTTAGGAGAGGTGCTAATGAGCCTCATCCCAGTTACTGCCAACCGCTGCATCGACGACCAATGGCACAGTCAACTCTACAGCGGCTACCATGCGTTGAATAACCGCTTGCTTAATTAAATCGGCACTGTCACTGCGCACCTCAAAAACTAGCTCATCATGGACTTGCATAATCATTTTACAATCCAGTTGTTCAGGTTGTATCCAATCATCTATTTGGATCATGGCGCGTTTAATAATATCGGCAGCAGTACCTTGCATGGGCGCATTAATCGCAGTGCGCTCAGCATATTGTCGACGTTGTACATTCTTATCATTAATATCTGGCAAATAAAGTCGTCTACCAAATAATGTTTCGACATAGCCTTGAGCGCGCGCTTGTTCGCGTATGCTATCCATATATTTTTTTACACCAGGATAGCGTTCAAAGTATAGACTTACATACTGTTGTGCCTCGGTACGTGTGATCCCCAACTGGCGTGCCAAACCAAATGCCGACATGCCATAGATCAAACCAAAGTTTATAGCTTTTGCTGCACGGCGTTGCTCTGCTTCAACTTTATCGAGTTGTAGAGCAAAGACTTCTGCTGCCGTGGCTCGATGTATGTCCTCACCTTGTGCAAAGGCATCACAAAGTCTCTCATCTTGCGATAAGTGCGCCATGATGCGTAATTCAATTTGAGAATAATCTGCTGCTAGTATTTGGTAACCTGTTGGCGCAACAAATGCCTGACGTATACGCCTACCTTCATCTGTGCGAATCGGAATATTTTGCAAATTTGGATCGGAAGAGGACAAGCGCCCTGTGGAAGCAACCGCTTGATGATAGGAGGTATGTATGCGTTTGGTTTTGGTATTGATTAATGTAGGCAGCTTATCCGTATAGGTTGATTTAAGTTTACTCAGCGTGCGATGTTCAAGTAACAATTTAGGCAGGGGGTAATCTACAGCTAATTCCTGTAGTACATCTTCGGCGGTTGAGGGTTGGCCCTTTGGTGTTTTACGGATTATTGGTAAACCTTGTTTTTCAAATAAAATTTCTTGTATTTGTTTGGGAGAACCCAAATTAAAACTCTCACCGGCAAGTTCAAATGCTTGTTTTTCTACCTCCCGTACTCTTTCACTAAGTTGCTTGCTTTGTTTGCCTAATTGCTCGGCATCAACCAATACACCATTGCGTTCAATGTTCGAAAGCACTTTCAACATTGGCAACTCAATACTTAAATATAATTCTTTTTGCTTGGCTTTTTGCTCTAACTCAGCCCAAAAGATTTGGTGTAGTCGTAACACCATATCTGCGTCTTCGGCAGCGTATTCAACGGCTTTTTCCAACTCTACTTGATCAAAGGTAATTTGATTAGCGCCTTTACCTGCAACATCTTCAAAATGTATATTGGTATGGTTCAAATATTTTTCACACAAGGTATCAAGGTCGTGCCGACTCGCTACTGAGTTGCAGACATAGGATTGCAACATGGTGTCATGCTGTATGCCATCTAAGTGAATATTGTGATTTAACAAGACACTGCGATCATATTTTAAATTATGCCCAATAATCTTTGCCTGTTTTGCATTCAATATTGGTTCAAGTTTCGCCAGTATCTCAGCACGATCTAATTGCTTTGGGGCACCAGGATAACAATGTGCAAAAGGTACATACGCAGCTTCACCTGGTGTGACTGCAAATGACAACCCCACAACATTTGCCTGCATATAATCAAGACTATCTGTTTCGGTATCAAAGGCTACCAACTCGGTTTGCTGAAGCCGTTTTAACCAACGATTAAAATCTTTTTTAGTAAGTATGGCTTCGTAGTTACTTTTCTTTTCAATCTTATTAGTGCTTACAAGAGACTCTTTCTGTTCCTCTTTGACTTCTTCCACATCAAGTGTTTTCAACCAGGATTTAAATTCCAACTCAGTATAAAGTTGTTTTAATTGCTGTGGATCAGATGATAGAATTTTTAAATCATCGATGGTGTGATCAAGTTTTAAATCACAACGTATGGTGGTAAGCTCAGAGGCAAGAGGCAATTGTTCAAGGTGCTCGCGTAGCTTTTCACCTACCTTGCCTCTAATTGCATCTGCATTTTTAACTAATCCATCTAATGAACCGTATTCATTTAACCATTTTGCAGCGGTCTTAGGTCCTACACTAGGCACTCCAGGGATGTTGTCTGATTTATCTCCCATCAACGCTAAATAATCGATAATTTGATAAGGTGCGACGCCGAATTTCTTATTGACCCCGGATTCATCCATAGTTGTATTGGTCATGGTATTGACTAAAGTAATGTGATCATTGACTAATTGCGCCATATCCTTATCGCTTGTAGATACCAACACCTCATATCCTTTTTTAACTGCTTGTTTTGCCAACGTTCCGATTACATCATCCGCCTCAACTCCCGGTTCTGATATAAGTGGCAACCCCAAGGCACGAATGATTTTATGTAACGGCTCGATTTGTGCCTGCAATTCATCTGGCATGGGTGGGCGATTGGCCTTGTACTCTTTGTAAAGCTCATGCCTAAAGGTCTTCCCTTTGGCATCAAACACTACGGCGATATGACTTGGTGCCTCATCGCTGAGCAACTTTTTGAGCATATTCACGACACCAAATACCACACCCGTGGGTTGTCCGGATGAAGTAGCAAGTTCTTGTAAATTTCGTACATGGAAAGCTCGATATAAATACGAAGAACCATCGACCAAAATGAGTGGAGGTGAATTTTTTTTAGGCATGACGCTTAATCAACTTGGAGCTATTACTAGTGGTTGCTAGGGTAGAACGTTATCATTACACCTATTTTTATCATGGATTGTAGTAGAGAACTCCCACACCTTAGATCAGGTATCTCAATTATTCACTTAATTTCATGATGGGACTAATAAGTCATGCATGCGAAATTTAATTATAGCTAATTCCGAGATTTTAAACTTTTTAGTACTACGACAGAAATAACAAGAACAATAATCACGCAATATGTCTGTCTATACAAACATCGAGAAACAAGAGCTTGAAGTTTTTCTCAAGCAATATTCTTTAGGTGCTTTATTAAGCTATGAAGGAATCAATGCGGGTATTGAAAACACAAATTATTTTGTGACAACTGAAAATGGTGAATTTGTGTTAACCATTTTCGAAGAGCTTGGATTTGACGCACTCCCCTATTATTTAACCTTAATGGCACACTTGTCAGACCATGGCATGCCAACAGCGCATCCAATAGCCGACTTGCACGGCGACTATGTTCGCATGTTAAAAGATAAGCCCGCTGCAATAGTACGACGTTTAGAGGGGCATAATGTGCTTACTCCAACCACCACCCATTGTGCTGCTGTGGGGCATACTTTAGCGCAGATGCATGTTGTTGGAGAATCATTTAATGGCGTACAAGCTAACCCACGTGGTATTGCTTGGTCAGAACAGACTGCAGGTCGTGTCCTGGACCAACTATCAAAAGGTGACCAACAATTACTCAAACATGAAATAAATCACCGTAAGCAACTATTACCCTCGAATTTGCCTCATGGTGTAATCCATGCTGATTTATTTCGTGACAATGTAATGTTTAAAGGCCATGCACTCACCGGCATTATCGACTTTTACTATGCCTGCAACGATTACCTACTATATGACTTAGCAGTAACTGTAAATGATTGGTGTAGTCTCGAAAATGGTGATCTAAATATTGAATTATATAACGTACTTATTGATGCTTACCGAACAAAGCGCGAATTTCAGCAACAAGAATTCAATAGCTGGGAATATATGTTGCGTGCAGCGGCACTTAGATTTTGGTTGTCGCGCCTACAAGACCTAATCTTTCCAAAAGATGGAGAAATTACTCACATCAAAGACCCTGATGTATTTAAAAATATTTTGCAGTCACGTATCAATAATACACCAAGCCTAGATCATTAAAATTAACACAAAAATAATACTTGAAAATTAATATAGAAAAATTATGCACTGGCATCGATACAATAAATGAGCGTATCGGCCAATTTACAGCTTGGCTTGTGCTGGCTATGGTTGGAATAACGTTTTTAGTTGTGGTCATGCGTTACGGTTTCGATTTTGGTCGCATTGCTTTACAGGAATCGATTACTTATTTACATGCTTTTGTGTTTATGATCGCAGGTGCATATACATTAAAACATAATGAACATGTACGCGTTGATATCTTTTACCAGGATATGTCATTACAGAACAAAGCTAAAATTGATTTCTTTGGTAGTGTATTTTTGTTATTACCTTTTGCAGGATTCATTGCATGGATCAGTTTCGATTACGTAATGGATTCCTGGGGATTATTAGAAAAGTCTCGTGAAGCAGGCGGCTTACCGCTCGTTTATATCTTAAAAACCCTTATGCCAGCCATGGCGATACTTTTATTCCTGCAAGCCCTATCGCTATGTGGACATGCATGGTTATCATGGCGTAAGTAACAGAATAACAATTATGGCGATCATTGCGTTTTTATTATTTCTTGCAGTGATTTTTGTATTGCTGTTCGGTTACCCAGTAGCATTTACTCTTGCTGGCGTTTCACTGCTTTTTGCTGTAGCGGGAATAGCTACAGGTGTGTTTGATCCCGCCATATTACAAGCCTTCCCCAGTCGTTTGTTTGGCATTATGACAAATGAAACACTGATTGCAGTTCCTCTATTTGTGTTTATGGGTGTTATGTTAGAGCGCTCAAAAATCGCTGACGAGTTACTCGATACGATGGCCTCTTTATTCGGTTCTTTGCACGGCGGTTTAGGAATTTCAGTAGTATTAGTGGGCATGCTACTTGCTGCCAGCACAGGTATTGTAGGTGCCACGGTAGTAACCATGGGCTTGCTATCACTACCAACAATGCTTAAAAAAGGCTATCAAGCGGAAATCTCTACTGGGGTGATTTGTGCTTCTGGAACACTTGGCCAAATCATTCCACCGTCAATCATATTGGTGTTGCTAGGTGATGTGCTGTCATCTGCCTATCAACAGGCACAACTCAGTCAAGGCATTTTTTCACCCGATACAGTTTCAGTAGGTGATTTGTTTGTTGGTGCAATTATTCCTGGTTTGTTGTTGGTAGTTCTATATTTAATGTATTTAGTGTTTATAGCATGGACTAAACCCGAGGCCATGCCTGTTATGAATAAGCATGCTGACATTGATATATCTGCATGGGTCAAACGTATACTACGTGCATTGGTACCACCCATTGTACTTATTGTCGCGGTTCTTGGATCTATCATTAAAGGCATCGCCACTCCCACTGAAGCAGCATCGGTAGGTGCAGTCGGCGCAGTTTTATTAGCCTTACTTAATCGTCGACTTGATCTCAAGTGCTTGCGGGAAGTAATGCAAAGATCAGTACGTGTTACCTGTATGGTATTTATGATTTTTATTGGAGCCTCGATCTTCTCTTTGGTGTTTCGTGGTTATGAAGGCGATGCTGCTGTGCATGCACTTCTGACTCAACTACCAGGCGGCGCAGTTGCTGCAATCTCAATTGTAATGCTATTGATGTTTTTACTTGGGTTTATTCTAGATTTTATTGAAATTACCTTTGTAGTGGTGCCTATTGTAGGACCAGTATTATTAAGTCTGGGTGTTGATCCAATTTGGCTTGGTGTAATGATTGCAATCAATTTACAAACTTCCTTTTTAACTCCACCTTTTGGATTTGCCTTATTTTATCTACGTGGAGTCGCGCCACAGGAAATTCAAACCAAACAAATCTATCGTGGTGTTGCTCCCTTTATTGCAATACAGGTTTTTGCATTACTATTAATCGCATACTTTCCAGAATTGGCAACCTGGCTTCCAGATATCATTTACTCATAATAATAGACAAATAAACAAAGCGGTGTTTAATACCGCTTTGCTTTATAAAAATGTTTTCTTATAAATTGAGGTTGTGCGCCTTAAACTTATCCGTATGGAGAGTAAGTTGGAACGAGTTGTAAATATGCAACAATCGTTAGAAGGGCATAACCGATACCAAATACAATCATGATCCCTCGATTGAACGCAGTTATGTCTTTACCAGATGCGCGAAACGGAAGCCATGTGATATAAAACGCGAAAATTAAATTAAATAGAAAAAATAACTGGGTGGTATATTCTTTAGCATCCCACATGGTGCGCCATTTAACAAAGAGTTCTTCCACTACACTGCCTCCTTTCCTGGATTATTATTATGGTATTTATCTCGGATTGATATGGTGTTGTATTCTATCCCATGCGTAAGTTCAAGTATGCACGTTCAGAAATATCCAGCCAGGCACGAGATTTTTTGTAAAAATTGGTATAAGAATCATATATTTTGCGTGTTAGCGGGTCTGCATATCCCAATTCAGCCGTGACTTCTTCGGATAATTGGGCGAGCTTTTTGATCACCTCTGCAGGGAGTTCACGTAACTCGACCTTATGCTCATTAACCAGAGTATCCAGAGCATCTTTATTACGCGCAATGTATTCAGTAAGCATATCTTGATTCGCAACCCGACAGGCATTAATTACAATACTTTGTAATTCTTTCGGTAGTTCCTCAAAGGCAGATCTATTAATAAAACATTCCAATGTCGTACCCGGTTCATGCCAACCTGGGTAGTAATAGTATTTTGCGATCTTATGAAAACCAAAGGCAAGATCATTATAAGGCCCCACCCATTCAGTAGCATCAATTGCTCCTGATTGCAAAGAAGTAAACAATTCACCACCTGGTAAATTTACGGGTGTTCCCCCCGCACGCTTTAATACTTCGCCACCCAATCCAGGGATACGCATTTTAAGCCCTTTTAAATCTTCTAAAGTATTTATCTCCTTATTAAACCAACCTGCCATTTGTACGCCGGTATTTCCGGCAGCCGTTGGCACTAAACCAAATTGACCATAGGCCTCTTGCCACAACTCGATGCCACCACCGTGATATATCCAACTATTCATTTCCATCGCAGTCATACCAAATGGAGTGGTAGAGAAAAATTGTAAGGCTGGGTATTTTCCTTTCCAGTAATACGCCGAACCATGGCCCATTTGTGCAGAACCATTTACTACTGCATCAAAAATTTCAAAGGCAGGCACGAGTTCGCCGGCACCAAATACTTTTACCTTGATTCGTCCGTTCGACATGCTATTGATCAAATCTGCCAAAAACTCCGCGCTAGTTCCCAAGCCTGGAAAATTCTTCGGCCAAGTAGTGACCATTTTCCACTCCCATGTTTTAGTTGCAGCAGGGGTGGATTGTGTCGATTCAGATTCACTATCACCCTTACAATTTGACAAACCACTACCAAGTGCTGCACTTATCCCTGCATACTGTAAAAACTTTCTTCTTTGCATAATTACTTTGACCGATTCATAGCTTTGTTAGGGGTTATTTATAAAATTACTTGTTAGTCTTTTAAGCCAGTATATCTAAGTTAGCATATGCCAAAACGAGCCACTTACTTCCTACCTCTTCAAAATGGACTTGCACACGTGCACTACTGCCTTTACCTTCGCAATCTAATATCACACCCTCACCAAATTTCATATGTGTAACACGTGCACCAATTTTAATTCCCGTGTTTTCTTCTAAGCTATTGCTCTGCGAAAACGTGCGCACGGGTTGAGTAATCATGGCACGAGGTCGTATCTCCGCTATTAATTCAACCGGTATTTCACTAATAAATCGTGAGGGAGGGTTATAACTATCCGACCCGTATTGGCGCCTTGATTCTGCATAAGTGAGTACTAATTGTTGGCGTGCACGCGTGATGCCAACGTAACATAGACGGCGCTCTTCCTCTAATCGCCCGGGCTCTTCCATAGACATACTAGAAGGGAAAAGCCCTTCTTCCAAACCTACGATAAATACTAATGGAAACTCTAACCCTTTGGCTGCATGCAAAGTCATAAGCTGTACACAATCATCCCATTGTGCACCCTGACCTTCACCAGCCTCTAAAGCGGCATGAGTCAAAAAGGCCTCGAGTGGTTGCATACCTTCATATAACTCGTTATCCATGTGAAACCCTCTCGCTGCCACCACAAGTTCTTCTAAGTTTTCTACTCGTGATTTTGATTTCTCACTGCCTTCACGACCATGGTGCTTAACTAACCCTGATGCTTGAATGATGTGTTCGACCTGTTCTGCTAACTCTAAGCCTTCTATATCTTTACCAAGTTTATGCATAAGACGTAAATAATCCTGCAGTGCATTTGCCGCACGTGCAGCTAGTAAGCTAGATTGAAGTATTTTTTCAGTTGCTTGCCAAAGTGTGAGTTGATGTTGCTTAGCAAAATCACGCACTTTGGCAACCGTGCGTTGACCAATACCACGCGGGGGCACATTTACAATGCGCTCAAATGATGGATCATCAGCTGAATTCTTAGCTAAACGCAAATAAGCTAAGGCATCTTTAATTTCTGCGCGTTCGAAGAATCGCAAACCCCCATACACGCGATACGGAATACTTTGGGAAATAAATACTTCCTCAAAAATACGTGATTGTGCATTAGATCGATAAAGTATGGCGACTTCATCACGACGACCATTACAGGTTTCGACCCAGTGTTTGATTTTATCTGTAACAAAACGCGCCTCATCTTGTTCATTAAATGAGGCATATAAGTATATTGGTTCGCCATCATCACCATCCGTCCATAGCTTCTTCCCCATTCTACTTTGATTATTGTTTATTAATGAATTTGCAGCCGACAAAATATTATTAGTGGAGCGATAGTTTTGCTCTAATCTATATACTTGAGTCTGTTTATAATCATTTTCAAAACTGTGAATATTCTCTATGCGCGCACCACGCCATCCATAAATTGATTGATCATCATCTCCAACAGCAAAGATAGGATTTTTTTCACCTGCAAAAGTTTTTAACCATTGATATTGAATTGAATTGGTGTCTTGAAATTCATCCACTAATATGTGACGAAACTTGGCTTGATAGTGAACAAGAATTTCATGCTGTTGCTGTAACAGCTCTAAACTGCGCAATAACAGTTCAGCGAAATCTACTAAACCAGTTTGTTCACAAGCCTCTTGGTATGTACTGTAAATACGAATGAGCTGACGCTCTGTGGTGTCGCCATGATCCTGCAAATGTTGCGGGCGCAGCCCCTCTTCTTTACGATTGTTAATGTACCAACGTGCATGCTTAGGTGGCCACCTAGAATCATCTAAACCCAATCCAAGAACCACACGTTTCACCAAGCGCAACTGATCGTCGCTATCGAGAATTTGAAAGCTTTGCTTTAGGCCTGCCTCTTGCCAATGTGATCTTAATAGCCGATGTGAAATACCATGAAAGGTACCTACCCACATACCACCAAGCCTATATTTCAATAAGCTTTCTACACGTGCACGCATCTCAGCGGCAGCTTTGTTGGTAAAAGTAACTGCAAGAATGCTAAATGGTGAGACAGATTCAACTTCACACAACCAAGCAATGCGATGTACTAGTACACGCGTCTTTCCGCTTCCAGCACCAGCAATAACCAATGCAGGCAACATTTCAGAAGTTACAGCTTCACGCTGAGCTTCATTTAACGGGTCTAAGATTGGTGAGACATCCATACTTCAATTATTAATTTTAGAAACACTTGGGGAAAAAATCAGAAATACCACATACCAAATAACAGGGTGACAAGAACAATGATCAAAAACGCTATTAAATTTTGGTTGGATTTTTTTATTTCTTTTCGAATAGATTCCAACTCTTGACTATGCCATTCTAGCTCTGCTTGTCCTTGTTCAAACTTTTTCATGGTTGAATAAACCAAGTCTGGTATTTCGGGTAATCGCTCTGCCATCCGTGGTAACTGTTTGCGTATTCCTGCTGCCAGTGCACGAACACCCACTTGCTCACTCATCCAACGATCAAGAAATGGTTTAGCCGTTTTCCAGAGATCCAGATCGGGATCTAATTGTCTACCCAAACCCTCAATATTTAAGAGCGTCTTTTGTAGCAGTACTAATTGAGGTTGTACTTCCATATTAAAACGTCGTGCCGTTTGAAACAGTCGCACTAATAAATTTCCAAATGAAATTTCACTTAAAGGTCGTTGGAAAATTGGTTCAGATACGGTGCGAATAGCAGATTCAAATTGATCTACACGTGTATCCGATGGCACCCACCCTGATTCTAAATGCAGTTCCGCGACCCTACGGTAATCACGATTTAAAAAAGCCAGAAGATTTTCTGCTAAATAGCGCTGATCCGATGGTGACAAAGTGCCCATGATGCCAAAATCAACACCTACATATTTTGGATCTTCTGGATTTTCATATGAAACAAAAATGTTGCCGGGATGCATATCTGCATGAAAAAAATTGTGTCTAAAAACTTGAGTAAAAAAGATATGACTACCACGATCTGATAATTTTTTAAGGTTTATTCCATGTTTACGCAATGCTTCAATATCATTAACTGGAATACCTCGAATACGTTCAAGTACCATTACATTACGCCGGCATAAGTCAAAATAAACCTCTGGCACATAGAGATCAGAAGAATTTTCAAAATTTCTGCGCAACTGACTAGCATTTGCTGCTTCGCGCATTAAATCCAATTCATCCATGACAATTTGCTCGTATTCTTGTACCACTTCTTTGGGTCGAAGCCTGCGCCCATCTTCCCAATAACGATGCGCAATAGATGCAAGTGCATGCATCAGCTCTAAATCTCTACGCACCTGCCTTTCGATTCCAGGACGCAAGACCTTAACTACCACCTCCTTACCATTATGAAGTTTCGCAGCATGCACTTGAGCTATCGAAGCTGATGCCAAAGGCTCTATACTAAAACCGGCAAACGTTTTTTGCACAGGTTCTTTAAGTGCTTTTTCTACTATTTCTCTTGCCACTTCACCAGAAAACGGTGGCACCTGATCTTGTAGCTTGGCGAGTTCATTCGCGATATCTTCAGAGAGTAAATCGCGGCGCGTGGACAAAGCTTGACCAAACTTTACGAAGATTGGCCCCAAGTCTTCTAGGGCACGACGTATGCGAGCACCATGGGAGATCTCAACTTTACGAAACCAGTGCCAGGGCAACAAAAAAAGTAAAAAGCGGATGGGACGAAACAGAGGTACTGCCAACAGCACCTCTTCTAAACCATGCCGAACCAATACGACATTAATGTGTAAGATTCGAAAGAATAACCGTATATAGCGCATAGCTTTTTACTGGCTACACGCCTGGGCAAGGCGGCGCAGACGTGCTTCAAGACGATCAATATCTGCATCAAGCGCATCTACATCATTTAGAAATCGTTCGATTTCTATTCTTGTGGGAACAATACGAGATTCTTCTTGCATGTACTCCCTTACATCTAAACGAAAATTTTCAATGGATCGTTGCTTATAGCTTTTTGTGCGTCGCGCAAGTACACCTAATTTATACGCTAGCGCATCACCAACATATTTAGAAGCCACTTCTTCCCAATCAATATCAACCTTCATAAAAATTGTGCGCAACCGATTTGCTAATTCCACATCGCCATCAATTTTTAATGTGTCATTATTCAACATGGATTGATAATCCGCGCCTATTGCTAAACGTAACAGTGTAATTACATTGGCATGAATAGTTGTGGCGACCTCTTTTACAGCTTCATCATCTTGATAATTCGTTACGATGATTGAGGAGTTTACTGGAGTAATAAGAAATTCTTTTTTTAGATCAGTTACTTCAAGCAATAATTGTTGGCCTTCTAGCTCATGAAGCTGGGCAGAAACTTCAGGATCACTATCAAAGTATTTTTTAATCGAATTGTTAATGAACTTAAGTAGCATATTATAATTTATGCCGTAAGCTTATAACCACGATGTATACAAACGATCCCCCCATTAAGATTGAGAAAATCACATTGCTCAAAACCAGCTGCTTCTAACATGGACTGTAGCGTTTTTTGATCGGGATGCTTACGTATTGACTCAGCCAAGTACTGATAACTTTTGGCATCCTTGGCAATAATTTGCCCTATACGAGGTAAAAATTTAAACGAGTATATGTCGTATATTCCACGCATCCATTGTTGCGGTTGAGAAAATTCTAAAATTAATAATTGTCCACCTGGTTTTACTAAACTAAACATTGAACGCAGCGCTTGGTCTTTATTAGTAAAATTACGCAATCCAAAGGCTAGTGTCACACGATCAAAATAATTTTCCATAAAAGGCAAGTCTTCGGCTTTAGCTTGAATATAGTGGATATTTTTAAACAAGCCGCGATCAATTAAACGCTGACGCCCATGTTCTAACATAGCTATATTTGCGTCACACATGATGATTGCACCTTTTCCGCTCAATTTTGGAGCAAGCAGTGCGGTGATGTCCCCCGTGCCGGCAGCTAAATCTAGAATTTGGTGATCTGGGCGTATATTTGCTATGTGGACAAAATAACGCTTCCATACACGATGTAGACCGAATGACATGACATCATTCATGACATCGTATTTACCTGCCACAGAATCAAACACCGCATCGACTTTTTGAGTTTTTTCTTCAGGTGTAACGTCTTGATAACCGAAATGGGTACGTTTTTCTTCCATGGCGTGCGTGTTTGCTATTCTAGACTGTGATTTATAGTGTTAGCGCTCATCAATGCGCTGGCTTAGAGAGACTATTCTAAGTGATTCTAATACAAGATGATGCGGTTTATTCGCTGCTAGCTTTACGTTCGTAGCCGGCTTCTTTGAGGCGATCTAGGTATTTTTGCCACTTATCTTCATGGTTTACGCCTAACTCGTACAAATAATCCCAAGTATAGATACCAGTATCATGATTATCGTCAAATACTAGTTGTACGGCATAATTCCCCACTGACTCAATGGCATTAATTGACACATCTTCTTTGCCTATTTGTAACACTTCTTGACCCGGACCATGACCTGCAACTTCTGCAGAGGGCGAATACACGCGCAGGTACTCACAAGGAAACTTAAACTGTTTGCCGTCATCAAACGTGATCTCTAATATGCGCGATTTTTGATGTAATTGAATTTCGGTTGGATTTTGTTTTGCCAAAATATTAAAGCCTTTATATTTTTATCTATAGTATGTATCTACTCAGATCTACATCCTTAACTAACTCGCCAATATTCTCATCCACATACTCTGCATCCACAATTACTTTTTCTCCGCTTTCATCGGGTGCTGAAAACGAAATTTTTTCTAATAATCGCTCCATAACGGTATGCAATCTTCGCGCACCAATGTTTTCAGTAGACTCGTTCACATCATGTGCAATTTGCGCGACTTTACGTACGCCATCTTCAGCAAAATTTAGTGTCACTCCTTCAGTTGCCAATAAGGCTGAGTATTGCTCAGTCAATGAGGCATCCGGCTCAGTCAAAATTCGCACGAAATCATCCGTAGTCAGCGCTTTAAGTTCTACCCGGATCGGCAAACGACCTTGCAATTCTGGGATGAGATCGGATGGTTTGGCTACATTAAATGCACCGGAAGCAATAAACAAAATATGGTCTGATTTCACCATGCCGTATTTAGTATTGATGGTACAGCCTTCTACTAAAGGCAATAAATCACGTTGTACACCTTCACGCGAGACATCTGCGCCGCTGGTTTCACCGCGTTTGGCAACTTTATCGATTTCATCTAGAAACACGATACCATTTTGTTCAACATTTTCTAGCGCCGTTGCTTTTAGTTCTTCTTCATTAATTAATTTATGCGCCTCTTCATCAGTTAGCGCCTTCATGGCATCTTCGATGCGCATTTTGCGCGTCTTCTTTCTACCAGTACTTAAATTTTGAAACATACCTTGCAGTTGACTCGCCATTTCCTCCATGCCTGGAGGTGTCATAATTTCTACCCCCACTGGAGTTGCAGCCACGTCAATCTCTATTTCAGTATCGTTTAAATTACCCTCACGTAATTTTTTGCGAAACTTCTGCCGTGTTTCACTAGCAAATTCGGGTGTCCTATCCGCATTGGGATCAACTCTAGGTGGCACTAGCACATCCAATATGCGCTCTTCTGCAGCTTCTTCCGCGCGAAAACGCACTTTATCCATTTCAATTTCACGCGTCATTTTGACTGAAGTATCCACAAGATCCCGAATGATGGAATCGACTTCTTTTCCTACATAGCCAACCTCAGTAAATTTAGTCGCTTCAACTTTAATAAAAGGTGCATTTGCAAGGCGTGCCAAACGGCGTGCAATTTCAGTTTTACCGACGCCCGTAGGGCCCATCATTAAAATATTTTTTGGGGTAACTTCCATACGTAGCTCTTCTGGTAATTGTTGGCGACGCCATCGGTTACGCAATGCAATGGCTACTGCGCGTTTGGCTTCATCTTGTCCAACGATATGCTTATCGAGCTCCTGAACGATTTCTCGTGGGGTCATGTTTGACATGAGGTATTTTTACTTTTTCTGTTAACAGCTTTGTAAATATGAGAACTATAATTCTTCGATTGCAATATTTGTATTCGTATAAATGCAGATGCTAGCTGCAATAATTAAAGCCTTTTCCACAATCTCTTTGGCACTTAATTCAGTATTTTCCAACATGGCTCTTGCAGCAGCTTGTGCGTAAGGCCCGCCTGAGCCAATGGCAACCAGGGCGTCTTCGGGTTCAATAACGTCGCCGTTGCCTGAAATAATAAGCGAAGTCGATTCATTAGCTACTGCCAGCAATGCTTCCAATCTGCGCAACATGCGATCGGTGCGCCAATCTTTGGCAAGTTCTACTGCAGCACGTGCAAGTTGACCATTATGTTGTTCAAGCTTAGCTTCAAATCGCTCAAATAAAGTAAATGCATCTGCCGTGCCACCAGCAAAACCTGCGATTACTTTATTTTCATAAAGGCGACGAATTTTACACGCATTGCCCTTCATGATGGTGTTGCCAAGTGAAACCTGGCCATCTCCACCCAGTGCCACTTTGCCATCTCGTCGTACAGAGATGATCGTAGTACCTTTGAATTGTTCCATGTTTTATGTGGTGAGTTAGTTAAATTTAAATGCGAACATTGTACATGAGGATACGACTGATCTTTTTCAAGGTCAGATTAAAAATCACTAAAAGTAAATACTAGATCAAAAGTGTGGCTTATTTATCTTGAGACGTTGATTCTTCAGTTTGATGTGTCTTTTTGGCGCGCGGGTGAGTGCGGTCATAAACTTGTGCAAGATGCTGAAAGTCTAAATGAGTATAGATTTGCGTAGTGCTTATATCGGCATGTCCCAACAATTCTTGCACAGCACGAAGATCGCCACTGGACTCTAGCAAGTGACTTGCAAATGAATGCCGTAACATGTGTGGATGTACATGTTTATCCAGACCTTGTTCTCTACCCAATTGTGCCAAACGTTGTTGTACGGCACGTGGTGATAATCGCTTACCACGATTATTTACAAACACGGCCAGTTCATTTTCTGCAGCGATATTGGGTCGTGCATCTAACCAACGTCTAAGCACTTTGCATGCTGCTGCGCCTATGGGTAAGTACCGAGATTTATTACCTTTCCCCAACACATGGACTTGACCTTGAGATAGGTCAATAGCACCGATATTTAGATTGACTAATTCAGCCAGTCGTAAACCTGATGAGTACATTAACTCCATCATGGCATGGTCTCGTAGCCTAAGAGGATTTTGCGGACCCTCGGTGAGTAAGCGATTGATTTCGTCTACATCTAATAGATCAGGTAGTTTTTTCTCCATGCGTGGCGCACTCACATCTGCAACCGGATTATTTTCAATAAGCTGTTCGCGCTGCAAAAAATTATAAAAGCCTCTAATGGCACTAAGTGAGCGATGCAAACTGCGCGCCGAAATGCCTCGGCGTCGACGCGAACCAGCAAAGTTTCGTACATGCAAACTATCTACTTCACAACAATCTGTTACATTAATAGCATTTATAAACTCTATGAATTGAAGAATATCGCGCTGATAGTTTTCTATAGTCGCAGCGGAATATCTGCGCTCGTCATGGAGATAGCGTAAATACCGGTGGATGAGTTCTTGAGTGCTTGTTGGGCTAATTACGATTGCCATAACCACACTTATATGAGAATTGAATAATAACTACGTTAACATTAATTCCTTATAGATGGAAATGTATACATATGTAATTATGATGATACTAGTGTAATTCTGGCTAACTGGTTATAAATTGCTATAGATTGATTCCAAGAACTATTATTTGGTTTTGGTTGTAACGAAATGCTGCAACGTGTACCAACGATCGTAAATAGGACTAAGCAGTGGTAAATTGTTGTAGCTTTGCGCCGATGATTTCGCCTAAGTTTCCTAAGAATAATGTACCCATACCACTTTGAAAACGATTTGCATCTGTGCTACCTAATAACAACACACCGAGATGTTGATGTTTCTTTAGAGCTACTGCCGCAGCAGATCGTATTGGCTTCCTACCTTCTTCCAGCATAAATACATTTTCAATTTGGCGTTTAGTTAAAAATGCCACTCCTCGACGACGACTCGAAAACAGGTCTTGTACTAACTTGGTTTTCAATAAAGAGGTTTCGATACGCACACACTCTTGAGCATTTGTACTAGGTAACACATCAAACAAGCGAATATGAACTTTAGTACCTGGAAAATCGGTATGCAGTAACTCCTGGATACTATTTAATGTTTCATCAAATCCTTTAACTGAGACAATAGCTAATGCCAATGTGTGTAACCGACGATTTACTCGCTCATTATCTTTAGCTACAGTGATGAGTTGGTGCAGCTTACGATCTAATTCTTTATTTTTATTACGAAGTAACTCCACCTGACGCTCAACCAAGGAAACGGCCTCACCTGTCTCGTGTGGAATAGCAAGTGTTTCAATTAGCTCAGAATGATGCATAAAGAAGTCACTATGTGTGCGTAAATAGCGGGCCACATTTTCGCGACTGAGCTTAGATTTAGATTCTGTTAAGTCATCACGTGCAGCTATATCTGGTTTCGTCTGTGTGGTCATAGAGTTAGGCTCCCCTCAAAACTTAATTGCGCAGGACCAGTCATAAATACTGATCCACTTGAGTGTTTACACTCAATTTGCAAGCTGCCGCCAGGTAACTTTACGGTTACCTCAGCATCGAGTAGGTTCTGAGCCTGTCCAACTGCAACAGCGGCACATGCTCCAGTACCACATGCGCTAGTTTCGCCCACATCCCGCTCGAAAACGCGCAAAGAAATATGCTGCGAATCCAGTATCTGCATAAAACCAACATTGGTTTTATTAGGAAACATTGAGTGTGTTTCTATTTTGGGGCCTAAGGTGGTGACGGGTGCATTGTTAATATCATCAACTCGAATTACTGCATGTGGGTTACCCATAGAAACTGCGCCTATTTCAACCTGCTGTCCTTCGACATCAAGCGTATAGCTTGGTGAAGTTGTTGCAGCTGTAAACGGGATTTCTTTTGGTTCAAATATAGGCGCACCCATATCAACAGTAACAAGACCGTTATCACGAAGATAGATACTATATACACCACTAATTGTTTTAATATTGATTGAACTCTTACTTATTAATCCATTGAGCAATAGAAATTTACCAATGCAACGCGCACCATTTCCACAATGCTCAACTTCCTCTCCATTGCTGTTGAAGATCTGATAATTAAAGTCGACATCGACATCGTTTGCGGGTCTAACGACTAAAATTTGATCACATCCTACACCTAATCTTCGATCTGCAATCCAACATAACTGATCTTTAGAAAGTTGCACATCTTGATGAACAGCATCAAAGATAACGAAATCATTACCTAATCCGTGCATTTTTGCAAATTGTAATTGCATAACAATTATAAGCTTGTGAAAAGTTACAAAGTGTAAATTAATCCTTTAGATTAGGAATATTCATTAGAGCACTGCAAATGCTACTTCATTAAACGCATATACTCTTTGTAAACACACTTATCCATTACCGTGAAAACATTTGCATTGTAGGCTTTGCTTGCACTTCCTACATCTACAACACCTTCTTGCAACCACATTGCTTTAATTTTTTTGTCTATACATTGATCAGTAATATCTGCTACATACTTTGGTGCGCGAAATATATTAACCAAATCAACTAGAAATGGGATTTCTTGCAATGAACTATAGGCCTTCTCCCCTAATATTTCTGTTACCGCGGGGCGCACAGGAATAATATCGAAACCAAACTCTTGCATATTCTTGGCTACTCGATGACTTGGTCTATTCGGCTTTGGGGATAAACCTATCACTGCAATACTATGAATACTCTTAAATAAATCAATAATCTCTGAGTCACTTGGTAAACCGTATGTATTGTTTAGATTTGTATTCATTGCAGATGACCATAAATAAGCAGATGTCGATCACTTATTTGTTCCACATGTAAACCATGTAAATTTGCAGCACTTAATTGGTCATGCACCTCATCGAGGGTAAATGCAGCTAATAGTGAGTTATAAAAATCACGGCGTAAAATATCGGGCTCACCACTTGCGTACTGTTCGACGAGGTGGCTTGCAGATAGCAATGAATCAGGTCGAAGTAGGTCACAAATAAAGATAGCGGTTTTAGCTGTGGCAAATTTACGTAGACTTGACCATAAATGCTGAGGCTCGTGTAGATGGTGTAAGAGGCTATTTGACACAATAGCATCGTAACTTTTACTCGGTAACTTACAGTTTGGTAAGCGGTATAGATGAACAGCGATTCTATCCTCCAAGGACTCACGGTCAATAACAAGCTGCGCTTGCTTTAACATCGCTTGTGCACCATCGACAGCATCTATTTTGCAATCTGGATACAAGCGTGCGAATCGGATAGCGATATCAGCTGATCCACAACCAAGATCCAATACAGTATGCAGAGATTCAATATGTGGGAATACGCGTCGAAAGTGCCCTACTATCGAGCTATGCGCAGCCTCAAAATCAGCATTCGCATAGGCAACTGCCTGTGTAGCATCATCCATTAACTCTGATTCAAGCAAGCGTTGCATTAACTTGGAATGATTTCATTGGCAAACAATTGATCAATAGTCTCGCGTCGACGTATTAACCAAGCCTGATCACCATCAACCAACACTTCTGCGGCTCGAACACGTGAGTTATAGTTACTGGCCATCACAAAACCGTAAGCTCCAACCGCGTGTATAGCCAATACACAGCCCTCTTGGATTCGTAAGCGTCGATCCTTACCTAAAAAATCCCCGGTCTCGCACACTGGACCAACTACATCATAAATTGCCTCATCTATATTATTGGCTTGTACAGCAGATATTTCATGCCATGCTGAATACAAAGATGGACGAATGAAATCATTCATCGCGGCATCTACTAATGCGAAGTTTTTTTTAGGGGTATGTTTAATATGTTCAACACGAGTAAGTAAAATTCCGGCTTTACCTATGATTGCGCGACCTGGCTCAATTAACAATTCAAGTTCTCTGTCTTGCATAAAGGGTGCTAATACCTGCGCATATTCAGCAGGGCTTGGAGCTTTATCGTTTTCTTCATAGGGGATGCCTAAACCTCCCCCTACATCGACATGCCGAAGTTGAATTCCGGATTCACATAATCGATCTATTAATTCAAATATTTTCTCAAAGCACGTTTGAAATGGCGCCAATTCCAAAAGCTGTGAACCGATATGGCAATCTACTCCAATAGCATGTAGATGACTACACTTTGCAATCTTCTGATAAATATCTAAAGACTGTTCGATATCAACACCAAACTTATTTTCTTTTAAGCCCGTAGAGATATATGGGTGCGTACTAGAATCTACATCAGGGTTTACACGCAGTGACACATTGGCATGTAAATCCATTTCACGCGTAATGGCGTCTAGACGCTTTAGCTCTGCAGTCGACTCAATATTAAAACAATGTATCCCCTTAACAAGCGCACGACGTATTTCATCGGTACGCTTTGCTACACCAGAAAATACTACTTTGTTAACATCTCCTCCTGCATGTAAAACTCGTTCAAGCTCACCGATTGAGACGATATCGAAGCCTGCGCCTAGTTTGACTAATAAGTTTAATATAGCCAGATTTGAATTGGCTTTTACCGCATAACATATACGCGTTCGCCAATTTTGGAGTGAATTGGCAAAGGCTTGGTAATTATTTTGAATAGCCGACTTGGAATAGACATAGCAAGGCGTGCCATAGGCATTTGCTAGCTCTAGCAAATTTACATCTTCTGCATGAAGCAGGTTGTTGTCACGGTATTGGAAAGGATTCATAGTAGATAAAGTATTGAGCCTATAAATAAGGCCAAAGTGCTTAACTTTTACAAATTATTAGTTTGCTCAACTAGTGGATTGATCTTTAGACTTTCGTTTTGGATCATCTTCCGGTAGATATAAATCACCAGTCTGGCCGCAGCCTAGAACCGTAGCCATAAGAGAAATCATAAAAGCAAGAAAATATAGTCTGAGTTGCGTCATCGTTGTACTCTTTGATTCTATTCGGCGCCATTGTATAGACCCTTTAATTAACAAGAAACCACCATAGCCTTGGCACTAGCTACAATCCAAATTGACACTCAGGGCGATCCTGACTGCGCCATCATCTGGTTACATGGCCTTGGCGCAAATGGCCATGACTTTGAGCCTATGGTTGAACAGTTAAATCTACCCAACTCGATCCGAGCGCGTTTTATATTTCCACATGCGCCCGTACAAGCAGTTAGTCTCAATAACGATATGCGCATGCCTGCCTGGTATAACATTTATGGTCTTGATATGCATAGCAAAGAAGATTGCGAAGGTATTAAGCGCATCAAATCAGAAATCAATGCACTCATCGATCAACAAGTGAATCTAGGCATTGCACCACAACGGATAGTATTAGCGGGATTTTCACAAGGTGGCGCATTAACGCTTTACGCCGGTTTACGCTATTCTCGTCGACTTGCTGGACTGCTAGCAATGTCTTGTTACCTACCATTACGGCAAGAGTTACATGAATATTCCGCGCACGCCGATCAATCTTTGCCAATATATTTAGCACATGGTGCATATGATGAGATTGTGCCGCTTGCTTTTGGGAAGCTTGCGCGTGAACTCCTTGAACAACAGGGCTTTAACATTTACTGGAAAGAATATCCTTGTGCACACACCGTTTGTTCAGAAGAAATCGCCGACATTCGAAACTGGTTGCTCCAATGTTGGTAATAACATTTTCAGCTTAGTTATTTAGATTTGAAATCTTTCAAGCGGCGATGTGCGAGTTTAAGCTGTATAGTAACTTGTGCAGGTGACGTACCACCATAGGTATTCTTTGAGGATACAGAACCCTTTAAGGAAAGAATATCAAATACATCTTCCCCGATGGATGGGCTAAATTTTCGCAGCTCATGTAAATTAAGCTCATCAAGTTGCTTATTTTGGGCGATCGCATATTTCACTGTCTTGCCGACCACCTCATGTGCATCTCGAAACGGTACTTTCTTCTGTACTAAATAATCGGCCAAATCGGTTGCAGTCGCATATCCTTGCTGAGCAGCCCCTAGCAAGCGTTCACGATTAACTTTTATATGCGGCAGCATATTGGCAAATACCACAACACAGTCGTGCACGGTATCAACGGTATCAAATAACGGTTCTTTATCTTCTTGATTATCTTTGTTGTAGGCTAATGGCTGACTTTTCATCAATGTTAACAAGGCAAATAAATTTGCATATACCCGTGCACTCTTACCACGAACCAGTTCAGGCACATCGGGATTCTTTTTTTGCGGCATGATGGACGAACCGGTGCAGAAGCGATCCGGCAATTCGATAAAATTAAATTGTGCAGAAGTCCACAGCACGATTTCTTCTGCTATACGTGATAGATGTGCAAATAAAATCGCCCCAAAAGCGCAAAATTCGATGGCAAAATCTCTATCACTTACTGCATCTAAGCTATTGTGACAGGGTGCAGTAAATTGTAGTTGCTTAGCGACATAATCACGATCTAATGCAAAACTGCTACCGGCGAGCGCAGCGGCACCAAGAGGTAAAAAATTTACACTCACTCTACATTGTTGTAAACGCACACGGTCGCGATGAATCATTTCAAACCATGCCAACATATGGTGTCCAAAGGTGATGACTTGTGCGACTTGCAAGTGCGTAAAACCTGGCATGATGGTATCGGTTTCTTGTTCAGCAACCGATAAAATTGCTGCCTGTAATTTCTCTAGTTGCTGATCTATTTCATCGATGGCATCGCGCAGATACAGACGCACATCTGTAGACACTTGATCATTGCGCGAACGTCCAGTATGAATACGTTTACCGGCATCGCCCACCAACTCGATAAGGCGCGCCTCAATATTCATATGCACATCTTCTAAACCGGTATCCCAACGGAAAGAACCTGCTTCAATTTCTGCCTCAATTGAATCTAGAGCCTTTAGTAATTTGTCACTATCCTTACTATTGAGGACGCCAATACGTGCAAGCATTTGAGCATGCACTTTAGAACCAAGGATATCTTGCTTATAAAGTCGTTTATCAAATCCTACAGATGCGTTAAATTGTTCGACAAATTCATCTGTGGCTTCTGTAAACCGACCACCCCATAGTTTTGAGCTTTTATCTTCCATCGGAATAATTTCTCAAGACAAAGCGACAGTATAACATTAGGCTTAACAGACTCGACCGACACATATTGTTTTAATTTATCTATTGTGGCCAAGACTGAACCCAATCAAAATACTAAGTCAGAATCTGTTTCTACTGAACGAACATTTTTGCCAGATTTCTGCAATACGCGTGTAATCTTACTAGTAATTCTGATTGCTCAACTACTGGCGTTTATCTTAACGCTAGCCGGCGGAACTTTGCGTACAGATTTTTGGGTATATCTATCTCTAGTTTCTTTATTTGTACAATGGATTGCACTAGGCAACATCTTAGTCTTATGTGTGAGCCGCCGCTTTTTAAAGAATCTCCATCCAGCAATTGCTTCTATAAGTTATTATGCACTTAGTCTTAGCGTGACTTTAATTGTGACGCTAGTTGCGATGTGGTTTACACCATCTGAAAATGTACAACCCGTAATGTCACCAGCTTTACTAAGCAGCAATTTTTTAATTCGCAATATGACAATCAGCGCTATAGTCTCTGCGATCGCACTACGCTATTTTTATATCCAACATCAGTGGAAATCAAATATTCAAGTTGAGGCTCGGTCTCGAATTCAGGCCCTACAAGCACGCATTCGGCCACATTTCCTGTTCAATAGTATGAATACCATTGCCAGCCTGACTCACTCGAATCCCGAATTGGCCGAAAAAGCAGTGGAAGATTTAGCGGATTTATTTCGAGCCTCGCTTGGGCACCAAGATCAGGTGCCATTGCAAGAGGAGCTAAATTTCACACGCCGCTATATAAATATGGAGAGACTACGGCTCGGAAAACGACTTGATGTTGTATTAAAAATAGAAAAAGGTATAAGCTTAAACACCAAGGTGCCAGCGTTAATCTTGCAACCAATTGTTGAAAATGCCATATACCATGGGGTAGAGCCTCTCACACAAGGTGGTACGGTAAATATTGACATAAGCTCTACAACCCACGATTTACACTTTAGTATCAGTAATCCAGTCGGCGATATTAATATTGACCAAAAGCGTCCTGGTAATAAAATGGCACAAGAAAATATTAAGCAACGACTACAATTGGCCTATGGTGATTTCAGTAAAATGGATATACGCCACGCACAAGGCTTTTATACGGTATCATTTAATATTCCTATTGAGGCAGATACATGAAAGTATTAATCGTAGATGACGAAGCACCAGCACGTGACCGGCTAGCACATATGCTAAGCAGCATTGATGACATCCAAAATGCCGGTGAGGCCACCAATGGCATTGAGGCCGTGGAAATGGTGCAATCCACACGCCCCGATGTAGTGCTAATGGATATACGCATGCCAGGAATGGATGGCCTAGAGGCGGCAAGGCATCTCACTGAAATGGATGAACCACCTGCGATCATTTTTACAACCGCTTACAGCGAACATGCGTTGGAGGCATTTGATACTTCAGCTGTCGGCTATTTGGTCAAACCTGTGCGACAAGAAAAGCTAGAAAATTCAATTGCACGCGCCAAAAAACTTACTAAGGCGCAGATTGCCACCCTCAATCAAGAAACCGATAGCACTGGACGCAGCCACATCTGTGCGCGAATTCGCGGCAATCTTGAATTAATTCCGGTCGATGAAGTTCTTTATTTTCAAGCAGACCAAAAATACATCACTGTACGTCACCTAGGTGGTGAAGTTTTAATCGAAGACGCTTTGAAAAATTTAGAAAATGAATTTGAAGGCAGACTGATTCGTATACATCGCAATGCCTTAGTTAGTACACACTACATCAGTGGTATGGAAAAAAACCAAGATGGTCGTTTTGTAGTTACCTTCCGAGAAATCGACGACCGGCTAGAGATTAGTCGCCGACATGTTGCGGAAGTGCGTAAATTTTTAAAATCTCGCTAAATCAATTTTGTTTTAAGAGTGTTACACCCTTATTTTATTCAGAATAAGGGGAAATTCAACAATACTCTGTGCACATAAAAATCGCCACCCGTAAAAGTGCACTGGCTTTGTGGCAGGCTGAAGAAGTATCTCGATTGTTACGAGAAATTCACCGTGACTTATCTATTGAATTGATCAAAATGACCACTACTGGTGATCGTTTATTACAAGATTCTCTCGCGACACATGGAGGCAAAGGCTTATTTGTTAAAGAGTTAGAACGCGGTTTACTAGAAAACCAAGCTGACATTGCGGTGCACTCCATGAAAGATGTACCGATTGAATTACCAGCTGCATTACACCTACCCGTAATTCTTGAGCGCGAGAACCCATGTGATGCGTTTGTCTCTAATCGGTATGATAGACTTGATACACTTCCGGATCATGCAGTAGTAGGCACATCTAGCTCACGTCGCGCATGTCAAATTAAAGCTGCATATCCACAGTTAGAGATAAAATTGTTACGTGGTAACGTTAATACGCGTCTTGCGAAATTAGATGATGAACAATTTGATGCAGTTATCCTAGCAGTCGCTGGGCTCAAGCGTTTAGGTTTCAAAAATCGTATTCGTTGCTATTTAACTACGGAACAATCTCTTCCTGCAATTGGGCAAGGTGCAATTGGTATCGAATGTAGACAACACGATGATGTCATAGAGTCTTTAATTCAGCCATTAAATCATGCTGACACCCAAATATGTGTAACTGCGGAACGTGCAGTAAGCCAAACTCTACAAGGAGGCTGCCAATTACCTATTGCCGGATTTGCCGAGTTAAACAATGATCAACTTAAGCTACGAGCACTAGTTGGTTACCCTGATGGCAGTAAAGTATGTCGCAGTGAAAAGCATGGCACAAAAGAAAATCCTCTGCAATTAGGCCAATTTGTAGCTGCAGATTTAAGAGCGCAAGGTGCCGATAAAATTCTAGCCACAATCTCATAAGTTTATTTAACTAATAAATTACTTCATATGGCGCGAGTCGCTATCTAATTAATGCATACTCACGAACTACTTAGCGGTAAAACGATTATCGTCACACGTCCACTTGCTCAAGCTAAAAATATGTGTGAGTCATTGGAACGTAATCAAGCAACTGTTGTGCACTTCCCTGTGATAAGTATAACGGCTGTAAAAAAAATAAAGCCTGCCAAAAATGCTCTAAAAAAACTAAGGACTTACGACGTAATAATTTTCATAAGCGCAAATGCCGTACATTACGCAATGGATTTGGTGCAACAATTAAGCTTAAGCTTCAAGGATAAACAATTAGCCGCAGTGGGTCCTGCAACAAAAATGGCATTAGAGAGTTATGGACATAGTGTAAGCATTGTTCCTATGACTGGATTTACCAGTGAAGCCTTACTCAATCATGATTCTTTGCAAAAAATAGTGGGGCAAAAAATTCTGATCATTCGTGGCCATGGTGGACGTGAACGTTTACGTCAAGAACTGGAGTCGCGAGGCGCTGAGGTAAGCTATGCTGAAGTCTACCAGCGACGGCTTCCGGTACAACGTAACACGAAAGATCTCAGTGAACTGTCTAAGGAAGATACTGCTATTTTGATTAACAGTGTAGAGTCTGTACAAAATTTATGGTCACTTTGTAGTAAAAATGAACAACAATGGTTAACTAATGCAACGTTTATTGTTGGAGGTGAGCGCATTGCTAAAGAAGCAAGCTCGGTTGGGTTCGCAAAAAATCCTATAATAGCGGAAAATCCCAGTGACGAGGCTATGCTAAAAGCTTTACATGACTGGGCTAAAAAGTAGTTCAAATAAATATAGAAGCAGAGATATAACGATGCCGGATGACAAGAATAATCAAAATAGTCCTTCCCCAAAATCAGCACAAACCAAGAAGAAAGCTGGTGGTGGCCATTTTTTCATTGCCCTAATTGCATTTTTGGCCTTATTGATGGCCGTTGCAGGCATTGCTTTAGGTTACTACGCGTGGCTTGAATTAAATAAACGCCTTGATCAAGCCGCTGTCGATCGTCAATCTATTGCGCATGATGTGGCAACTATAGACGAAAACACCAGGCTACAAAGTTTTAAAAAGCAAATGCAAGAAAATGTTAAGAATATTGACCAACAAATGGTTGAACTATCGAAAAAAATTGAACAACAAGCAAACTTGCTAGAAAGAATTAGTGAATCAACACAAGAAACTTTTGCCCATGTAAACCGCAGTCGATTAGGCTGGGGTGTAAAAGAAGCTGAACATGTCCTGCGCATGGCGAATCATCGTTTGCATATTGAACGCGATATCGCAGGTGCAATCACAGCATTAAATGCGGCAAGTTTACGTTTGCATGAACTCAATGATCCTCGTCTATTGCCGGTACGCGAATCTATATCCAAACAAGTAGGAAAGCTAAAAAACTTTCCCTATCCTGACTGGGTAGGAATTAGTTTACAGCTAGATAATGTGCTTGCTGGGCTTAGACAAAAACTCATCAAAGATGTAAAACACCAGCACAATGAACTACAAAAAGATCACACTAATACTGCTAATGATGATGAACAAAATTCTGGCTGGACAAAACTTATGGAAAATATCAAAAACTCAATAAGAAATTCTGTCAAAATTACTCGTGAAGAACAAAAAATAAAGCTATTCATTAGCCAACAAGAAAAACAGCGCGCTTATGAATTCTTGCGTATGAAGTTACTAGGTGCTAAATATGCGGTAACTAGCCGCGATGATGAAAGCTACCATCGCGAACTCGAAGCGGCTATTGCATGGCTTGAGAGTACCGACTCAATTAACAATAGCAGCGATCTAATTGATGAGCTTCGAGAGTTAACTACCATCAACCTTGAACCGAAATTACCGGATATCACAGAAGCAAGTACTTTGCTACTTGAGACCATGGAAGCTATTGAGAATAGTTAAATGCTACGAACACTATTAATTTTTATATTTTTTCTTATAGTATTTGCGGGTATTGTATTATTTTTAATACAAGCGCCCGGCTACGCTAGTTTTAATTATGGTGATTTGACTATTGAATTACCTTTAGTGAAATTTGCAATTGGTCTATTTATTGTTTTTGTAGTTTTTTACTTATCGCTACGTGTAATTAGCCATTTGTTTAGTGCGCCGAAACGTATTCAAGTTGCAGCATTACGTCGTAAACAACATAAAGCGATAAGGGATACAAAAGAAGGATTAACAAAGTTTATTCTCGGTGACTGGGAACAATCTGAGAAACTCTTGTTACGAGGAGCAGACAACACAGACACTGCATGCATCAACTATATTTGGGCCGCACGCGCAGCACATCAAGCCGGCGAATATGAAACACGTGATCATTACCTTGGTATAGCAAAAAAGTGTACTCCAGAAGCGCATTCAGCACTCAACGTCTTACAGGCAGAACATTTTTTGGATCAAGGCTTACCCGAGCGAGCTCTAGCATGCCTTAATCAACAAAGCAATGAAATTCGCTCAAATTCAAAAATAGCTAATTTGTTTGTCAATGCGTATGTGCAATTAAATGACTGGAAAAAATTATCTGAAATTATTCCAAATTTGAAGAAGAACAAAGGGTTAAATAAGCAAGTGCTAACTGAAATACAAAAACAAACAGTGCGTGGTCTATTGCGCATTTGCAAAGACAAGCGCAATTCAGAAAATGTTGAAAATATCGGCTCACAGTTTAAAGACGTGATACTTGCTAATAGTGAACTCGCTGTTACCTATATAGAGTTGCTGCGTGCCCAAGGAAAACATCAAACCGCAGAAACTCTAATTGCTAATGCTTTAGACAGTAACTGGAATACTGAGCTTGTTCATCAATACGGATTATTACAGCTAGACGATCCTAACCATGCACTTAATAAAGCTGAGCAATGGGCCCAACAGCATGACGATGATGCGAACGTGTTTCTAACTTTAGGTCGATTATGTAAGCGCGCACAACTCTGGGGCAAAGCCAAGTCTTATTATGAATCTAGTCTGAGCCGTAAACCTTTGCCAGAAACCTACGCCGAGCTAGCTGCATTACATGAACATCTAGATGAACTCGATGATGCACATCGGTGCGCAAAAAAAGGCCTTAAGCTTGCGACACAAACAGTGTGAGTTTGCCTTAGGCAATGATTTAATTAAATATGACGTATAGTTGACATATTTCAATAACAATTCAAGCTCAATAAATATATTTATATATAGAGTTAATATAATGACATTAACAATATTGACGTGTGTATTATCAGCTTGAATAATATCTCAGTCTTAAGTATTTTTAGCCGCCAATTGCTGACGAGCTGACAGCCCAACAATGCTGATTCGTGCACTAATAACAACATTCCTATTATTTGTCACTTGGTTATTGTTATCCGGCCATTTAGACAGCTTGTTGCTCTGCCTAGGAATAATAAGTTGTCTATTTGTTGCTTGGTTATCGCATAAGCTTGCTCTGCTTGACCCTGAGTCTCATACCTTACGCTTTAGTCTCAATTTACCAAGATTCTTGCCTTGGTTTTTTATTGAAGTAGTTAAATCCAATCTTGACGTAAGTTGGCGAATTTTACAACCTAAATTACCAATCGATCCAAACATCAGCACCGTACCCATTACTCAGCATAGTGATGTGGGTAAATCCGTATACGCAAACTGCATCACTTTAACGCCTGGTACATATAGCTTGAATATAGACACTGATGTTATTGAAGTGCACTCGCTTACCAAAGAATTGGCAGATAATTTGCAACAAGGTGATATGAGTAAGCGAATTTTAGCCCTTGAAGTCAAGTCCACAAAACCAGCGAATATTGATTAATATAACTCGATGTTTATAGCCGCTACCATTGCAATCTTAGTAGTAATGTTTTTTCTGTTACTACGCGCTGCACTCGGGCCAACACTATTTGATCGAATACTGGCAATAAATACTTTTGGGACTGCAACAGTATTATTAATCGCTTTATTTGGGTTTTTAACTAGTCGCCCTGACTTTATGGATATTGCCCTGCTATATGTACTGATAAATTTTATTTCGACGATTGCAGTATTAAAGCTATTTAGATATGGCAGTCTTGGCAAAAGTTTAGATGAACGTGATTAAAGTATACACATGATTATAATTGGCTGGATTCTGCTACTGTTTGGAAGCGCTTTTTGTTTAGTCGGTGCATTCGGTTTAATGCGCTTGCCAGAATTTTTTTCTAGAGTGCACGCTGCAAGCATTATCGATAGCCTAGGTGCGATCCTAATATTATTAGGCCTTATTACACAAACTCAGGAAATTTTAGTAATCATAAAACTGTTATTAATTTTGCTCTTTATGATGATAACGGGTCCAACTGCAGTACATGCATTGGCTAGAGCGGCAAAAATCACTGAAAAAATAACAAGCTCAAATTACACTGATCAATAGCAACGATGGTTACAGCCCTATGGATATAGAAACTATCGTCAACATATCATTACTGACATTATTAGCACTTACTGCAATCATATTGATGCGCCTACAAAACTTGTTAGCAGTAGTAATGCTAAGTGGGATTTATAGCTTATTATCAGCTGGCTTATTTGTAAGCCTAGATGCTGTAGATGTTGCCTTTACTGAGGCAGCTGTAGGTGCAGGCTTAACAACCGTGCTACTACTTGGTGCTATTGCAATCACGGGTAGAGAGCAAAGTGTAAGTCGACATGGCAAGTTGTTACCCTTGCTCGTCATATCCATCACTGCAACAGCATTAATTTATGGCACTTTAGATATGCCACTATTTGGCGATCCCGACGCGCCTATCCATGCACATGTTGCACCACGTTACTTAAAGCAAAGCGGTGAGGAAATTGGTATCCCGAATGTTGTAACCTCGGTGTTAGCTAGCTATCGTGGCTACGACACCTTAGGCGAAGTTACCGTCGTCTTTACCGCGGCAATAGGTGTGTTATTACTCATTGGCAAACCTAAAGATAAAAGTAGTCAAAAAAATAAAAGAACGTGAAAAGAAGTTTGATTTTACGTGAGGTTTGCAAGCTCATTATCCCTGCAGTGCTGCTATTTGCCTTGTATGTACAATTTCATGGTGATTACGGCCCAGGGGGAGGTTTTCAAGCAGGGGTAATCTTTGCAGCTGCAGTAATACTCTATGCATTAGTATACGGTAGAGACAAGGCTCAACAAATTTTCCCATCGACAGTCATCCGCATATTCGTTGCATTGGGTTTGCTTCTTTTTGCGGGAGTAGGTGTTGCTGCCATGCTAATGGGCGGAAACTACCTTGACTACAATGTGTTTCTACACACAAATCAACATGCACAACATCTTGGCATTTTCCTTATAGAGTTGGGGGTGGGCATTACAGTAGCCGCGGTTATGATCATGATTTTTTATACGCTGGATGAATTCACCGAGTAATTGATGATTGCAGATTATTACAATTACTGGGTAGCAATCATATTGATGATGATCGGTTTTTATATCGTCATTTCAGATTCAAATCTAATTAAAAAAATTATTGGTTTAGCGATTTTTCAAACTTCAGTATTTATCTTCTTTATTTCTATGAGCAAAATAGATGACGGAACCGCACCTATATTAACGGATACTTTTACTATTTATTCTAATCCTTTACCGCATGTATTGATTTTGACAGCTATTGTGGTTGGAGTTGCCACGACTGCATTAGGCCTTGCAATCGTTGCAAGGATTCATCGAGCATACGGCACAGTGGATGAAAATATTATTCACATGCAGGATGAAGAACAGGACGAAACTTAGTGTTCATTCTCCATCTCCCCGTAATGCAAGTGATCATCCCTTTAATCGCTGCGCCATTTTGTTCGTTGCTCACACGCGCCAGCCTGGCTTGGTTATTGGCAACCTTTATAAGTATTTTCACTTTTTTCATTTCATTATTACTAATACGCGAAGTTTCTTTACATGGAGTACTGTCTTATGAACTTGGAGGCTGGGCACCTCCTTGGGGAATTGAATATCGCATAGATCACTTAAGTTCCTACGTCTTAGTCATCGTTTCTGCAACCGCCAGTATAACGATGTTAGCTGCACGCAAAAGTATAGAACAAGAAATTGCACCAGAAAAAATTAGTTTATTTTACTCAGCATATTTACTTTGTCTAACTGGCTTGTTAGGCATTGTTGCTACAGGTGACGCGTTTAATCTTTTCGTATTTTTAGAAATTAGCTCACTGTCGTCCTATGTGTTAATTGCGATGGGACGAGATCGCAAGGCATTAACTGCATCATATCAATATTTAATCATGGGAACTATTGGCGCTACCTTCATATTAATAGGAGTCGGCTTGTTGTACATGCTAACCGGTACATTAAATATTATTGACCTACAACAAAAAATACCTGCGCTTCTTACTTCACGGGCATTACATGCAGCATTTGCATTTTTCACGGTTGGGATTTCATTAAAACTCGCTTTATTTCCATTACATCTTTGGTTGCCCAATGCTTATGCTTATGCACCATCGATGATAACAGTATTTCTATCTGCAACAGCAACAAAAGTTTCCTTGTATGTGTTATTTAGATTCTTTTTTGGACTATTTTCAAATGAGATTTCTTTCCAACACTTTCATTTAGAAAAAATTCTATTACCGCTTTCTGCAATTGCAATCTTCGTAGCATCTTTTGTTGCCATATTTCAAGACAACATAAAACGTATGTTTGCTTATTCAAGCGTTGCACAAATTGGTTATATGACATTAGGCATCGGTCTTGCATCTAAAAGTGGCAGCATTGCCGGCATGGTGCATTTATTTAATCACGCGATTATAAAAGGCGGATTGTTTCTAGCGATGGCATGCATTGTGTTCCGTATTCACTCAGTGCAATTGGAAAGTTTCGCCGGCCTAGGAAAACGCATGCCATGGACAATGGCTGCAATTGTATTATTAGGTCTTGGCCTTATAGGTATTCCATTTACCTCTGGATTCATTAGTAAATGGTATTTATTAGCGGCCGCAATAGAACAAAGTCATTGGCTTGCCGCAATTATAATTGTCGGCGGTTCATTACTCGCCATCGTCTACATCTGGAAAATTGTAGAATACGCCTACTTTAAAAGTCCTGCAGATAGCTTTGATAACGATACAAAAGTAACTTTTGAAGCTCCCCTGCAAATGCTCATTCCACTTTGGGTATTGGTCATCGCAAACATTTACTTTGGTTTGGAAACCTCTTTTAGTTTTGGGTTTGCAAATACTGCTATCAATGCATTATTCCACTAGATAATGATTCAGTTCTTACAGCATTATGAACTTGCGGTATTAATTCCTCTATTCGGTGGGCTACCAATTCTACTATTTCATAATCATGCACAGCTACGAGAAGCGAGTTCGATAATTTTTGGTGTTATTTTGTTTTTGTATGTCACTCAACTATTAACATTTGTCCATGAAGAATCTGTAACACATACTTTATTAAACATCACTCCAGGTCTCTCCATAGCCTTTCACATTGAACCACTGGGGCTTATGTTTGCATTACTCGCATCCAGCCTTTGGATTATTACCACGGTTTATTCGATTGGCTATATGCGAGGTAATAATGAAAAAAATCAAACACGATTTTACCTTTTTTTCGCCTTTTCTATCGCATCCACTATGGGCATCGCATTTGCAGCAAACTTGATTACCTTATTTATCTTTTATGAGTCGCTAACTTTGTGCACATTTCCACTGGTTACACATAAGCAAACTGCAGATGCCCAAAGTGCAGGCCGTACCTATCTTGGCATCTTACTCAGCACATCCATATTATTTTTCCTAACTGCTATAGTGGTTACTTGGTTTCAAGCAGGTACATTAAATTTCATACCTGGTGGAATTCTCATTGGCAACTTGGACCGTTTTGGCGCCATTTTGCTTTTTACCTTATATATGTTCGGATTAGGCAAGGCTGCCCTGATGCCATTTCACCGCTGGTTGCCAGCTGCTATGGTCGCGCCTACGCCAGTTAGTGCATTACTACATGCAGTGGCTGTGGTCAAAGCAGGTGTATTTTCGGTATTGAAGATTTCAGTCTATATTTTTGGCATTGATTTTATGGCGACTCAACATGCTGCAGATTGGATCTTATGGGTCGCAGTAGCAACCATGCTCACTGCCTCTGTTATTGCCCTCACAAAAGATAATTTCAAAGCCCGTTTAGCCTATTCTACGATCAGTCAACTTTCCTACATTGTTATTGGTGCGGCATTGGCAAGTCCAGTTGCAGCTTTGGGCGGTGCGATACATATCTTCACGCACGCAGTTGGAAAAATCACCTTATTCTTTTGTGCAGGTGCGGTCTATACCGCAACCAAGTTTACCCAAATTAGTCAATTGAATGGATTAGGACGCTGCATGCCGTTTACGTTTACAGCCTATTTAATTGCAACCTTAAGTGTCATTGGACTACCGCCTTTAGTTGGAAGCTGGAGCAAATGGTTTTTAATTGAAGGAAGTCTTAATAAACAAAATTATATTGTGCTACTTGGTTTCGCCCTAAGTACGTTACTTAATTGCGCTTATTTGTTGCCGGTTGCTTTGCGGGCTTTCTTTAAACCACTTGACTCACGCTCAGATAATTTAACAAAAGGAATACAAGAGGCCCCAATTGCATGTGTTATGCCTTTATGTATTACGGCTTTGGCCACATTCCTGCTATTTTTTTATATGCAACCTATTTATGATTTTCTGTATCCGGTATTTAATCCATGACACCACAAAAAGACAAAAAATATTGGCTAGATAAGCCATGCAACATTAACAAAATTGTCTACGTTTTATATGCGACTTGTGTAGGTTTACTACTGCTCGATTTTATTTATCACAGACATGCTTATTTCCAGTTCGAGCATTGGTTTGGTTTTTATGCTTGGTTTGGCTTCCTTGCTTATATGAGTATTGTGATGAGTGCAAAGCTACTGCGCAAAATCATAAAACGACAAGAAAATTACTATGATTAGTATGCTATTGCATCCTGCTGTCGTATTGATTTTAGGTGGTCTGGTATTGCCTTGCCTGCCAACATCGTTGCGCAAGGCCTTTCTCCTGATCATACCATTACTGGGCGTGTGCGCCTTACTGACTATCGAGCCTGGCCAATATGGACATTGGCAAGTTTTTTCATATCAACTTACTTTGCTAAGGCTCGATGATTTAAGTTTTATATTTACCCTAATTTTCCAATGCGCATTGTTCATCGTTGCACTATACGCCTGGCATGAAAAAGATCGACTACAACTTTCTAGTATCTTTATATATGCTGGAGCGGCCTGTGGTGCAGTACTGGCAGGCGATCTAATCACGTTATTTGTCTTTTGGGAAATCACTGCGATTTCATCCGCTTTGCTGATATGGGCAAACAAAACAGAACGCGCAATTCGTGCCGGGCAGCGTTATTTTATTATTCATGTAAGTTCGGGCTTATTTTTGTTGGCCGGAAGTATTATTCAATTTCAGCAAACAGGTTCATTAGTTTTTAATCATTTAGGGATAGACACGCTTGCCGGATGGTTAATATTCATTGCCTTTGGAATTAAATGTGCTTTCCCTCTATTACATAACTGGCTACAAGATGCATATCCTGAAGCCAGTGTGATTGGCACAGTAGCTTTATCGGTCTATACCACGAAATTAGCTGTCTACGCCTTGGCCCGTGGTTACGCGGGAACCGAGATACTGATCTGGATTGGCGCAATTATGACAGCTTTCCCGATCTTTTTTGCAGTTATCGAAAATGACATGCGTCGAGTGTTGTCCTATAGCTTAAATAATCAGCTTGGTTTCATGGTAGTAGGGATAGGTGTGGGCACTCAATTGGCACTGAATGGTACTGCAGCACATTCCTTCGCGCATATTCTGTATAAGGCTTTGCTATTCATGAGCATGGGGGCGGTTTTACATCGCGTTGGTACAATTAAGGCATCAGAGCTTGGTGGCTTATATAAATCCATGCCATGGACGGCAGGATTTTGTATTGTAGGCTCCTTATCGATTTCCGCGTTTCCATTATTTAGTGGTTTTGTATCTAAGTCGATGATACTTACCGCTACTGCGGCTGAAGGTCATTGGCTTATCTGGCTAATATTATTATTTGCTTCCGCTGGTGTGCTGGATCATTCGGGTATTAAGATTCCTTTCTTCACATTTTTTGCCCATGATAGTGGTAAACGTTGTAGAGAAGCCCCGCTTAACATGTTGTTAGCAATGGGCATTACTGCCGCACTGTGTATTGCTATTGGTATTTACCCTAACTTTTTATATGCTCTATTACCTTACACCGTAGAGTTTGTTCCTTATACAAACACACATGTAATAACCCAATTACAATTGCTGTTGTTTTCTGCATTAGCATTTGTAATTTTGTATCGAGCCAAACTCTATCCAGCGGAAATTCCTGCGCTGAATTTAGATTTTGATTGGTTTTATCGTAAACCAGGTGCTTATCTTGCAAAACAGTTCGCCATGTTAATTGCAACAGGTGAAATAAATATACTTAGTGCTCTGAAAAAAGTTTTGTTTATTACAGGATCACGTCTACATCAACATCATGGTCCACAAGGTATACTATCAAAGACTTGGCCAACGGGTAGCATGGTGATGTGGATCGCTTTCCTGCTTGGTGCATATTTGATTTTTTATTATTTAGATTAATGTTTATTTTAAGAGCTAGTGTATAGTCTGTATGTTATCTGTATCTTCAAAATATGGTTGATTGATACTAGAAAGTAGTTCCGGTGATGCATGATGTAGAATCATATGCCAACCATTTTTAGTCTTGCAATAGACGTTAGTAGCAACTATCTCGGACTGTAATTCGTTATTCACAGAAATAGCCTCAATTACATGATGAATTGCGATGTCATTTTCTACCAGAACTCTTTTGTGGTTAATTTCAAACTTAATACCGCGCTCATGAGCAAAAATTTGCTCCCAACTTTCACGAATATCTTTCCTGCCTTCTAGTCGAGGTCCTCCTGGGTGGACACAGGTTGTATCTTTATCAATTGACCAAACAGACATCATCATTTCAATGTCCCCTTGTTGAAATGCTAAGTAAAATGCCTCTTCAGCCTGTTCAGATGTGGAGTAGCAATTAGAATTTTGCATAGTAGGATGGTACGTTTTATGGAGTTAATTACATAAAGTACATTTAAGTAATATAGACACTATGAGCACGATACATAAAAAATTATTTAATTATGATGAATTACAAGATCCTGGAAGTAGAGGACTGATTATCACTATTAACGACACACAATTAAACCTTTTTGTTATCAAAAAAGATAAACAAATTTTTATCTATGAAAATTCATGCCCACATACATTAGGGCCTTTAGACTGGACTCCCGATTGTTTTTTAGACGAAGACAATAAATACATTATGTGTGCTAATCATGGCGCACTATTTCAAATTGAAGATGGGCTATGTGTTTACGGTCCATGTAAAAAACAAAGCCTTCGTGCACTGCCATGTGTCATAAAAAATGATGAAATCTATCTTTTAATTTAATTACTTTTTTTCATGCTTGAACGCTTTAATTTCTTATTCCCATTATGGGCAGTATTGCTTTCGATTATTGCTTATTTAGCTCCGCAAATTTTTATTTCATTGAAATCTAGCATCATTTACCTATTAGCTATTGTTATGCTGGGTATGGGAATAACGCTCAAACCTGCCGACTTTAGCCAACTTATTTATTTAAAATCAATCATTGTTGTTGGTTTAATCTTACAATATTCGATCATGCCTCTTGTCGCATGGCTGATAAGTAAGTCTTTTAGTCTTTCAATCCCGTTGCTAACAGGAATGGTTCTTGTAGGTGCATGTCCTGGAGGTACAGCATCTAATGTAATTTGTTATTTAGCGCGCGGTAATGTCGCACTTTCCATTGCGCTTACAAGTATCTCTACATTATTAGCAGTAGTTGCCACGCCTATACTGACTTGGATTTACCTTGGCCACAGTATTGATGTCCCTGTCTTTAATATGATGTCTACAGTGCTCAAAGTTATTGTGCTTCCTGTGAGTTTAGGAGTATTAATTAATTATTCATTTGGTCAGCGACTTGCACTAATTATTCGCATTTTTCCTAGTATCTCGGTATTAGCCATATGTATAATAATTGCTATAATTATTGCCAACAATCAGCCAAAACTTCATGCTATTGTCAGTATAGTCATGATTGCAGTTATTCTGCATAATTTAATGGGGTTAGTAATAGGCTATATTTTTAGTTATTGGCTTGGCTACAATGAAAAAATACGAAAAACCATCGCAATTGAAGTGGGTATGCAAAACTCTGGCTTAGCCGTCGCACTGGCCACAGAATATTTCAAACCTATTGCTGCTTTACCTGGTGCAGTTTTTTCAATATGGCATAATCTATCAGGATCTTTATTAGCGGCGATTTGGTCGAAACAGGAAAAAAGAAGCTAAACTTACAACGGGATTTTTATGGCATTAAATACATCCATTTCATTTTTTAGCGCCGTAATAAGCTGGGCTTTAGCTATTTTTTTAGGTACACAATTATTATCTGGGACATTTGATGGGCGCATATGCCAAACTACCTGCGTGAACATATTGTTTTGGATGTCATTTGCAATTGCGATAATTGGTTTACTTTTTAGTGTTGGTGGCATCTCAGTTGGTAATTCGAGTTGGGTCAAAACATTATCTTTGCTTGCACTAGTGGGCTTGTGTGGAATTTATATTACTACGATGTTGATAGGCACCTTCGGTATCTAAGGATTACTTTTAAGATTTTTAACCTGCATGTTGTACCTGAGTCCGAGATTTTGGGTGAGAGATCGCTATATTTGGCGCCGCTCTGGACAAATGGCATAGATAGCTGTAGCTATGGCTTCAAAGAACCAACCCGTACAGAATTAATGAAGGCAGAAGTGCAATACTTGCAGGAACTGCAAGCTAGGCAAAGTTAGATCCAGTCAAAATCCGGGCAGCCGTATATTGATACAAATAGTTTTTTTTGATTATTACCTAGCTTTAATTAAATTAACCATTCGCTAACATATAGAGGCAGTCTGGTGCAGTATGCGGGTTTACACTTGTCCGAATTCAATCGACTTTCCTAACCACCTGTGAATCAATGCATCCACTTTTTGTGGGTGTTCTGATAATAATGATTTTGCAGTTTCTTGAACTTTAGGGATTAGGTCTTGATCGCGCATAATATTTGCAATTCTTAGCTCTAGCATACCGGTTTGACGCGTACCTAAAACTTCTCCTGGACCACGAATTTCAAGATCAACCTGAGCGATTTTAAATCCATCGTTGGTATTTCGCATAGTATCAATACGCAGTTTGGCATTATTCGTCAGAGGTGCATTAAATAAGAGTACACAACTACTTTCTTCACATCCACGGCCCACACGGCCACGTAATTGATGCAATTGTGCAAGTCCCAAGCGTTCTGCATTTTCAATGATCATTAAACTTGCATTTTGTACATCAACACCAACTTCTATTACCGTTGTAGCGACCAATAAATCAATTGTGCGTTTTGCAAAAGCTTGCATCACTGCATCCTTTTTTTTGCCTTTCATACGACCATGTACAAGTCCGACATTTACGCCACGCAATAATTGGCTGAGCTCTCGATATACTTCTTCAGCGGCCTGACATTGCATCACATCCGATTCTTCAACCAACGTGCATACCCAATAGGCTTGTTGGCCATTGCGACATGCATTGGCCACACGCTCAACAACTTCTTGACGCCTTTCCTGTGGTATCGCGATGGTACTAATTGGTTTGCGGCCAGGAGGTAACTCATCAATTACTGAATAATCAAGATCAGCGTAGGCCGTCATCGCTAAGGTGCGAGGTATGGGCGTAGCAGTCATAATCAGCTGATGCGGGTGCGCATCAGCTTGAATGCCTTTTCCCCGCAAAGCCAGACGTTGATGCACACCAAAACGATGTTGTTCATCAACTATTACCAGAGCTAAATTTTTAAAATTTACACCTTGTTGAAATAATGCATGTGTACCAATTATGGCATTTGCAGTTCCTGTTGCGATAAGTTCCTTCATTTCATTACTCTTGCTTACAGTCAGCTTCCCTGATAGCCAAGCAAGACGAATCCCTATGGGCTCTAGCCAGTTGGAAAAATTTCGTAAATGCTGTTCAGCTAATATCTCAGTAGGCGCCATCATAACCGCTTGATAACCGGCCTCTATCACTTGTAAACATGCAGCAATTGCAATTATTGTCTTACCACTGCCTACATCGCCTTGAACTAATCGTAGCATGGGGTAATCATTTTTTAAGTCCGCAAATACAGTTTTGATAACACGCTTTTGGGCACTTGTAAGATCAAACTCTAAATTGTTGACGAGTTTTTTATAGAGTATCCCATCGGATTTAATGGCGATTGCAAACTGTTTTTGCATCTGTAATCTTAATTTTGAGAGACTTAACTGTTGCGCCAGCAATTCTTCAAAAGCTAGTCGGCGTTGCATTGCATGATTGCCTAAAGATAATGCCTCAGTATCGGCATCAGGAGGTGGGCGATGGACAAATTTTAAAGCGTCTTTGATGGATACCTGCTGTCCATCGATTACTGGTGGATATGGTAGAAGATCAAGATCAGGTATGTCTTCACTGCCTATGTACTGTAAAGCCTGTGAAGTTAAGCGGCGCAAACTTAGTTGATGTAGTCCCTCAGTTGTTGAGTATATCGGAGTTAAATGATCTTCTACTTTTGCTGGCTCATCCGGATGCTGAACCTCATACTCTGGATGGACCATCTCAGGTCCTTTTATACCTTGCCTAATTTCTCCAAAGCAACGAACACTGACTCCACGTGAAAGATTGTTACGCTGGGCATTATTAAAATAAAAAAACCGTAATAGCATCCTGCCTGTTCCATCGTCTACACTTACCAAAAACATACGCCGTTTTCGATAAGCTACTTCACTATGCTCTACAGTACCAATGACTACACATTCATCACCAGGACGTAAGGCAGCAATCGAGCGAATGCGTGTTCGATCTTGATAGCGAATAGGTAGATGAAAAAGAAGATCTTGTATTGTGTAGATCTGTAAACGTTTTAAACGTTCGGCAATACGCGGGCCAACACCTTTGAGAGTATTTACTGATGGAAACGTTTTATTTTTCAATAGTAAATTTGTTAAGTTTTCTCAAGTCTAAACTAAAACATATCTCAAGATAGTAGATAGTGCGCTCACCGGTTTTTTTGATTCCTACAAAACTTACACTCAATACTTCTTGCGTAGCAAAAGCGATATTGTTCCTACAAGACTTATATTTAATACTTCTTGCATAGTAAGTCAGATTTTGTTCCTGCAAAACCGGCATATAGTACATCCTGTACATAAGACAAGGCGAAGAGCTTCCAAAGAAAAGATTTCCACAATCGTAATAGATCTGTCACGCAATATCTGCGTATTAAATGAATTTTAAGATCGTTTTCACTCAAGTTCCATGATGGCATCCATCTCCACACCTACTTCTTTTGGTAAAGAAGCAACTCCTATTGCAGCACGCGCAGGATATGGTTGAGCAAAATATTCAGACATTACTTCATTAACTAACGGAAAATGACCAAGATCGGTTAGAAAGATATTTAGTTTTGCAAATTTATCCAATGACCCGCCTGCGGCTTGAGCAACGGCCTGCAAGTTTTTAAATACTTGATGAATTTGTTCACGTATATCTTCAGCAACCACTTGCATAGATTTTGGCTCGAGCGGGATTTGGCCGGATAAATATACAGTTGTGCCCACTTTCACGGCTTGTGAATATGTACCTATAGCTTGAGGTGCATGTTCAGTTGCGATTATCTCCCGCGCCATTTCTTTATCCTTAATTAAATACGTTTAACTTTGTATATATTTGGTGTCTTGCGTATAGCACGCATAATTCGTGCTAAGTGATCTCGACCTTTTACAGTTAATAAAACTGTAATAGTTGTAGTTGTACCATATTTTTCTTCAAATACTATATTTTCTATATTCGAATCCAGATCTGAAATTTTGGCAGCGACAACTGCAAGTACACCACGTTCATTAGCCGTTTTAATACTTATTTCTGCGGTAAACTCGCCGCCCGAATTATTAGCCCAATAAACATTTATCCATTTATCACGGCTAGGTTTTTCACGTCTTATATTACGACACTTCACATAATGAACAACTAAACCTCTGCCTGCTGTCATTATTCCGATAATTGAATCACCTGGTATTGGATGACAACATTTGCCATAACTAACCACCATTCCTTCTGTGCCTTTGATTGCTATGGGATGCTTGCTTTCACTCTTACGCCGTAATTTGATCCACCGGCCTCGTGAAGAAACCAAATGTTTGGCAACAAATGGTGCCATTCGATTGCCCAACCCAATCTCTTGAAACAGCTGCTCCTCCGATTCAAACTGTAGCTCTTTGAGCAAATTTGTAAGATCTCGGTTATTGATGTCATCCCAGTTTTTTCCATAGGCACTAAGTGCTTGATTTAGGAGGCGCTGGCCCAGTTCACTTGCCTCATCTCTTTGTAGATTCTTTAAATAACTACGGATGTTGGAACGTGCTTTTGCAGTCACTATAAAATTTAGCCATCCAGGATTTGGACGACCACTGGGTGCAGTAATTATTTCTACGGTTTGTCCATTAGCTAAAACGGTGCTCAATGGTTCCAATCTACGATCAATTTTTGCAGCAACACATTGGTTGCCTATATCAGAATGCACTGCATAGGCAAAATCTACCGCTGTGGCATTAATAGGCAATTCCATAATGTCGCCAGCAGGAGTAAATACGTAAATCTCGTCTCGAAATAAATCAACCTTTACACTCTCTAAAAATTCAACTGAATTGTCAGAACGATGCTGCATCTCTGAAACCGTGTTGAGCCATTCTCGTGTACGTGCTTGTGGTGCAGCGTAATCTCTTTCACCGCCTTTATACATCCAATGTGCGGCGATTCCTGATTGCGCAACTTGATCCATTTCTTTTGAGCGTATTTGCACCTCTATAGGAATGCCTTTGGGACCAAATAAGATAGTATGTAAAGATTGGTATGCATTTTTCTTCGGAATTGCAATGTAGTCTTTAAACTTTTCTGGAACTGGTTTATATAAACTATGAATTATGCCTATTACACGATAACAGGTGTCTACATCTTTAACGACAATTCGAAATGCAAATACATCAAACACTTCTGAAAACTGCAAACGCTTTTCTTTCATCTTTCTATAAATGCTATATATATTTTTCTCGCGACCATAAATCCTGCTGACGATATTTGCCTGTTCCAACCGCTCACAAATATTTTTTTCTACTTCTTGTAATAAGACTTTACGATTTACATTTGTGCGATTTATTGCTTCTTGCAAAACTTCATAGCGCCGTGGCCATAGTGTTTTAAATGATAATTTCTCTAACTCTAATCGTAGATCATGCATTCCTAAACGCAAGGCGAGCGGTGCATAGATATCTAAAGTTTCACGCGCTATACGTTTGCGTTTATCATCAGCCATCACACTCAAAGTTCGCATATTGTGTAAACGATCGGCGAGTTTAATAATAATGACACGCACATCTTTCACCATGGCAAGCATCATTTTGCGAAAGTTTTCAGCTTGCGCTTCTATTTTAGATTCAAACTCCAAGTTTGTGAGTTTACTCACACCATCAACAAGTTCAGCTACTTCATTACCAAACTCCTGAGTTATTTGTTCTTTGGCTGTTTCAGTATCTTCTATAACATCATGCAATATTGCCGCAGTAATGGTTTGGGCATCCATATGTAGTTCAGCTAGTACTCTAGCCACAGCAAGCGGGTGATAAATATAGGGCTCTCCGCTAACACGCGTTTGCCCTTCGTGCGCATTTGCACTGAACAAATAGGCACGATAAATGTTATTGACTTGTTTGGGTTCTAGATAGATTTCAAGCAGCGCGCATAAATCACTGATCAAAAACCGTGAAGACTGCTTTGTAGCGAGCTTTGTGCTAGCGGATTCTGCAACACTAGCCATTGCCTCATTGAGGGTTTACTAGGGGATTTCCTAGAACCCTTCTTCTCCCTCGGATGATGGATCTGATGATGGCGATGTGGGAGTCGGGTCAATGCTTGGAGAAGCTTGCTCTTGTGCATCAGTCGCCGGTGAGCTTTCACTGCTGTCGGGGCTAAAGCCTCCGATAAATATTGCATTACTTGATACGGGTGATGGCTGTTCTTGGGGCCTCGGAGCTTCAGTGGCGATAGGTTCAGGTGCTGTTTGATTCAACTCACGACTAATCTCGGCATGCAGAGCTGCGGCCAGATCGTCTTCATCAAATTCTAATTCTTCCTCAAACGGCATAGCTAAAGATGCCTGCATCATCTCTTCATTTACCAAATTTAGTGCAATTTCGCGTAAAGCCACTACAGTGGGCTTATCATTTTCCCACTCTACAAGCGGTTCAGTACCTAAACTTAGTTGTCGAGCGCGCTTACTTGCCAATAATACCAATTTAAAGCGATTTTCTACGTTTTCTAAACAATCTTCTACTGTCACACGGGCCATGCCGTACTCCTAATATGCAATGAATATATATCTTAGCCGGTTGAGTGTAACGAATTTACACCCCTGCATCTAGCCCGCATAGTGCATAAATCTACCTGTTAGCATTGCCAACTGGTTGATGAAATAGATGAAATGCAAAAACACCAAGAGATATAGCGTGTATTCAATATGGACTATCCGGTTTTATACTAGGCTGCCTTGTTGCGCTTAGCACGATCAAAAAGAATACTGCTTTACTTGAACTCGCCGATACACAGATGTCGTCATTGCAAGCCACCATCAAGGCAGCGCGGCAGTGCAGAATATTTTCCTGGTTCGCCACCCCAACGCCTTGCGATACGCTCGCAGGGACAGTACACACCTTTTCAGTCCATAGCCGTCAGCCATAACGAGATTCAGCTAAGTTGCTCCGCAATTACTAATGAAGAAATTTATTGAGGCATGGCAATGCTACCACCACTTAATAAGCCCAATTTAGTTCGTCTTTGCGTGACTTCGTCACTATTAAATTGCGTGTAATATCCACATGCAAGGCTGGTGCACTATACAAGCTAACACTACGACAATAATTCTGTAGTTAAGGATTGCAATTTTTCCTTATTAAGGGGTTGATACCTTTCCGAATTAGAAAAAAGCGTTACCAATTCTTGTAACGCGCTATCAAATTTGTCATTTAAAATAATGAAGTCGAATTCTTCATAGTGGCTGATTTCGCTTTTAGCATCTCGCATTCTTCTGGAAATTATTTCATTGCTGTCTTGTGCTCGATTGCGCAAACGATTCTCTAATTCGGCTTTAGACGGAGGCAAAATAAAAATTGATATAGTATCTTTGATACGAGTACGCACTTGCGCTGCACCTTGCCAGTCAATTTCCAGAATGACCTTTAACCCTTGATCAAGCTGCCTTTGCACTGATGATTGTGAGGTGCCATAAAAATTATCGAATACTTTTGCATATTCTAAAAATTCACCTCGCTCAATCATCGATGTAAAAGTTTCAACTGTGATAAAAAAGTAATCCTTACCTTCAATTTCACCAGGACGTATTGCTCGTGTGGTGTGCGAAATAGATACAACCACATCAGACAGTTGATTAGTGAGTGCCCTTATTAAACTTGTCTTACCCGCTCCAGAAGGTGCAGAAACGATAAATAGTTGCCCCTTACTCACAACCTGCAAACTCTTGGTGCAGAGATTACAAAAAGTTTTTCTTTGTAGTTCATTTGCATATTTTTTTATTCTGATATGATGAAAAGTAGACTATTGCTCATAAATTGCAAACTTTTTCAAGCAAAGCTAAAAAAGCTAGCCGCTGATGTTTATTTATAAGTACTACTTGAATTCACTCTAACAAAATAAATAAGGCCCTGCACTGCAGGGCCTTATGTTTTTAACAGGCTTGTGGCCTAAGTATTAGATAGCTATGAAATAGTTCATCTATTTTGTCACAATCAGTGATTAGCTTTTCGTAAGTGGTACAAGTGCAATTTCAACTCGTCGATTTAAAGTACGACCAGCAGGATCATCGTTACTTGCTACAGGATAAGCTTCACCATAGCCGTAGGTAGCTAAACGCACGCTTTGGATATCACGACTTTGAAAATATTTTGATACCGCATTTGCACGGCGTTCGGACAGTGATTGGTTATAATCTTCTGAGCCCGTGCTATCAGTATGTCCCATGACTTCTACAAGAGTCTTATCAAATTCATCGATCACTAATGTTACAGAATCTAATACGGAGAAAAAGTCGCCATTAATATCAGCACTATTCACGGCAAATGTTACATTCCCTGGCATATTTAAAATTATATTATCTCCATCACGAGTAACACTAACACCAGTACCTGCTAGCTTTTGACGCAATTTTGCTTCTTGCACATCCATATAATAGCCAACTGCACCACCTGCTAAAGCCCCCACACCAGCGCCAATCAAGGCACGTTTGCGTCGTTCGCGGCTATCATCGCCACTAACCAAACCAACTACAGCACCTGCAGCTGCACCCGCTCCTGCGCCTATTGCGGCTTTGCTGACTTGTTTTTCACCGGTATATGGATTAGTTGTAGTACAAGCAATCAATGTTGCCGACAAAAGAAAAATTCCCAAAATGCGTAATTGTTGTGAAACTTTCATTATTACCTCCTTGCGCAAGGATTAACTCATCAATAAAATAATATAAGTATGTAGTTTGCTTGTGATATTCGACCAAAGCGTTAGCTACATTATCTCTCAGTTGGTCGTATTATTTTGCCGTCTGTAACTCCATATATCGGCATATCTCAGCCATATATCTAGTGTCTATTTTATCTTGTTTCACGCGCCCATGAATGCAGTCAAAATTGCATGGGCATAAAGTAAGAATACCTCTGCTCAATATAGCCGAGGCTTGTTTATTTTTGTTTTTTTTTACAACTTTAGTGTAATGTAAAAAAATCAAAATAATTAAAACATTCAAATAGTTCATACGTACATGCAGGATAATGTAATTAAAGAAGTTCCACAGTGGTTGCCTGAAATAGATCCATGCCAAATAGAATTAGCAAATGGTTCTGTTGAGGAATCCTATTGTCAAGATCTAAATGAAATTACAGAAAAAGTTCGCACTTGGGCAATGGATGTTTTAGAAAAAGCTAATCTACCATCTGCAGCTAATGAGGCGAAAGCATTGCTTGGAAAATATGATGTCAATAGTAGCAAAGGTTGTGCATTACATGCCGTAATTGAATTAGATGCAATGGATGCATCTATACATAATACTGATGCTAATACCGCAGCTATCGCCAGTATGAAGCTATTTGAAGCAATATGGCAACATACTGTTACTAAAATGCATCAACCTGATCAAAATACTAAAGAAAATGATGCTGCGAAAAAAGATAATTTGTTACCCACAAACCAAGAAGAAAATGAGGATAACATTAAGCTGTATCAAAATACGATTAATGATTTAAAGAAAAAATATCCGCACTGTAGTGTAAACGCCCTACGACTATTGGCATCTACACGCTTAAACGTAACTAAAATGCAACTTGACGATTTAAACATTACACCTCAATAAGTGCTCTAAGAGATACAACCGATGGATTCAGACAACGACCTGTTTAGCGCCTCTCTTGAAGGGATTGATTCTAGTAAGCGTGTAGAAAATTTCCAGCGTTTTTTTTCTAAGTTTCAACGTGAGTGTGATGTATCATTAAACAATGCAAGGGAATGGATTAAAGCTGAACTACCAATTGTTGCTAGCTCTATTGATCTAGCTCCATTAAAAGAAGAATTAAAATCTAACAAAATATCGACTCGACGCAAGCATTTGTTGTCAGCGTTAATCTTTGAACAGGCCACACATGATGCAGTACATAAACACCAAGCAGCAACTGCAGCTTTAATGGCGATGCATATGCTGAATCATATTTGGCAAGCCAAGCTTGAATTATACGAATATCAGCCATCCACCTCGAAATCATCTCAACCAGCTTTGGCTACAAGTAATCAACGAAAAGAAAGTAGAATACAAACGCAAGAGGTTGATTCAAAGAGAGAAAAAATTCTTGCTACCTTAATCCATAAAGGCGAAAACCAGAAAAACGACTCTCAACTTCAAAAACAAAATGCCTCAGCAATACAACCAAGTCCGATTCGAAAACCCACACCTCAAAATAATAAAGTCATAAATCAAAAACAAAAAGATTTATGGGCTGAGGCAGCTAAAAAAGAAAAACAAAAAAGGGTTGCATCAATTGACAAAAGTAAAAAGCCTGAACGAAAAACCATGGGTTTGTTTTCAAAAGTTCGCACTAAAATTCCTCTAAAAAGAAAAAGTGAAGAGAAGAATAAAGAGGTGCTTTCTGGATTTCACCAAAAGCCAAGTTTGCCTGACAGAAAACCAGAGGATAGTTTACTAGATGATCCAAATAAATCTGCAATCATGGTTAATTCTGGGATTATTAAAGAGATTGATGACTCATTAATTCAGGAACGACCAAAATTTTCTGGTGACCCCAATGAGTCTGGTCTTTTAGTTCGTAAAGTGCTGAAAAAACGTGAACAAGAAACTCATGAACCAGGTAGCAACACTATTATTATGAAACTTTCTTCAAGTACAGGTAAAAGCAATAATACTGAACTGTCTATACCTGAACAATGTCAACAAGCTGTAAATAGGTTTTATCAACAATTTCCTGGTTATGATATTGTTGCTATTCGTAATTTGGCGGCAGAAAAAGTCGGCGTATCACCTCAATATATTTCAAACCTCAACATTCTTCCTGAACGCACAAAATAAGCTCATCTTATGTTGCTAATGAAATGTATTTTCCATATTTAGGCAAATATTAGTAATGATTGCATAGACAAAAACGCCCAGATAAATATATCTAGGCGTTTAGTTAGACCTCAACAACTTTGGGTGAAACTACATTTTTTTACCTTTAATTACTCGATAAATAATTAGTAGTATTAAGGCACCTCCAACAGCGATTACTAAGCTAATTATATTGAAGCCTGTAACCGTTCCAAATCCCAATAAGGTGCTGATATACCCGCCCACAAATGCGCCAGCGATTCCTAGTAATATGGTCACAATGATTCCACCAGGGTCTTCCCCCGGCATAACCAATTTGGCAATTGCACCAACAATTCCTCCAAGCACAATCCAAGTTAAGATACCCATAATGTCTCCTTAATTTTATTGTTTTTAAGATATGTATATTTATAAAAAAGCGCTGCTTATTCCTCCTTCATCATTTCTTCGGTTTTCCTAACCATCTCTTCGGCTTTAGTGGCGCCCTCTTCGGCAACTTCTTTCACTACTTCACTTGCTTTCTCCATGATGTCTGCGGCTTTATCTTCGGAGGCCATTTCTTCAATAGGAGGTAATGAATCCCAATCTGGTAACGGCTCTAGTTTAGGGCCTTTTTTTTCGCCCTCTTCTTTCGCCATTTTGGTTGTAGGTTTTGCAGCGTCCTCAGTCATTTCACTTGCTTTCTCCATTGCCTCATCGGCAACATCACTGGTTTTCTCCCTCATTTCCTCCGCATCTTCACTGCAAGCAAATATCAATACTGATGTAAATAAAACTACAAATAGTTTACGCATTTTTAAACTTGTTTCTCGATGTTAATAAAATTATCTTTTAGTTATTGCTTTAGCTGACACTTTTTTGCTTTTACTACAGCACCAAGCTTAACAAGGCGATGCCTGTGAATTTTTTATTACATAATGTAATGGTGATAAGACACCGTCGTCACACGGATTGACAATAATGTATTTTGACCCGCAAAAAAAGATGTGGAGTTGTAAAATCTTTTAAAATTTACAATCTTGGAACAAACTAACTTATTGATTTACATATGATATTTAAGATATGCCCAAGCATGTTATTTATTTACATCGATAAGTTCGTCCTTGATTTTGTCACTACTTGTATGACGAACATCTTTACCAGCAACGGTGAAAACCACATATTCACAAATATTTTTTGCGTGATCTCCAATGCGTTCCAATGAGCGCGCGCACCACATTACTCTTAGCGAACGCTTGATGGCACGCGGGTCCTCCATCATATGCGTAATAAGTTGGCGCACGATTGAATCATATTCACTATTAACGTCTTTATCACCCTCTGCAATTTCAATCGCGCTTTTTACATCCATACGCGCAAAGGCGTCTAAGCTTTCATGTAGCATTTTACGAACCTGCTCCCCAAGATGTTTTATTTCTGAGAAATACGTGGGTGTTCGTTCAACGGTAGCAAGCTTCACTGCATGGCTACCAATCTTTTCTGCCTCGTCACCAATTCTTTCTAAATCAGTAATCGTTTTAAGCATGGTGATCACCAGGCGCAGGTCACTTGCTGCTGGTTGGCGGCGCGCAATAATTTGTGTGCATTCTTCATCAATGGCCACTTCCATGGAGTTAACTTTGTAGTCACTGGTAGCAACCTCTTCAGCGAGACTGCTGTCAGAGCGAGTTAATGCTATAAGCGCATTTTCAACTTGATTTTCCACCATACCGCCCATGTTGAGTACTTTGCTGCGTAGCGATTCTAAATCTTCGTCAAATTGATGGGAGATGTGATGCCCGATTTCTTGGTATACCATTTGCTTCCTCAATTAATTCCTATTAGCCGGACAATCAACCATAACGACCAGTAATATAATCTTCTGTTTGCTTCTGTTTTGGAATGGTAAACAATTGGTCGGTTGTACCAAATTCTATAAGTTCACCTAAATACAAAAAAGCAGTGTAATCAGAAACACGCGCAGCTTGCTGCATATTATGTGTGACAATCACGACAGTATAGTCTTTCTTTAGTTGAATGATGAGCTCCTCGATTTTCAATGTAGAGATTGGGTCAAGTGCTGATGCCGGCTCATCTAATAAAATTACTTCTGGTTGAATCGCAATTGCACGCGCAATTACGAGTCGTTGTTGTTGCCCTCCAGATAATCCCAGTGCATTATCTTGCAAGCGGTCTTTTACTTCATCCCACAGCGCTGCACTATGCAGTGCCCATTCCACGCGCTCATCCAATACTCTTTTTTTATTTATGCCTTGCAGACGTAATCCGTATGCAACATTTTCATAAACTGTTTTAGGAAAAGGGTTGGGCTTTTGAAATACCATGCCTACCTTACGTCGTAATTCAGCGACATTCACAGACTTGGCATTAATGTCTTCGCCATGTAAATACATAATGCCTTCTAGACGCACCGTATCAATTAAATCATTCATGCGATTCATGCAACGCAACAAAGTAGATTTACCGCAACCACTTGGGCCAATAAAAGCAGTTACTCTTTTTTCAGGAATCATTAAATTAATATTCTTTAAGGCCTGCGCGGTACCATAATATAAACCAAAGTCTTTGCATTCAAAACAAGAGGTTTCATTTTCGATATTTTGGGTCTCACGATTAAGCAACACATCTTGTGAAATTTTCGGCGCGGGCATAGTCATTTTTCCTTAGCTCCTACAAAGCCTTACATAATTAACAAATTCATGCAATGAAGTTTGTATTCTAGTTTTGTTCAAGATCTTTATATTTTTCTCTTAAGTGATTTCTAGTATAGATAGCGGCTAAATTTAAAATAACGATTACGATTACTAATATAAGTGCTGTTGCATACACTAACGGACGCGCGGCTTCCACATTAGGGCTTTGAAAACCTACATCATAAATATGGAATCCTAAATGCATAAATTTACGTTCCAGATGAATAAATGGCGCGTTGCTGTCAAGCGGTAAAGATGGCGCGAGCTTTACAACACCAACTAACATCAATGGCGCAACTTCACCCGCTGCACGTGCAATTGCAAGAATTAGTCCGGTCATGATTGCAGGACTCGTCATCGGCAAAATTGTTCGCCACAAAGTCTCGGCCTTAGTTGCACCTAAGGCCAGCGACCCTTCACGTATTGAACGTGGAATACGAGATAAACCTTCTTCAGTGGCAACAATAACAACTGGCACCGTTAATAGCGCTAAGGTCAATGATGCCCACAGTAACCCACCCGATCCAAATGTAGGGGCTGGTAGTGCTTCAGGATAAAATAATTCATCAATCGTGCCGCCAACTACATATACAAAAAACCCAAGGCCAAATACTCCGTAAACAATTGATGGTACGCCAGCGAGATTATTTACAGATATTCTGACAAGACGAGTAAAGAATCCTTGCTTTGCATATTCGCTCAGGTATATGGCTGCTATAACACCAAATGGCATTACCACTACGGACATCAACATTACCGTTAATACCGTTCCAAATATTGCTGGAAAAATTCCACCTTCAGTATTCGCTTCTCTAGGATCATCCGTGATAAAACCCCAAAAGGTTTTAATATAAAAAACTATTTTTTCACCCAAACTCATTGCATTGGGTCGATACGCTTTTACAACATTTGCAAGCTTAATTTCTACCTCTCTGCCATTCATAATCATGGCAGTGATACTATCTCTTGATATCTCTTGATAAAGTATATTTAACTCACTCTTTAATTCTTCATACGCCGAACTAAACTCAGCACGTTTATCTTCGATTTCTTGAAATTTTTCATTCTCCGTAACTCCATCTAATTCCAATCCACGCTTCTTTAATCGTAACTTCTCAATTTGGTAATTAATACGACCAATTTCTACTTTTTCTATATGTTCTATTCTCTCTCTTAATTCAGCAACTCTCCCAAGCCTTGTATCCAGTTCCTGCCACATGACTAACTCGTCTAAATTTAATACTTCGCCGTTGCTTTTTACTTGTTGTAAAAATCCATAAAAATTTCCCCATTGTGTTCGCTCTAGTACTAGCACATCTTTTGGTTTATCTACATACAATTCATTAGGTGCAACCGTTAACATAAAGTCGACACCGAGCGCATCTCGATTGCCTACTTTTATCAGGCTACGCTCAATGATGTCATTATCACTTTCTACTTTAACCCCAGACTCAAGAATTCTTTGTTTAAGTACTTTCTCGGTCTCCACACGTTCGCCAATAATTTGTACCTTTTCGTTATTATTCAAATATTCAATTTCATAAACGGTTTTAGGCCAGAAGTGTCCTAAACCTCGGGCCGCAATAAGCGCCAACAAGCCTACAACCATAATTACACTTATGGTTACTGCACCAGCATTTAACCAAATCCACGGTGTACCTGATTTGCGAAAGGGGTCTTTATGATTTTTTTTGTTTGTTGACACAACGTGCTCTTGTAAATTTAAAGTGAGCCATATTTTTCACGCAGTCTCTGTCTAACAACTTCTGCGATAGTGTTAAAGAAAAAGGTAAATATAAATAATACTAGTGACGCTAAAAACAGCACTCTAAAGTGCGTGCTATTTACTTCAGATTCTGGCAGTTCCACTGCGACATTGGCTGATAAAGTACGCATGCCTTCAAAAATACTGAAATCCATCACCGCTGTATTACCGGTGGCCATTAACACAATCATGGTTTCACCCACAGCGCGTCCTAGGCCAATCATTGTGGCCGAGAATATTCCTGGACTTGCGGAGGGCAACACTACTCGTACTAAGGTTTGCCATGGAGTCGCACCTAATGCTAATGATCCAGAAGTTAGGTGTTTAGGTACACTAAACACTGCATCTTCGGAAATAGAAAATATTATCGGGATTACGGCAAATCCCATTGTTAAACCGATAATTAATGCATTGCGCTGATCATAACCAATGCCCATAGTGTCTGTTAACCAGAGTCGAACATTGCCGTCAAACAATACTTGTTCTAACCACGGGCTAAGAGACAAACTCAGCCAACCAAAAAATATTACTATAGGAATTAGTAAAGCTGCTTGCCAGCCATCTGTAACTTTATTGGTTAAAGTTTCTGGTAATTTCCACCAAATATAACTTGCTAAAAACACACCCAAAGGTACTAACAATAATGTTGTAAAGACTCCAGGAAGATTAATTTCAACATAAGGCGCTAACCACAGACCTGCTAAAAATCCCAATATCACAGTCGGCAATGCGGCCATGACTTCAATTGAAGGTTTTACAATGCCTCGCATTTTTGGTGCCATAAAGTACGCCGTAAAAATTGCTCCACAGATCGCTAAAGGCATCGCAAACAGCATGGCATAAAATGCAGCCTTGAAGGTGCCAAAAGTTAGAGGGGTAAGGCTAAACTTTGGCTCAAAATCATTAGATGCAGAGGAGGACTGCCAAATGTAATCGGGTTCTGGATAACTTTCATACCAAACCTTACCCCAAAGTGAGCTCCATGAAACTTCCGGGTGTTCGCTATCAAGTTCCCAAACGTGTAATTGACCCGCTACATCTTCTGCAACCAGTTTGTCACTCCTTGGAGCAATACCAAGATTTGTAATCGGACTTTCAGTAATGTTTTTTGTAATGAGGTGTCTTGATGCAGTAGTGTGAAAGATAGAAATATTCCCATTCTCATCAGTCGCAAGAAACCCTTTGCGTAAATGTTCATTAGTAATACTAGAGATTTTAGAACCGCTACCTTTAAAATTTCTTATCGCTATTAAATGTCGTTCACCACCTCCTGAAACTGGAAACAACTGGTGTATATTGCCATGGTCATCGGCCAATAATAACGATATACCACCCACTAAAAATTCAAATGATGTGGGAAGATTTCCATCATCTAAAATGGATACGTCTTCGATATGGGTTGGATTTTCTTTAGAACGTATATCAAAAAAAGAAATTACACCCTCTTTATTCAGCAAGTATAACCATTCGCGTTCAGGCGAAATTAATGACTTAATGGGCTTTTGCGTGTACGGCAAAAACACTTGGCTGGTCAACTCAAGTGACACTTCGTCTTCGTCTAAAAATGAAGATTGTTTTTCTAAGTTAATTAACCTGGGTCCACTTTCGGTGTATGTAAAAAATGTTAGACCATTTTCATTTTCTCCGACCGCAAAGTTTGAAATTTTCTGATCACCAATTTGAAGATCGATAGAATTTTCGCCGTAAGGGTAGACTACTCTTGGAACAATTATTCGTCGCTCTTTTTCGTAAACCAGTCTATATTTATGGGTGAAAATTAATACATTTCCGTTATCCAAGCCTAAACCAATAATATTTTTGTCTTTATTGACGTACGCCCAACTACTTACATTAGCGTTACTTTTCGCCAAGAGATCGTTGCTTTCGATTAACTGCCCCGTATCCACGTAAAAAAAATTCATAACACCGTTACTACTCAATCGCATGGCGATTTCTGCCTGCTCTTCAATCGAATACAACAATGTTTCATCAGCAGCAGTATTGATTAAAGGATAACTCGTAAGTTCATGTAACTTTGCCCCTTTAAACAAAGGGAACACCACCATAAATAAAAATACAAATATCAGAACTATCGAACCGATTACGGCAATGCCGCCTACACCGACTAAATAACGAGCTAGAAAATCTTTTATTGAACGCCTACGCCAAAGCGCCTGGTTAAATATTAGCGACTGTGGAGCGAATTGAGAGGTACCTGTTTCTTCCGACATTTTTATTTCTAAAATTATTCTGTTGTTGAATACAGGAGCAACTAAGTATACTTGAAAAAAAAGGCCCTATTATACAGGGCCTTTTTAATCCTTGTAGGCTGCAGCCCTATAACCTAACCTACATTGTGTTTTTTTATTGTAATGTTAGTGTTTACTTTGCAGAGCTAGCCTTCATTTCATTACGGTATTATTAATCTCAACTGAAGCCAAGGCTTTATCAGCTACTTTTGATGGTAGAGGAATGTAGCCATCTTTAACGACTACTTGTTGGCCTTGTATAGATAACACCATCTTGATGAATTCACTCTCAAGTGGCGATAAAGGCTTGTTAGGCGCCTTGTTTACATAGACATATAAAAAACGCGCAAGCGGGTAAGCGCCTGAGATTGCGTTTTCAGATGTTGCTGCAATCTTATCTGTATCGGGAGTTTTTGACAGCGGTACTGCTTTAACACCAGAAGTTTTATAGCCAACTCCGGAGTAGCCGATACCATTTAACGAACTAGATACAGATTGCACAACCGATGCCGAACCCGGTTGTTCGTTTACGGTAGATTTATAGTCGCCTTTACAAAGCGCCTTCTTTTTAAAATAACCATAGGTTCCAGAAACAGAGTTACGACCAAACAATTGGATATCACGTTTGCCCCAATCACCTGTTAAACCGAGATCGCCCCAGGTAACCATATCAGCACTACCGCCACATTTGCGGGTGTTGGAGAACACTGCGTCCACTTGTGCAATAGACATGCCTTGAATAGGATTATCTTTGTGCACATAGACTGCCAAGGCATCGATCGCAACAGGAATAGCAGTGGGTTTATAACCAAACTTTTTCTCAAAAGCTGCAAGTTCATTATCTTTCATCTTGCGGCTCATTGGACCGATATTTGAGGTGCCCTCTGTAAGTGCAGGTGGAGCCGTAGACGAACCGGCTGCTTGAATCTGAATATTTACATTTGGATAGAACCGCTTGTATTCCTCAGCCCAAAGAGTCATCAAATTCGCCAGCGTGTCAGAACCAACACTGGATAAATTTCCAGATACACCGCTGGTTGCTGTATATTCACCAAGATTCGCATCAACTTTAACTTCTGCCGATACCGTCATGGCAAACATTAACAGCGATGCAACAAAAACTGTGTTGCACTTCTTAATTAAATTATTCATTAACAACAACTCCTTTATAAAAGTTTGTATGGGCATTTAAAGAGTTAATATGATATTCACGTGATACAAGCATATGGGTAAATTATTACAGTTTTGTGACACTTTAACTCATTGATTATTATAATTTTTCTCCATTATGAACCAAACGCTTGTTAGGAAAACTACAGGTAAAAACTGCGCCTTGCCCAAGTTGGCTTGCGATGTCCAATTTTCCCTCATGACGTTCAACAATGTGCTTGACAATAGATAAGCCTAACCCTGTTCCGCCTTTTTCGCGTGAACGCCCAGTATCCACGCGATAAAACCTTTCAGTTAGCCTTTCAATATCTTCTGGTGCGATACCTTGACCATCATCTTCAACTACCAATTCTGCAGAATTTTCATCGGCACGCCTCCAAATAACATTGATGTTCGTACCGACCTCTGTATGTTTGATGGCGTTGGTAACAAGATTTGAAATCAAACTGTGAATTTCTCGTAATTTTCCTTTCAACATTACATCGGTTTCTATTTGAATCTGTACATTATGATTTACTAACCAGTTTGAGAATTGTGCTTCCTTCACTACTTCTGTTATCAGTGATGCGATGGGTACCACATCAGTTTCTCTTGCAACAGACGCAGCAGACTCTAAGCGAGATAAAGTTAACAAATCTTCAACTAATTGCTTCATGCGCTGAGCTTGTAAGTCGGCAGCTTGCACTGCAGATTTACAATCATCGGGAAGCCCTCGGTGTTCCGATAAAGTTTCTAAATATCCTAAAATAACTGTTAAGGGTGTGCGTAATTCATGTGAAGCGTTTAAAATAAAGCTGCGCCGCATCTCATAGATACGCGCTGCATGTGTCATATCTTGTGCAATCAAAACCAGCCTGTTTTCACCAAATGAAATAATGCGTATGTTTAGTTCAGGTTCGTTTGCAGCCGCTCCACGTACTTCCAATGGCTTATCAAATTTCCCAGCAGTGAAATAGCTAGTAAATTTAGGATTACGCACTAATTGAGTAATTCGTGTATTTTTATCGCTAGTCGGATGAATTTGTAATAAATTTTGTGCGGCTTGGTTAGAAGATAGGATTTCTCCTGAGGCTGTCATCACTACAACTGCATCCGGCAATGCAGCGATCATCTCATTAAACTGCTCAACAAACTCCTTTAGTGCGTTTTGTTTTGTTTGGCTGTGTTTTTGTAAGTCAACAATGCTAGATACATGTTGATCCGCTAAACCTAGAAATTCAGGTGCCTCATCAATTATAGCACCCCCATCTAGCCATCTTTTTAAAGTGACAAGTTGTCTAGCGGTCCATAGCCCATAAATGATTAGGCCAATGACAAAAAAGAGAAGAAAATACCCAGTAACGATGCCAAATACACCGCATGGAACAAATACGAGTAGAATCCGATTGAGCTCTGACAACCATGCACTAAATGACATTATTTTTTCGCTGAGAACCGATACCCATAACCGCGCACGGTTTGAATCATTTGGTCACAATCTAATGGTTTAAGAAGTTTTCTCAGTCGTACAATATGTACATCCACCGTGCGTTCTTCAACATACAAATTACGGCCCCATACATAATCTAATAACTGAGTTCGTGTATAGACACGGTCGAGGTGAGACATAAAAAATTCAAGCAGGCGAAATTCGGTCGGGCCCAGGTTTATCGATTGTCCATCCACGTACGCACGATGTGCATTTAAATCTAGCATGATTGGACCGATACTAATTTGGTTTTCAATGGATCCTGTGCCTCTGCGCAATACCGCGCGGATACGTGCAGAAAGCTCTTTTACTGAAAAAGGCTTGGTAATGTAGTCATCCGCACCAGAGTCAAGGCCATCAACCTTGTCGCGTTCTTCAACTCGTGCAGTCAACATTATCACGGGTATTTCCTGCATGGAGTCATTGCGCTTCCATCTTCGTAACAGCTCTAAACCACTCACATCAGGCAACATCCAGTCCAATAAGATTAAGTCCGGTAAGTGTTCTGCTAACTGTGCTTCTGCAGATGTACTATCTTCTGCCTCATCAATTACATAGCCATCTTGGCCAAGCGCAAACGTAACCATCTCACGGATGGGGCGCTCATCTTCGACTAATAATATTCTTTTGCCATTCATGGCTTGAGTGCTTGGCTGTTGTATTTGAAATTCTTCAGGTACGAATGGACTTTGCATAATTGTAAATTTGTCAAATAAAGAGTCTGCATTATTTTCAATGTTTGTTACAAAACGATTACATCAGGTTAAGAATCAGTCACAAACAGGAAAGTGACTTATAAATTTCACAAAACCCAACCTCAATCTTAATTTTGAGAAACAAAGCAGTGTCATCTTAACTTGACCACAAAGTTTACAGCAAACGGTAATCGCACATTTGTAACAAAAATGTAATAAATTGTTCATATACTATTCATACATTTTCATTAAAATTTACGCCTCTAAATGTATTGAAAATTCAAAACTCATAAAACAGGGAGGCTCCTCATATGAAATGTAAACTATTTTTGGTTGGCTTAGTAAGTACAATCATTTCATTTTGTTTCACCTCAGCGGTATTAGCGGGCACAGTGACTTCAGAGGAAGAAATTGCAATCAGCACCACTGGTGGTGGCATAAAAGTTAAATCCGATAACGGCAACACTTTTTCTTTCGGTGGTCGTATTCAATATGACTTCGATAATTTTGATGGGCTTTACAACACTGACTTTACAGATTCCAAGGCTGGCGATGATGCCTCTGAATCTGAATTTCGCCGAACACGCTTTAACTTCCAAGGCACCGCGGGTGAGAACTGGGCATACAAGATGGACATTCTAATCGACGAAGGTGAGGCGGAGATTAATGAGGCTCATATAGCTTATAAAGGATTCGGTTTTGCGGACATACTCATCGGTCGCTTCAAAGTAGGTTTTAGTTTAGCGGAAATGACCAGTTCAAAATGGATAAACACCATCGAACGTCCAGTAACAACTGAATTCGGTTTTTTAAGGGGCAAACCACCTTTTTCTCTAGGATTACGTGGCCACACGGACAGCCTGTTCTATCAGGCATCCATCGTCGACGAGGACCGTGAAGATGATGACGGCAAGGATGTCTACAGTTTAGCGGGCCGATTTGGTGGGCATTTTGACGTAGCAGAAAATAGCTTCGTACACCTTGGCGCCTCTTATGCCCTGCGTGATTTAGGTAATGAGGGTGGCCAAACCTACCGCACTCGTCTTGGCGTACACACGGCAGATCGAATTACGGTAGCCGATGGTACTATTTTCGGCGTCGATGAAGCCAACCAATATGGTTTAGAAGCAGCCGGTGTGTTTGGCCCTTTCGCAATACAAGCCGAATACTCTGCGGTAGATTATGACAAAGGTGATGAACTTGTAGCCGGTACTGGACTTAACGCAAATGGCGACCCAGTCGCGGATGTCGATGTAGAAGGCTATTACGTTCAAGCAAGCTACTTTTTAACCGGTGAACAACGCAGTTACAAACCTGACTTAGGTCGCTTTGATAAGGTGAAGCCTAAGGGGCCCTTAGGCGCTTGGCAGTTGGTAGCCCAGTATGAAGATGGTGAAGTAGACCCAGATAAAACTGCACTTGCCTTAGCTGGATCCCCAACTCAAAAATCTGAGTACGATCTGCTCACGCTTGGTGTGAACTGGTATGCAAATCAAAACGCCAAATTTATGTTGAACTACCTAGATGGTGATACCGATAAATTCTTCTCACCTGCTGGAGATTTACTTGATGGATCAACTAATCCTCTAGTGGATGAAACAGACGGTAATGCGATTTCATTCCGTGCGCAATACGTATTCTGATTACGCTTGATGCTCGTCTGAGTGATGAAGGCTCCGAAACAGAAAATGTCGTTAGTTTTGAAGTCGAAGGTGGGCTTTTTGCGCATGGCTATCAAGCGAGCTAACACCACAAGCGAACGTGTTGCAGCAAACTAAAACAACCAAAACTATTAAAAATACTCGGTTTTCCTGATCTATTGCAACTCCACTTGAAATACTTGCTCGAGTAGTTTTTGGTTTTCATAAAATACATAAAACCGATATTCACCAGGTACAAGTTCATATTGTTGTGCAAATTCAAATGCCATAATATGTCTATAGTCTAACCTAGATTCCTCTTGCAGAATTTCTATCTTATCAATGAATTCTCCGGTACTAGGATGAATCATGGTAGGCACAAGATAAATTAAATGTAATGTAGGTTCGCCGATAAATCCTGCACGAGATAACCAATAGCGAATACCAAACTTCGTACCTAGCTTTGCGGAAATAGTTGTAGTTCTTTCTAACTCTCTGTCACTTGACATACTACGGTCGCCTTCTTTAAATCCTTCTGTACCATGTGAAAATATTCCATACTCATAATCATAAATAATTCTTTTTTCATCCGCATGTAAAGTTTCAGTCACAAACAAGCTTAAGAAAAAAATTATTATTGTTTTCATGCTCTCAATACTCGTTATATTAGCTCAGTCTTTACATCAATTTTAACATAGGGCATGGTACATTCATGTTCTATATAAAAAATAATTTTAATCTTCATACGAATGGCATACGTGCAACGTAAAGAATTCAAACGTATTTACAACGCGTTTTTTTATTCCATGTCGGGGTTGGCCGCAGCTTGGAAATATGAAGAAGCCTTTCGACAAGAAGTTATATTAGCAACTGTGTTATTACCTACCGCATTCTGGTTAGGTGAAAATACCTTACAAATATCCTTATTAGTGTTTTCTGTTTTCGTAGTATTAATTACCGAGTTACTTAATACGAGTATTGAGGTTGCGATAGATCGCATTAGCGATGAGAAACATGAACTATCCAAACGCGCTAAGGATATTGGTTCTGCAGCAGTATTTGTCAGCCTTGCTGCACTAACTATAGTTTGGGGTTTAATTATCTATGAAAGATTCTTTTAGTAACTACTAAAAAATATTTGTTAATCCCAGTTGCAACCTCAAGCCTGCTAGAATTGCACCAATGAGCCCTTCCACAATTACATCACTGATGTAGTGCAAACCAAGTAAAAATCTTGAAAGCGCAACTATAACCGCAAACGGTATAACGATCCATACAAGCCCTAGATAATAAAATATTAGAAAAATACTAAAGCTCACTGCGTGTCGTGTTTGCCCAGATGGAAAACTATAGCGATCTAATAGGCGTGTGCTGCAGATGTTTTTGTATTTCCAAGCAAAACCGATACCTTTGGAATTGTTATGCTAGAGGCCATGGCCTGTGGTGTACCTGTAGCAGCCTATCCGGTCACCGGCCCTATCGATATCGTCAAAAACCATGTTACGGGTTGTCTTAACCAGGATTTACAACAAGCAGCATTATGTGCACTTGAACTTGATGTAAGTCATTGCCTTGAGCAGACCTCAGAATATACTTGGGAAAAGGTCTCCAATATGTTTTTATCTTACCTCACGCCCATTACTGTCAAATAAATCCAGTGCTAGAATATGATGGCATTCCATCAATTTACCAATAAATAACTACCATCTAGCAAAATGCAATTCTCATAACTTTTTATCTTGAATATAATAATTTTACTCATGACGGCCCAATTATAAGACATGGATGAACAAAACTTTAGCTTAGCTGAATACTATATTAATCGAGAGCTTAGCTTGCTGAAGTTTAATTCTCGTGTGCTCGAGCAATCCCGAGATAAATCTACCCCGCTACTTGAACGCCTTAAGTTTCTGTGTATTTCTTGTACCAATCTAGATGAATTTTTTGAAATCCGCGTAGGCGGTGTCAAACAGCATATCGAACTGGATATTGGGCATGTCACTGCTGATGAGATTAGACCACGAGATTTATTGAAACAAATTCACACTGAGGCCACTGAGCTCGTTACTGAACAATACCGTGTTTTTAATGAGGAACTTCAACCTGAGCTGGAAGCACAAAATATTCACTTCGTTGCGCGTGAACAATGGACATTGCAACAGAGCTCGTGGTTACGACAATATTTTTTAAACGAAGTTGAACCAGTATTAAGCCCTCTTGGCCTAGACCCGGCACACCCATTTCCACGCGTTATCAACAAAGCGCTCAATTTTATTATACAGCTTGAAGGCTCAGATGCGTTTGGACGTGAGGGTGAATTTGCTGTTGTACAAGCACCACGTTCCTTACCGCGTTTAATTCGCCTGCCTGATGAAGGCGACAGTGAAAATGGGGAAAGTTACGTCTTTCTCTCTTCAGTATTACACGCATTTGTTAATGAATTGTTTGAAGGCCTCACTGTAAAGGGCTGCTATCAATTCAGATTAACACGCAATAGTGACTTGTTCTTAGACGATGAAGAAATTGATGACCTAATGCGTGCATTAGAAGGTGAGCTGGCCTCACGTAAATATGGTGATGCTGTACGGCTTGAGGTTGCAAAAAATTGCCCAGAAGAACTCGTTACTTATTTATTGCAGCAATTTTCATTAAATACAGTTGATTTATATCGTGTAAACGGACCTGTAAACCTAAATCGTCTCAGCCAAACATATGACCTGGTGGATCGGCCTGACTTGAAGTATCCACCATTTACTGCGGGCTTACCGCAAAGATTTAGCCATGACACGAATATCTTCGATTTAATTAAACAGGGAGACATTTTATTACATCATCCTTACCAATCTTTTGCTCCTGTTATAGATTTTGTGCGCCAAGCTGCGGCTGATCCAAAAGTATTAGCAATTAAACAAACCCTATATCGCACCGGGCCAGATTCACCGATTGTAGATAATCTTGTCGAGGCCGCTAAAAGTGGCAAAGAAGTAACGGTAGTAATCGAGTTGATGGCACGCTTTGATGAAGCCGAAAATATCTCCCTGGCAAACCGATTACAAAAAGCTGGCGCACACGTCGTTTACGGCATTGTTGGTAAAAAGACGCATGGCAAGATGCTTTTGGTGATACGCCGTGAGAAAAATTATCTTAAACGTTATGCCCATTTTGGTACAGGCAACTATCACGAAAAAACTACACGCTTGTATACTGATTATGGAATGTTTACCTGTGACGCTAAACTCACAGCGGATGCCCATGAAATTTTTCAGCAACTTACGAGTTTCAAAAAAGCACCAATTTTAAACATTGTGTTGCAGGCGCCTTTCACACTTTACAATACACTGTTAAAGATTATAGATAACGAAATTGAGCTTGCCAGACAAGGTCACACTGCTCGCATTGTGGTAAAAGTCAACTCTCTTGTTGAACCACAAATTATTCAAGCCTTGTATCGTGCCTCAAGCGCGGGAGTAAAAATTCAATTGATTGTTCGTGGTACTTGCTGCCTACGGCCCGGTATACCAGGTGTTTCAGAAAATATTGAGGTGCGCTCTATCGTCGGCCGTTTTCTAGAACACACAAGAGTATATTGTTTCCATAATAATGGGGATCCCAAGGTATTTTGTTCAAGTGCAGATTGGATGGATCGAAACTTCTTTCGCCGAGTAGAAGTTTGCTGGCCAATACAAGACATGATATTACGTAAACGTATAATTAATGAGCTTGAAACTTACTTAAAAGATAATCGACAGGCTTGGATATTACAACCAGATGGTACTTACACACCACCTTTAACATATGGACCAAACCCATATTGCGCACAACAAGAATTGCTCAGACAGCTTGCAAGAGTTAAATATTAATTAAGTAATACCTCGAACCTTAATGTTTACACTCAAAGTCTTTAAGTAATTTTCTTCTTGCTCAAGCTCAGCCTCTGTTAATGGGTGTTTTGATAACCACCCCTGTGCAAAATGTATTTCTAAATTTCCCTTAATTTTATAAGTATTGATTGGTGGAATTTTTTTTGGCACATGGTCTCGATTAATCAAGATAGCGAGTCGTAAAATCACAATCATATACATGGCTTGTTCTTTCCAACGGCTAGGAAGTTGGTCTATTAACTCGGCATTAATTTTGCGCCGATGATTACCTACTAAACAAGCAAGCAAGCGCTGTTCATTCCACGAAAATCCAAGTAGATCACTGTTATTTAATAAGTAGGCGCCATGTTTATGGTAGCGAGAATGAGATATATCTAAACCTATTTCATGTAGATCAGCTGCCCAGATTAAAAACTGGTACGCAAGGTCATTATCGATTTGCCAAACATTAGAAATCTTATCTAATAAATGAAGTGCAGTCGTTTTAATTCTTGCTGCATGTTTAAAATCAACATGGTAACGACGCATCAAGGAATAAACCGTTCTGTCACGTGTATCTTGGTGATGAATACGACCTGCTAAATCAAACAACAAGCCTTCGCGTAAACCTCCCTCCGCAGCTATAATTGTTTTTATATTAAGTTCTTCAAAAATTGCTTTAAGTACCACTAACCCACCGGCAAATACCGGTTTTCGTTCTTTAGCAAGTTCGCTGAAATTGACATTATTGATGTCTCCGGCCTCTTGTAATTTATTAATTAGCTCATTGATTCCATTATATGTGATACCCCGATCACTTAATTCAAGCTCGCGCATTAACTCAGCGATCGTGCGAATCGTACCAGCAGTTCCTACCGCATAAGACCAACCAAGTTTTTTTACTGTAGAAATAATAGGCTGCAGTTGTAATTTTGCTTCTACTAATGCTTTTTTGAATTTCTTTTTCTCTAAACTACCGTTTGGAAAATATTTCATGCTTATTACTACACACCCCATTTGCACACTTTCCATTAATAACGGTTTACCTCTTTCTCCAATAATAACTTCCGTGCTACCGCCACCTATGTCTACCACAAGCCATTTTGCATCTGGGCCTGTGACTGAGTGAATCGTGCCTTGATAAATTAAACGCGCTTCTTCGACACCCGAAATTACTTGGATGGGATGACCAAGTGCTTCTTCTGCACGTTGGATAAATTCAGTGCTATTTTTTGCTCGTCGCAGCGTATTTGTGCCTACTACTCGCACAGAATTTGCATGCATTTCCTGAAGACGTTGGCCAAAACGTTGTAGACATTCTATAGCTCGTTCTTGAGACTCTTGTGATAGATTGCCAGATTGATCAAGTCCTGCACCTAATCGCACCATTTCACGAATGCGATCGATAACTTTTAACTGTCCATGTTGATCCTGTGCAACCACCATATGAAAACTGTTAGAACCTAAATCAACTGCCGCAATAATGGAGGACAAACCTGCTGTTAAATCATCAGGATATTTAGTGAGGGAAGAAGGTTGCATATATGCAGGCTAGCGTTACAGATGAGCTGCTGTTACCTTAAACATTTGTCTAATTATTTATTCTGAGCTTAATTTGATGGTAATAATGCACGACCATTTCCATAATCGACAATAACGCCATTACGGGTAATTTCTTCAACAAGTGGGCCATTATTGGCAATTCGTTCGCCCTCTTTGTATTTACCCATATTAATTAAAACAAAACGTCGCTTCGGATCATCATCAAAGACATGTACATTCACTTCATATTGACTAAGATTATTGCGAGGGCTTTCCGGTAAGTCTTTCAAATTTGGCACATTAGGAATTGATGGCTTAGTCTCACCTTGATCAATAAGTAGCTTTGGCGCATTAGCAATAGGTTGTGCAGATTCATCTAGACTTAATTCTGTTTGGGAAAAAGCTACTTCACCTATGCTTGGAGTAGAAGCGGTTGTCACTTCTGCAGGAATTGAATTGTAATCACTACCTGATTGTTGTGTCGTTTTGGCCTGTTTGGCTTCGTAGATTAGTGGGCGATCAATTTCCGGTGTTATTTTACTTTCAAGTTCCATTGCCAAAGGGCGATCCTCTGAGGGCACAATAACTGCCATCGCATCACTATCCATAGTACTCGCAGGCGCAGCTTCAGACACAACAGTCTCTTCATCTATTTGTGTTCGTAAAGGTGTTTGAATTACAGAGTCCGCATCTGAATTTGCAGAGTTGTTTGTTACAATTTCTGTGGTTTCATTAGAGTTAGTACCGGCTCGTAAAAATATTATCAGCACCAATACATTAGCAAATAATGCCATAGTGACCCACAACCAAGCATTGTTGGGTTTTTTTTGACGCTGTTTGACCGGACTTACAAATTTAAGATCCGGTTGTTTCTCAAGTTGACGTTCATGTTCGGCGCGCGTCAACGCATCAAGAATCATTGACATGTTTAGTATCTTTTAAGCTTAGCTCGTCTGGCGCGACAGTACAGGGGTTGATCGATCATTCACTGCGGTATTCAACTCAATCATCGTCTCGCGACCCACTACACCATCCACATTAAGACCACGCATTCGTTGAAACTCCATCACTCGCCACTTAAGTGTAGGATCAAACTGTAAGTTTTTCTTTTCACCTATTGTAATTGGTTTGCCTTCAATTCGATCTAATTGTTGACGTAGCCAGCCTATATCGGCACCGATCAAACCTTCTTTTAATACCTCAGAACCCGCAGGTGGTGGTCTCCATAATAATAAGTAGTTGCCATACCAAAACGGATCTATCGCATCGGTCGCAGTGGTAATTACCTCTCCACCAATATTTAAGCTAACTTGGTTGCCTTGTAGCGCAAGTATAACGACTTGTTTTCTTTTGCCTGCTTTATTAATTAGCTCTAAAACTGCAGGTCGGTTAAAGCTGCGGATTTCCACCCATTCCGCTTTGCCAAAGATGCACCGTAAATTAGCAGCAATGGCACGTGCACATGCAGTCTGTCCTTGTAATTCCGAGTATGATAAACCCCAATAACTAAACAAGGTGGTAAAGGCAGTATCGTTATCAGCACGTATATTTACGCTTTCAATGAGATTTAGAAGTGCTTGTTTACTTTGTTGCTGAGTGCCTTGTTGGTCAATAGGGCTCGGTTCAGATGCAACTGTTTGTGGTTTACTCAACTCATCATCGATAGTGACCGCCTGTGATGACATGGTTATATTTGGTGTAGTTACGGTTTTTTGTGTTTCGACGAAAGTCTGTGTAGCTAAGGGTTCTGAAATGATCGTTTGTTGATTAGCATTTGCATAACTATCTGGCGATGTCCTGGGTAAAAATCCCCAACCTGCAAGTAATAGTGCCGCAGCACCCGCTGCAATTGCACCACCCGCTACCCATTGTATAGGTTGCAGACGTTCTACAGGTTGCAATACTTCACTGGCGGCTTTACGCACCAAATTTTTATCAATTCGGTGAACGTTTCCACCATATGCACCCATCATCGCACGCTCACATACATTATTGATTAAACGTGGCACACCACCAGAAAGGCGATGCACCACTTGCATTGCACCTTTTGTAAACAGTTCTCCTTTAAAACCTACTATCTGCAAGCGATGCCGAATATAGGCCATAGCTTCATCTTGTGACAATGGTGTTAAATGGAAACGAGCAGTAATTCGTTGTGTAAGTTGGCGTAGCTCAGGACGTGCTAAAATTGCTTGTAGTTCTGGTTGTCCAATTAAAATAATTTGTAATAATTTTTGTGTGGACACTTCAAGATTCGTTAGTAAACGTATTTGTTCAAGAACTTCTGCACGTAAATTTTGTGCCTCATCAATGACTAAAACAGTGCGCTTGCCTTGGGCATGTTTCTTTAATAAGTATAGATTTAATCGGTCGACTAAATATTTAAGACTAGTCGTCGATTTACGATATGGAATATTTAACTCATCACAAATCGATGCGAGTAATTCTCGTGAACTCTGTCGCGGATTTAAAATTAATGCGACATTCACATGCTCCGGCAATTGCTCCAGTACACTTCGGCACAGCATTGTTTTACCGGTTCCAACTTCGCCGGTTAATAAGATGAAACCACCTGCTTCATCTGCACCGTATAGAAGATGCGCAAGACCATCACGATGACGTTGTGTTAAATACAGAAATCGCGGATCTGGCGTGATCTGAAATGGTTTATCCGAAATTCCAAAGAATTCTTGATACATGGGTGCTGATTGATAGTAAATGTAATTACGAGTTTTGTTACTACTAACTGCCCAGTAAATTCACCTTAATTATATGAGTGTTTAATTTTGCCAAAAATGTACACCCCTGGCCGCAAAAATATTATTTTTTTTTGGTACGTTAACAGTAAATTCATGCCGTGTGTCGGTATACAATTCTTCACCATCATCATCCCAGGCGCGGTGACTGTAACGAACGGCATAGAAGCAGCGACTGATAATCCTATGTAAAGTCTAAAATTCATTCTAATACAAATAGTTAGCAAGGGCCAAATTCGCAAATACCTATAATCACGCTTCTTCAGTTATGCTAATTAAACAAAAATAAGCCGATTGCAAAGATACTACTGCACCATCCATACTTTACCATTTAATTATTAGGGTAATCATATGAAGGAGGGCTTACTGGATTGAGGATTGGCCAATATTGAAATAATTATTTTTCGATGTATCTCCTGCTTTTTAATACATTGAAAAGTATGACTCGCTATTTTTATTTGCAATATTTCAAAAAATGGTTATTAATTGTTCAACACTTAAGGTCTATGCAAACCCATATCAGCCGTACTAGTTTTTATTTACCCTGACGTATTCGGTGTTCTTGTAAATCTATTATGAGCCAACCAACAAACAACAAAGAATCAATCTCTCTACAGATACCCTCTCGTCCAAAAGAGCCTGAGCCATATGAATGTTGTGAACGCGGTTGTGACCCCTGTATTTACGACTACTATGCGAAAGCCCTAGCACATTGGGAACAGCGTGTTGCTGAGCTTGAGAAGATAAAAGCTAAGAGCAAAAAATCTATGGATCAAGACTGAAATATCGGCCTATAGCCAAGAGAAATAACTAAAATTTGTTCTGGGGAAAGACCATCTTATAGCAGGGATGGTGATTGTTATATACTATACAGACTTCATTAAAAACAGAATAATAATAAACTACCTTAGCCAAGATCTCCTTATACAACCCCAGTAGTGGAAATTCATTCGAAATTGCTTGGGCAACAAATAATTAATTGGAGTAAAGGGCTTATTAATTTTGAACCATTCAAGGAATTTTAGATATGAAGATTGGTGTCCCAAAAGAAATTCATGAAAACGAACGTCGCGTTGCCATGACACCTGACACGGCTGCACGTTTACAAAAACTTGGATACGAATGCGCAATAGAGGCTGGTGCGGGTGCAAAGGCTAACTTTCCTGACGATGCCTACCGTGAGGCAGGCGTTACGGTGGTTGCAGATACAAAACAATTATGGGCGGATTCAGACATCGTCCTTAAAGTTCGGCAACCAGAACAGCATTCGACATTGGGAATGCATGAAGCCGATTTATTACGCGAAGGCGGCACACTGATCAGTTTTATTTGGCCAGCTCAAAATGAAGATTTGCTAGATAAACTCAAAGCGCGTAAGGCAACCGTGTTGGCAATGGATTCGGTGCCACGAATTTCACGTGCACAAAAATTAGATGCTCTATCTTCAATGGCCAATATTGCAGGTTACCGTGCAGTAATTGAAGCCGCGAACCATTTCGGACGTTTCTTCACAGGTCAAATTACTGCGGCAGGTAAAGTACCTCCCGCTAAGATAATGGTGATTGGTGCCGGGGTTGCAGGCCTTGCTGCAATTGGTACCGCAAATAGTATGGGTGCAATTGTGCGTGCGTTTGATACACGCCCAGAAGTCAAACAGCAAATCGAAAGTATGGGCGCACAATTCTTAGAACTGGATTTTGAAGATGAAGAGGGCGGTAGTACTGCAGGTGGTTATGCCAAAGTAATGAGCAAGGAATTTATCGAAGCTGAAATGGCGTTGTTTAGAGAGCAAGCCAAAGAAGTGGATATCATTATCACCACAGCTTTAATACCAGGTAAGCCCGCGCCGAAACTTATCCTTGCCGATATGGTTGAGCTAATGAAAGAAGGCAGCGTCATTGTTGACCTTGCTGCTGAACAAGGCGGTAACTGTGAATTAACTGAACCTGGTGAGGTAGCTGTAAAGCATGGTGTAACGTTAATTGGCTATATGGACTTACCTAGCCGCCTACCGACTCAATCGAGTCAACTCTATGGTTCAAACCTATGTCATTTATTAACGGATATGACGCCTGAAAAAGATGGCAACATGGTCGTGGATATGGAAGACGATGTAGTACGCGGAACTACCGTAGTTAAAGAAGGTGAAATCACCTGGCCACCACCACCCATTTCAGTATCTGCTGCACCCGCAAAAGCTGCACCAGTAGAAGCGACTGTAGCAGAACCGAAAAGAAAAAAAAGTGGCATCAAATTTGCGATTACCTTAGCGGTGGCTGCACTCGGATTATGGTGGATTGGAAATTCTGCGCCGGCAGAATTCATGCAACATTTTACCGTGTTTGTATTGTCCTGCTTTATCGGTTACTGGGTGGTGTGGAATGTAACACCCGCTTTACACACACCATTAATGAGTGTGACCAATGCCATTAGTAGTGTGATTATCATAGGTGCATTGTTACAAGTCGGAAGTAGCAGCACACTTATTATGATATTAGCGACCATATCCGTATTCATTGCTTCAATAAATATTGGTGGAGGCTTTTTTGTCACGCAACGCATGCTGCAAATGTTCCGCAAAGAAGAATAAGGGAGATCTAAAATGAATCCAGGATTGTTAACTGCATCTTATCTCGCAGCCGGCGCTCTCTTTATTCTGAGTTTAAACGGCTTAAGTCATCAAGAGTCTTCGCGACGCGGAAATTTATTTGGAATGATAGGTATGGCAATCGCCGTAGGGGCAACCATACTCAGTGGTCAAGTTGGCGGATTTGAAAAACTCTTTCCAGCGATGATTATCGGCGGACTAATAGGCGCCTTTATTGCTTCGCGTGTAGCAATGACGCAAATGCCAGAACTAGTCGCCATTCTTCATAGTTTTGTTGGATTAGCTGCGGTATTGGTTGGCATTTCAAGTTATCTAGACCCAACCTCACACTTTGAAGGTGCAGAAAAAGTCATTCATGGAGTTGAAATTTATATCGGTGTCTTTATTGGTGCGATCACCTTTACCGGCTCAGTTATCGCGTTTGGAAAATTGAGTGCTATGATTAGTAGCAAGCCTTTGATGCTACCTGCAAGGCATTGGCTAAACTTGATTGCAATTCTCGCATGTGTGTATTTTGGTTATGTGTTTCTTAATGCAGAATCACATAACGCGGGCCTTGTTCCATTATTAATCATGACGGCTATCGCATTTATTATTGGCATTCACTTAATCATGGCAATTGGTGGTGCAGATATGCCCGTTGTCGTCTCCATGCTCAATAGCTACTCCGGTTGGGCTGCTGCAGCTACTGGCTTTATGTTAGGTAATACAGCGTTAATTATCGTAGGTTCACTTGTAGGCTCCAGTGGTGCCATTTTGAGTTACATCATGTGTCGCGCCATGAACCGAAAGTTTATAAACGTAATACTGGGTGGCTTTGGAACTTCAGGTGGTACCGCTGCCGCAGGTGATGAGGCAGGCGAAGTCACGGCCACCAGCGCGGAAGAAGTTGCCGGTATGCTAAAAGATGCCAGTGAAGTCATCATCGTGCCTGGTTACGGCATGGCTGTGGCCCAAGCACAAAACATTGTAAGTGAAATCACTACAAAGCTTCGCAATAAAGGCACCAAAGTTCGCTTTGGAATTCATCCTGTTGCCGGACGTCTGCCTGGTCATATGAATGTATTACTTGCAGAAGCAAAAGTCCCGTACGACATTGTGCTAGAAATGGACGAATTAAACGAAGACTTTCCGGAAACTGATGTATCGTTGGTGATTGGAGCAAATGATATTGTTAACCCCAGTGCACAAACTGACCCCAACAGCCCTATTGCGGGTATGCCGGTACTTGAAGTTTGGAAAGCCAAAACATGTGTAGTATTAAAACGCAGTATGGCTTCAGGTTACGCCGGTGTAGACAATCCTCTTTTCTATAAAGAAAACACGGAAATGTTATTTGGTGATGCCCGAGAGAGTATGGATGCTGTTTTAAAGTATCTTGAATAGTATTTGAAGACCATATTCAAAAATTAGCAAGTCACACCTGCAAGGAGTAAGCATTAAAGTTTGCTTACTCCATTGAGCCTTGAGATTTATACACTAATCAAACCCAAACTAAACTCTAAATAATCAGTTAACATAATTTTGATAGCCTTAACTTAATGTTAATTATTATTGAGTCGACTTGAATCTAGCGACTTCTCCAAAGAAGTATTTCAACAGTCTTTAGAACTAGAGAAGGTGACCGAAGAAACCAAGAAAAGTTTTTAAAATGGGAATGGAAGCGATGCTGGCAGTAATTCGGCAAGTGGAGATTGCAGAAGCAGATAAAGAGATTAAGAAGTATTACATCCCTTTAAATTTCTTTAATACTTTATCTCTGATATTTAGATAGTGCACTTTGACCTGAATATTAGCAATGCGTCGATCCGGCATCGAGCGCCGATCTTTATAAATCAACTTGCCGAACTGGTCTATAAGTGGGAAAACACGTGCGGGCGCGAACGAACGCCGATCTTCTTTATCACGACGATCCGATTTATAGGGCTCAGTCTTAACTGATTTTTTAGGTTTACTTCTTTTAAACATACATAGCTTCCAGCCGATTTCCTATTTTTTACTAACTAAGAAATAATCTAAACTCGGATACGCTTTGATGGTTATGATTAATTGATGAGTGGACAGGAGTAATTAAAATCCATGAAAACGATCGCACCGAGATACACAAATATTATCCGACGTCTATTTATTGGCGGGTTTTTATTACCAGACTGTGGTAATTTGCTTCATGCAAAAAGATTTTTAAGATTGGAATGGAAGCGATGTTAGCGGTGATTCGGCAAGTGGAAATTGCAGCAACAGAAAAAGAGCTTAAGAAGTATTAAATCACTTCATTTAGCTTTAATGATTTACTTTTAATGTGTAGAAAATGCCCTTTGACCACAATATTTGCAATGCGTCGATCCGGTATAAAGCGCCGGTCTTTTTCTATTACTTTGTCGGCACTGTTAATGAAGGGAAATTGAGTTAATGACCCAAATGAGCGCCGATCGTCAATTACTCGACGATTGACTTTGTAAGGCTTAACATTGTTATTGTGATTTTGCTCAGGAATTTTAGTCACTATTATATTCCAAATTTGGTTAACTCAATTTTGCCCGACATCAACAAACATAATTTGTCAGTGCTCCATTATGCCGCCCGTTTGTGTTTGTCTTGTAACCATTTATGAACATCATGCTCTAAGGTGTTAAATTCCGCTACAAGCTCAGTAGTCAGATGTTTCAGCGTCCTATAGCCTTTTTTCACCAAACCCATATCCTCATCCAGCCGATGTGCAACCTGTTCTTCTGCTGCATACCAGTCTGTCTCTGCATCACCATTTATAAAATTGCGTTTTTCTGCAAGTTGATAGGCCGTTTCGCGGATCCACTGCTCACGCTCTTCTGT
>JBFGJY010000001.1:0-123696 GCA_041576975.1 Gammaproteobacteria bacterium | reverse complement strand
TGATCTGTAAATGCCTCAATAAACTTGATACGCGGCATTTTTGCATCATGTATGCAAATCTGCATGATATGTCGTTCGTGTGAACGAATTCGATTCATCATTTTACGAAGATCCGAAGTAAGAATTTCCACAACCTTTGGTACGAGTTTTACCATGGTGAATTCTTCTGCAAGCTCTTCACGCGCCTTGGTTAGTTTATTAGGGTTACTACTAACGCTTGTGCTAAAAAGTTTCTTATATTTTTTTTCTAAGTTCTTAAAATAGATGCGTGCTTCCTCTGGATCAGGGCCAGTATCCAATTCTTCTTCATCTTCATCTTCATCTGCATCCACATCATCTACTTTATCACTGCTAGCCTGGCTAATTTGTGTGGCGGGAGGAGGGATCGCATCGGTATCCTCATCGGGATCAACAAAGCCGGTTATTAAATCAGTTAAACGTAGATCTTCGGATTCGACTTTGGCATAGAAAGCCAACAATTTTTCTATTGTGGCAGGGTAATGTCCGATGGCAAATAGAACTTGACGTAAACCATCTTCAATGCGTTTAGCGATTTTAATTTCACCTTCACGCGTCAACAAATTAACAATTCCCATTTCTCGCATGTACATGCGAACAGGGTCAGTTGTACGACCAAATTCACTATCAACAGTAGCAAGTGCCGCCGCAGCTTCTTCGGCAACTTCATCATCATCAGTGGCGGCATTGTCGGAAAGTAATAAACTATCCGCATCGGGCGCTTGCTCATGGACAGTGATGCCCATGTCATTAATCATGCTGACAATATCTTCAATTTGTTCAGGATCTACAATTCCGCTGGGTAAATGGTCATTTACCTCAGCATAAGTAAGATATCCTTGTTCCTTACCTTTTGCGATGAGTTGCTTAATACTGGATTGTTGATCTTCGTCCATTTAGTACCAACCTCGAGTGCTGAGGGATTGTTGAGCGAAACCGGAAAGTATATCAGAAAATACTGATATAGGTAGCTTATTAAGACGCTTTCTGATGCAGTAAGTTCCTAAATTCGTGCCTTTCATCCTCGCTTAGGCCGTCTGTACTTTCTTTTTCAATAAGTTCCTGAACTCGCGCGCTTTGTGTTTTACGGTAGATCCAGCTCATAGCATCTATAAACGCCTGCTTGGGATCGTCTAGTTCAGGAGGATTCCAGGCTAACAATTTCTGCATCTGTTGCCCCTCTTGCTGGTCACGAAAACGCTCAATTAATGCGGCAGCGTTGAGTTTGGGCTCTTGGTTCCAAATCGTGATAATTTTTGTAAGTAGTGGCACTCCAGCTAAAGAAGATTTTTCTAACTCTGTAACAGACTCTATATCTAATGCGAGGGAAGGCTCATGTAACAATGCAGAGATCGCCAATCGAACCGGAGTAGTTTTATTAGATGATGGTCTCGCAGTATTGAGCTTATTTTCATACGCAGTCGCTACACCATAATGAATTGGGGTGCCAACTTTTTTTTCTAATTCCTCAAAGATTAAATTTTTAAATACTCCATTGGGGAATTTTTCTAGTAGTGGTTTCGCTATTTGAGCGAGCCTGGCTTTTCCTGCAGGAGTTCGAATATCTATATTTTCACTTAATTTATCAAATATAAATGTTGATAAGGGCTCGCCTTCCGCCATATATTCTAAGAAGATTTTTTTGCCACGTGTACGAATTAAGCTATCCGGGTCTTCACCCTGGGGTAAAAACAAAAATTTCGCTTCAAGACCATCCTTGAATAGAGGAATAGTATGCTGAGCTGCGCGCCAGGCGGCATCACGACCTGCACGATCACCATCAAAACAAAATATTATTTCTTGTGTATAACGGTACAGCTGCTGTATATGTTGTGATGTAGTAGCCGTGCCGAGAGTGGCCACTACATTTTCAATGCCGTGTTGTGCTAATGCTACAACATCCATATAACCCTCTACTACAAGTATAGATTGCGTCGTTTCTTTTATTTTCCTTGCTTCATACAAACCATAAAGAGCTTCGCTCTTATGAAATAGGGGAGTTTCAGGAGAATTTAAATATTTAGGTACTTCGTCACCTAAGACTCTGCCGCCAAATCCAATTACACGTCCACGACGATCTTTAATTGGGAATACAATTCTGTTTCTAAAACGGTCATATTTATTACCTTTGTCGTTCTTTTTTATTAATCCAGTCTTGATTAGTTGTTCTTCAGTCGCTGCGTTTTCAAATTGACTTAGCAAATTACCAAAACCATCTGGTGCAAAGCCTAAGCCAAATTTAGCTGCAACTTCACCACTTACTCCACGCGTTTTTAAATATTCAATTGCCTTTTGATGTTCACGCAACATTTTTTGGTAATACACATTTGCCTGTTCAAGAAGAACAAGTAGATCTTGATGATCGTTTTTAATTGTCAAAGTCTCATTTTGAGGAACTTCAAGCCCCAGTTTTTGAGCAAGTGTCTCGACCGCTTCAACAAATTCAAGATGTTCATATTCGATTAAAAAACCTAATGCTGTGCCATGTGCACCACAGCCGAAACAATGATAAAACTGCTTTTCAGGACTAACGGTGAAAGATGGTGTTTTTTCATTATGAAAAGGGCAACAAGCAATAAATTCTTTGCCCTTCTGTTTCAGTGAAACGTAGCTATCGATTAGCTCAACGATATCGGTACGATTGATTAGCTCATCAATAAAAGCTTGTGGAATTCTTGTAGTCACTAGTAATTAAGCTGTTTATCATGTATGGCAATTCAGATCTTTACGTTTTGCAATGAATTGCTGAGTGTAAGGATCTATGCTTTTGTGAGGAGAAATACAGCTTTTTCTGGTAATTATATTTGTCACTATACACATAATTAAATTAGACACTTTCATGAGGCCAACCAGTATATGGTCCGTCAAGAAGGCATTCAATGTCGATTTTGTCTCGAAGAGTCAAATCTTGCTAGTGTTGGTTTGTCCAATTATTGACGTATTACTTGTTGAATTTTGTTGATTTGCAGTGGGTAGGGTTGGTTTTTCTGAAGGCTGGGAGGTAAAGCATCAATTGTAGTAAGGGCTTCCTCACGAGTTGGGAAAATTCCATATACTAAAATAAACCATTGTTTATTTTGGCCTGATTTTTGATAGTAAGCGGTTTGTTTACCTTCTAAATGCTTTTTAGCAAATGCAAATAGATTTTCTTGGCTAGGTGAAGCAACGATTTGTATTGTATATGTATCGGGCTTTTGTTTAAGCAGCCAATCGGGCGTAAATGGCTGTGTTTGAACTTCGCTTTTATTTTTGGTTGTTTGCTCTTGTATTACTTTAGTGTCTACTTTGTTTTCAATTTGTAAAGGCGCTAACACTAAAGGTGCTACATATGGTTTAGATATTTCCTGCGGTTTGCTTATTGGAGCAGTTTGATTGTCAAATTCAGATGATATTTCGGTTTCAGAAGATGTTTCGGTATCTAGCTCGACCACTTCCTTTGGTTTAGTTTCATGTTCCATTTCAGTTTTCTTGAGATCAAGCTCAACGTCTTGCGGGGGCTTTTTTGACAATGTTCCAATAATGAAAGCAAGACCGATTAAGCCTGCTAAAATTAATCCTAGGCGCATACTAGGGTTTGAAGCAAATTTAAATGCTGATGTTGTACTTTGAGAGTTTTGTTGGCATTGTTTAGAAAGAGCTTCGCGCGCGAGTTTGTTTATTATTCTCGGCAAGCCTTGAGATTTGGTATAAAACTCCTGAATCTGTTCAGGAGTGAATAAAGCCCCATCTATTGCTCCTGCTTTTTTTAATCGATAATTAATATAATTTTCGCATTGTGTAGCATCAAATGCGCGTGCGTTGATTTGATAAATTTGGGTAGCAGCTGGGTTGATTTGTTCAAGTTCTGCAAGTTGAGTTTGAATGCTCGGTTCAGATGCTAGCACTAATCCGAGGGCTTGAGGAGATTGCAGACCGACTCGGTGTTTTAATTGTAATAAGGCATCAAGGACTTGGTTTTGCAAGCGATGTGCATCATCTATGATCAGTACGGGATGTTTGTCTGTTTCTATGTATCGTTTAATGTATTCATCAATTTGTAATGTTTCATCAATATCTTGTTCTGGTAATCGCCAGCGTTCTTGTATCTTTTTTTCGACATCAGCGAAAGAAGTCTTGGGTTTTGCTCTAAGGGTACAAAAGTTAAAGTGTTGATAGCCTTTTCTAAGTAGTGCGCGTAATTGTGTGGTTTTACCTATCCCTATCTCTCCTAATAAAACAAGGGTCGAGTTTTGATTTTGCAAATAGTCCATTAATACATTAATCGACATCTCAAGTTGTTCGTCAATGAATAGAAAGGGGTCTCTTGCATGATCAATAAACGGATTTTCATCCAGACCTAACTTCTCAAGACATTCTACCGATATAAAATCGGCATCTAGATTTAGGATTGGATCTGGGTTGTAGCTATCTTCAAATGATTCTTGCATTGAATATTCGCTCGTGCTCTGCAATTGCATATCTGTCAGTCATACCCGCAATATAATCTGATACAACTCGCGCATGTCCAGCATCCCCTTTTTTTTGCCGGGATAAATTCGCGTTGTCACGATATTCATTAGGCATAAGGTGTGTATCATTAAAAAATGCAGTGTACAAATCGAAAATTATTTTTTTGGCTTTCTTGCTCATTCGGTGCACACGATAGTGCTGGTATAAGTTTTTGTTTAAAAAAGATTTTAGCTCACGATTCTTTTGGAGCATGGCCTCACTAAATTGGATCAATGGCTTCTTTGTTGCACGAACGTCATCAATGGTAGCGAGTTTTTTTTGCATAATGGCTGCTTGACTAGTAATTATTAAATCAGTAACTAAATCATTAATGATACGGCGAATAGATTCATAGATTTTTCTGCGCTCGCTGATATTAGGAAATTCTCTTGTAGTCATAGCAAAGTGTCCACTAAATAACTCGGTGTCATTCAATTGTTTAACAGTTATAAGACCAGCACGTAACCCATCATCAATATCATGATTATTATAAGCGATCTCATCAGCTATATTGGTAAGTTGTGCTTCTAAACTCGGCTGTGATCGTTGTAGAAATCGTTGGCCTAATGATCCTAATTTTTCTGCATTTATTTGAGAGCAATGCTTAAGAATGCCTTCTCTTGTTTCAAAGGTTAAATTTAGACCAGGATATTGTGGATACTTAAGCTCAAGCTTATCTACTACGCGTAAGGATTGTAAATTATGCTCGAAACCACCCTGTTCACGCATACACTCATTTAGCGCATCTTGTCCAGCATGTCCAAACGGAGTGTGGCCAAGGTCATGTGCAAGTGCTATTGCTTCACAGAGGTCCTGATTAAGGTTTAGTGCGCGCGCAATTGCGCGTGCTATTTGAGCAACTTCGATAGAATGTGTGAGTCGCGTACGAAATAAGTCACCTTCGTGATTAACAAAGACTTGAGTCTTATATTCAAGCCTGCGAAAAGCGGTGCTATGAATGATGCGTTCACGATCGCGTTGAAATTCACCTCGATATGTTGCTTTTGTTTCGTTATATAGACGACCCTTTGAGAAAGCATCTTGAGCAGCATATGAAGCAACCGCTAGCTGTGACGAATTATGATTTATATTTGCAACAGATATTGCGCCCATGTGCTTATACTTTACAGAATTCTCGCAATACGTCTTCTAATGATGACGTTGGAAAGTCTGATGTTAATATTGCATTACCAATGCCTTTAAGAAGAACTAGATGTAGTTTTCCCGCGAGTGATTTTTTATCCACTGCCATTAGCTTTATAAATTCAGCAATATGCATTTCTGCAGGTGGCTCTTTAGGTAAATTGGCAATCTCTAATAGATTAACTACACGTGCATAATCTTGCTCAGTTAACCATCCTAGTTTAATGGATAGTGCTGCTGCCATGAGCATGCCACATGCAACGGCTTCTCCATGTAGCCATACTCCATAGCCCGTACCCGTTTCAATCGCATGACCAAAAGTATGCCCGTAATTTAATAATGCGCGTTTTCCAGTTTGTTCCAACTCATCTTCAGCAACGATCTGAGCTTTATTTTTACATGAACAAACTACTGCATATGCAAGGGCTTCGGGATCACGTGCTACTAGCTTATCAATATTTTGTTCTAACCAATCAAAAAAATCGGCATCGCGTATAAGGCCATACTTAATAATCTCAGCTATACCCGCACTAAGTTCTCGGTTGTCCAGTGTGTTTAGAGTGGTTAGATCTGCGATGACGCATTGTGGTTGGTAAAAAGCGCCAATCATGTTCTTTCCTAACTTATGATTAACACCCGTTTTGCCACCAACAGATGAATCGACTTGCGCAAGTAATGTAGTAGGAATTTGAATGAAGTTCACACCGCGTTGATACGTAGCTGCTGCAAAACCAGTAATATCTCCAATTACACCGCCTCCCAAGGCTATTAAAGTTGTACTCCTATCACAATGGTTCTCTAATAATGCGCTGTATATAAGATTCATGGTATCTAAGGATTTATACGATTCGCCATCAGGAAGAATCATATGATGAGAACGATACTGCTCACAGTTTTTTAATATAGCCTCTAAGTATAAGGGCGCAACTTTTTCATTACTAATAACAAAAACTCTATCACCATGGATATGTTTGTGCAGGTAAAGCGCTTGTTCAAGGATCTTTTCACCGATATAGATCGGATAACTACGCTTGCCTAGCTGTACTTCAAATGTGGTCATTATCGAGAATTTCTTTTGATACGCCTTATTCTATAGGGATTCACATATGATTAATGCGTTTTAAAATTTGATCTACAGTCCAGTTAGTAGTGTGGTGATCAGTTTTGATTATATGATCTGCTATTTCTTGATACAGCGGTTCTCTTTGTTGCAATAGTGCAGATATTGTCTTTTGTTTATTTAACGCATTAAGCAATGGGCGACTAGTATCGCCTTGTGTGCGTTTAAGAAGCGTATCAACAGAGGCCTTTAAATAAAATACTATGCCTCTTGAAGATAATAGGTGTCTTGTATTATCAGAGAGAACAGCTCCTCCACCAGTAGCGAGTACAATGCCTTCTAACTGACATAATTCACTAATGACTTTTTCTTCCCGTATTCGAAAGCCGCTTTCGCCTTCGTATTCAAAAACTGTGGGAATGTCGACACCTGTTTTTTTCTGTATAACTTTGTCACTATCATAAAACTGAGTCCCCAGTCTTTTTGCCAATCTCCGTCCTACAGTCGATTTCCCGGCACCCATTGTGCCAATAAGAATAATATTTTTAGTTTTCACTAAATAATTGAATTTAATTTAAGATGTCGTACCACTTACAAGAAGATGGAAGAGAGTATAGACCAAAACAAAAAAGCCCTCACAATAAGAGAGGGCCTTTTAATAAATAATTAAAATTTAATTATTAACGAACCAAAGTCAGCTGCTCACTAATAATTTTAGGTGTAATAAAGATGAGTAGTTCAGCTTTATCGTCTCTTATTGTTGTAGATTTGAAGAGAAAACCTAATAATGGTAAATCAGAGAAAAAAGGTACCCGACTAACAGAATCTGATTTGTCTTGTGTATAAACTCCTCCAAGTACAATAGTTTGGCCATTATCAACAAGTACATCTGTTTGCACTTCATTGGTATCAATCGATGGAATAAAGCCACCAAAGCCAGATGGAACTTCTTCACCTATGCTGTCATTAGTGACCTTGAGTTTCATCGAAACTCTGTCATCTGGTGTAATTTGTGGTGTAACTTCTAATGACAACACTGCTTTTTTAAATTCAACATCAGTTGCACCGCTTGATGTAGCAGATTGAAATGGTATTTCAGTACCTTGTTCGATGCGCGCAGTGGTTTGATTGGATGCAATTACCCGTGGAGTGGAGACCACTTCAGCTCGACTTTCTGCTTGAGCCGCTGAGAGTTCTAAATCAAGAAGTAGACCCAGAGGTAATTTAGCTAGCGCTAATCCTATACTACCCGTCGCAGCTGAAGCAGGTAGGTTCACATTTAATCGGTTGTTTAAAGAAATATCGGCACCACTTAATGCCTGGTCTGTGCCTTCTAAGTTTCCAGCAATCGCATCAAAGTCACTATCATCAACAACGTCATTATCTCTATTTGAAATGCCAAACCGTACTCCAAGGGATCTACTAAAATCATCATTAGCGATGACAATGCGCGACTCTATGAGCACTTGTTTTACTGGAACATCGAGTCTATCTACTAAACGTCGAATTTCATTAAGCTTCAATGCAGTATCTTGAACTAATAAATTATTCGTGCGTTCGTCTACCGTGACATTGCCTCGTTCCGACAATAATGTGTTATCAGGTGATTTTAAAAGTGCTGCGAAATCAGATGCTCGAGCATAATTAACTTGTATAAACTCAGAGCGTAGCGGTGCCAGTTCTTGAACTTGTTGTTGAGATTCTAGCTCCAATTTTTCACGAGCGGCGATCTCTTCACTTGGAGCCACATAAATGACATTGCCAGTTTCACGCTTACCGAGTCCTTTGGTCTTTAATATGATATCTAGCGCCTGATCCCATGGAACATTTTTTAAACGTAAAGTTAAGTTTCCAGAAACCGCGTCACTGACTACCATATTCAGGTTGGTAAAGTCAGCTATGAGTTGGAGTACAGACCGGACCTCTATATCTTGAAAGTTGAGGGAAAGTCTCTCGCCCTCGAACACATCTTTTTTACGTTGCTCAATTACCTCTTCTGGTATTTCGCGGACTTCAACTACATATTGATTTTCAGATTGATATGCAAGGTGTTCAAACACTTTGCTTGTATCCGGAGATATAATCATCTTTGTATTTGGCCCATCAGCAAATGTCTCTATAAGTTGCACAGGAGTTGCAAAATCAACCACATCTAAACGTTTGCTTAAATTACTTGGTAAAGAGGTATTAGAAAAATCAACGAGGATGCGCCCACCTTGTTCGCGTAAGTTGATGGGTATCCTGGGACTAGAAAGTTCAATTACAATTCGCCCTGCACCTCCTTCACCACGACGAAAATCAACATTATTAATTTTATAAGCACTGGTAGATATTGGTGATGATATGGATGGTTTTGCAGTATCAGCTCTGCTCACTACTTGTGGTTGGCTCACATCGCCAGCGCCGGTACCTATAGTTAGAATGAGATTGTTTCCCGATATACTTGTTCGATAGTCTTGCATACGGGTAAGGTTAACGACGACTCGAGTTCGCCCTTTTGCTTCTGCAGTATTTACACTTTGCGCCACACCAATACCGATTTCTTGGAACCGGTTAGCTAATTCATTATTCGTACCTGCAAAATCTAATGCAATGCGTGCTGGATTGTCGATAGTAAATGCAAGTGGTTCTGGTGGTGTGCCTGAAAATTGAAATGACAACTGAATCTGTTCGTTAGGCAAACTTGCATACTTAATATCTTGAAGTACATTTTGTGCTTGTGCGACTGAAGCTAGTATAAGAAGCAACACTAAAAATAGGGTTTTATGCGCTAATCTCCAATAATTTGATCCACAATCAAATGAATCCATTGATTGAAATGTAGATAAAGTTTGTTTTGTATCGTTCATGGCATATTGCCCCTTAGTATATTAGCTTTCCCTAAAAAAGAAGTTCTGTCATCATCTATATCTATCTTGCTAGTGAATGTGATTTACTACTCACTTAACGCAATTGAGCCATCTCGTTTGCGCCATCCGCCAAAACCATCTGGAACAATTTCTTCAATCTTTATTCCTGCGTCAGAGACTTCTAAGACTTTCCCATTATTTTGGCCTACATAGTTGCCCGAAGAAATTCGCTGAATTGTTTTTTCTGGCGTTTGAATTAATGCCCACAAACTTCCCCTTTGCTCTAAGGTGCCCACCATGCGCAAGCTATCCAATGGAAAATTTTCTAGAAACTCAGGTGTTCGATTGGGGTCAGGGGAAATCGATGAATTGGGCCTTTTTATTTTTTCAACAATCTTGGCTTGAAAAATTGAAGCATCGAATGGATTACGTTGATTATTAGCCTGGTATTTATAGCTTTGATACGGTTTGACTTCAGGAATAGGGTCTATACCAGGCGGCTCACGTGATTTTACTTCTTCAACATAGTCTTCTAGATCACGCATTTCTCGTCCACAACCAGCAAATAGCGTTACTACTAAAATTAAAATTGTAAAAAAAATCAGATTCAGATTGATGGCAATTCTAATTTTCATTGTTCATCCTCATCTAAATACCGATAAGTCTTTACCGTAGCTGTCATGGTCATTTTTTCCTCTTCTGGAGTAAGAGAAATATTATGTAGAGTTACAATACGTGGCAATGCCGCGATTTCGCTCGCAAATGTACCAAATTGGTGATAGTCACCTTTTACTCTTAAATCTATAGGTTTTTCAGCATAAAATTCTTGTCTAGATTCAGCTTTTGGTCTGAATAACTCAATTTCCAAACCACTGGCTAGACCTGTTTGTGATATATCAACAATAAGGGCAGGAATTTCGGTCTTGCTAGGCAATTGACGCAACAAGGTACCAAATGTTCGACGCATCTCTTCTAATTGCACCTTATATAATTCAAGGTTAGCCGCTTTTTCTGCCTTGGTCTCAAATGTTTTTCTGAGTTCTTGCTCTTTAGCTTGAACTCGCTTTAAATCTTCGAGCTGATTTTTATGATGCAAGTAATATCCGGCAAACAGAATTCCAAGACAGACAATTCCAATCAGCAGTACCTTTACAAACAGCGGTGCTGTACCGATATTAGTAAGGTTTGTATTTCTTAATTCTTCTAAAAAATCCATACTTTTATTCGTCTTCAGAATTACTTTCAATATTAGGATTTGTTTGCAAAGCAGTCAGATTGAAGTTACTGATGCGCGCAAGTTCTGTTTCCTTTGTCTCAATTACTCCAAGACTAGGTTTTGTTAACCATTCTGAAGCTTCAATATTACGCATATAAGAAGAAACTCGCGCATTGGACTCAGCTCGTCCAGCGATTTGCAAATTGTTTTCAGACTGTTTAAGACTTACAAGGTGTGCACCTTCAGGCAATGTCTTTACTAGTTCATCAAACAAATGCACGATACCAGGACGTGCAGCTTGTAAATTTTGTATGACTTCCATACGTTCAATCAATGCCTGTCTGGTTGAATCCAGTTTTTTAATTTCTCTAATCTTGTCGTCAAGTATTTTTATTTCATTAGTAAGATACTGGTTTCGCCTGTCCTGATGACCAATTCTTCCGTTAATTTCGAAATGCGTCATAAGCACAACAACTGCGCATAGTGCCGCAGCTATACCCATCAGCGTAAAAAACTCTTTTTGTTGCTCGTGACGTCGCGTTTCCCGCCATGGTAATAAATTAATTCTTGCCATCTTAGTCGAATGCCCGTAATGCGAGCCCACAAGCAATAAGCATGGATGGGGCATCGCCACCCAACGCATGTGGGTTAATTTTAGATCCCAGAGAAAGTTGACTAAAGGGGTTAGCAATAGTGGTAGTAATACCTATTTCTTTTGCAATTTTTTCATCCAAGCCAGGAATTGCTGCACAACCTCCTGCTAGGAGCAGATGATCAACCGTTACATGCTGACTGGCCGAATAATAAAACTGTAAAAAACGATTAGCTTGCTGTGCTGCTGTATTCTTAAAGGGCTCTAATAAATCTGATACATAATTTTCTGGTAGACCACCCTCTTTTTTGGCTAGACCGGCCTCTTCATAAGTAAGTCCGTATTGATGCATGATTTCTTCGGTAAGTTGTTTACCACCAAATGGCTGCTCGCGCGTGTAAACCATTTTGTGATCTTGAAGGACATTTAAACTTGTCATGGTGGCGCCAATATCAAGCACTGCCACAGTTTTACCACGACCTTGATCTGCAACGGTGTCAACAATTAGTGGGAATACATTTTCGATTGCATAGGCTTCAACATCGACCACAATAGGTGTAAGTCCTGCGGCTTCTGCTGCAGCAATACGCATGTCGACGTTTTCACTACGTGATGCCGCTAATAGCACATCGATTGTATCCGGGTTGTCTTCAGTTTGACCTAATACATCAAAGTCTAAATTTACTTCTTCAAGTGCATAGGGAATATACTGATCCGCTTCTAGCTGAATTTGCGCTTCCAAGTCCTCTTCACTTAAGTTTGCAGGCATATTTATTACCTTAGTAATTACCGCTGAACCCGCGACTGCTAAACAGCAATTTTTTGCCTTGGAATTTGCCTTTTTCATGACTTGTCGAATGCTTTCACCTACCGCATCGACGTCTGAGATTACTTTTTCAGTAACTGCATTGGGAGGAAGGGGCTCGACACCATAATGATCAACACGATAACCACTTCCAGTTTGAGAAAACTCCATAGCCTTTACAGATGAAGAGCTAATATCCAAGCCAATTACAGGGCCTTTATTTTTATTGAAGAGCAGCACGTTTGTATCTAATTACTTAAATTTACAATAGTTATATATTATTTATATATCACAGGGTTTTTATTGAAGAGCAGCACGTTTGTATCTAATTATCTAAATTTGCGATTGTTATGTATGTATTATATATGTCTGTATTAATGGAAAGTACGTAACTCTATATCAATCGGTGTGTTAAGCAAAATACTTGCTGTACTGCTTAAATTAGGATTTGATATCGGGTCCGTTCGATAACTCACTACAGCAACGTACATTGTAAGGTTATGCCCTTGTTTTTAAAGCTTTTACGCCTAATATTCATCGGATTTTTCGGGATGTCCGTCGTAGCAGGGATCACCGCTTTAGGAGCATATATCTATTTTGTACCAGGGCTGCCTGGCGTGGCTACACTTAAGGACGTTGAATTACAAGTACCGCTTAAGGTGTATAGCCGCGATGGCAAGCTAATTGCGGTATATGGTGAGAAACGGCGCCAACCACTAGATATTGAGGATTATCCCACACAAGTTATTCAAGCATTTCTAGCTGCAGAGGATGACCGATTTTTTACACATCCGGGGGTAGATTATCAAGGCTTAATTCGAGCTGCTATCGATGTTGCCCTTACCGGCGAAAAACGCCAAGGGGGGAGTACCATCACCATGCAGTTGGCGAGAAATTTCTTTTTAGGACGTGAACGCACCTACGTACGCAAGCTTAGGGAAATATTTTTAGCACTCAGGATTGAGCATGAGCTTAGTAAAAATGAAATCCTGGAGCTCTACTTAAATAAAATTTACTTGGGTAATCGTGCTTATGGTGTTGGAGCAGCTGCCGATGTTTATTATGGTCTGAGCGTAGATGCGTTAAATCTTGCTCAAGTCGCGATGATTGCAGGGCTACCCAAAGCACCTTCGGCATTTAACCCAATTATTAATGCTGACCGTGCGGTACTACGTCGCAACTACGTTCTTGGGCGAATGCGAGAACTGCGCTACATAGATGAAGAATCCTATAAACATTCTTTAGAGACCCCTGTAACAGCATCTCGTCATTATCCTAGAGTGGAAATTGATGCCCCCTATATTGGAGAAATGGCTAGGGCCTATATGGTTGAAACCTACGGAACCGAGGCGTACAACAAGGGCCATCGCGTCTTCACCACCATTGATAGCAGTTTGCAACAAATCGCGAAACCTGCGCTTATCAATGGTTTACTAGCCTACGATCAACGCCACGGATTTCGAGGACCAGAATCTCGCCTGGAACTTGTGTATACGGATACAAATGAAATTGATTTTGAAAAATTAGATGAAGCATTGAGTAATTTGCAAGAAATTGGCGGACTAATTCCTGCAATTGTTACAAAAGTTGATACGCAAAAAATTGAAATTTACCTAGGTGCTCAACAGACGTCTAACTTGCTTTTAGAGAAAGCAAAATGGGCGAAACCTTATGTTAATGAAAACGTCATGGGTAAAGAACCTAAAGATTTTACTAAAATATTTACACAAGGAGATATAATTCGTGTTGTCGAAGCAGAGCCTGGTCAATGGTCCTTAACTCAAATTCCTGAAGTCGCGGGCGCTTTTGTTGCCATTGACCCACAAAACGGCAGCATATTAGCCTTAGTGGGCGGCTATGATTATAATTACAGTAAGTTTAATCGTGTTGTCCAAGCAAAGCGTCAACCCGGCTCTAGCTTCAAGCCCTTTATATATTCTGCGGCGTTAGATTCAGGCTACACCCCTGCCAGCATTATTAATGATGCGCCGGTAGTATTTGAAGATGTTGCATTGGAAGATACTTGGCGTCCTCAAAATTACAGCGGTAAGTTTTTTGGCCCCACGCGATTACGTGATGCATTGACGAAGTCACGCAACATGGTTTCGATTCGGTTGCTTATAGACATCGGCCGTAGGCATGCCATGCAACACATCACCAAGTTTGGGTTTGACCCAGAACAATTACCTTATGATTTGACTTTAGCATTGGGTTCAGGCTCTGTCTCGCCACTGGAGCTAGCCACGGGATACGCGGTATTTGCCAATGGGGGCTATCACATTGAACCTTATTTTATTGAACGAATTGAGGATATTAAAGGCGATGTTTTATATCGATCGAGTCCGCTCATGGTTTGTGAAGAAGATTGTCAGGCCTTGCAGCAGCAAATGCAAAAAGATAGTGATGACTTGATAAGTGATGATTTAAATATTGTAACAGAGATACGAAGCGCCAACCGAGTGCTATCAAAAGAAAATGCTTATCAAATGGTCAGTATGATGCAGGATGTCATTCAACGCGGTACTGGTAGAAAGGCACGCGAATTAGGACGCCGTGACATAGCAGGAAAAACCGGCACCACAAATGATCAGCACGATGCGTGGTTCAGTGGTTTTAATGGTGATATTGTTGCTACTGCTTGGGTAGGATTTGATCAACATAAACCACTCGGCCGTAGGGAAGTCGGTGGTGTGGCTGCACTACCAATATGGATTGAATTTATGCGCTCGGCGCTTGAAGGTAAACCAGAAAACTCACTAAGACAACCGGATGGAATAGTGACATTACGTATCGACCCTACGACTGGATTACTTGTTGATCAAGATAGTAGTCAAGGTATTGAAGAAACCTTTCGGGAAGAATACATGCCGACGAAAAGTGCGGAAACTAATAATCAAGCTACCTATCGGCAAGGTGGTGAGGAAATAGAAATTCCAGAACAACTTTTTTAATACTGTGGCTGTTAGAAAACATGATCGGCTTCGTGAGGTGCTTGCACAAGAAGCTGCAAAAATTATTGCAACCGAAGGGATACGAGACTATCAACATGCTAAACGCAAAGCATGTGAACGCATAGGTAATTCACATTATGGATCTTTGCCTAGTAACTTCGAAATTGAGCGTGCAATTTCATCCTTTCACAATACATTTTTGCTTAATCATGATGCAATACTGAAAGAATTGCGCAGTATTGCACTAACCATAATGCATTGGCTAACGGAATTTTCTCCTTATTTAGTTGGTCCTGTTTTAGATGGTACGGCAAATGCAAGTACACCAATTAGTATCCATGTCTATTGTGATGCAATAGAGGAAGTAGTTGAGGTTTTACAACAGCAAGATATAGATTCAAGAGTTGAAGAACGGCGCTTTAAACTGAGTAATAATTTTATCTATTTACCCACTTTAATATTTTGCTATCAAGACTGTGATTTAGCAGTAACAATATTTACATTGCGTCAGCAACACCAACATCCTAAGAGTAAAAGCCAAAACCGCAGTATGCAAAGAATGTGTATAAAAGCGCTGACGAACCTAATTAGGCAAACAAAAAAACCTAGCTCATAATAATAAATAGTGTGCATAGATAAGGCGTCAGAACTTTCTGAGGAACAGATTTTAACGATAGTGAATCCGCAATGCAGTATCAGCGCGCTGGATGCATTTTGAGATCGGTTCTAGTGATAGGCCGGACTTAATTCTCTTACTGCGTCGACTAAAACAGTGACTTTATTTGGGTCAACATACTGTTGTATGCCATGTCCCAAGTTAAAGACATGGCCATTACCATTGCCATATTTTTCTAAGACCTTTTTTACCTCAGTTCGAATCACGTCATCCGAACCATATAAGACACTTGGGTCTAAATTACCCTGCAGAGCAACTTTGTCGCCCACTAGAGAACGCGCTTGATCAATTTCAGTGGTCCAATCTAAACCTACCGCATGACACCCTGTTGCTGCAATATCAGCTAGCCAATTTCCTCCACCTTTAGTAAATAAAATTATCGGAACTTTAACATCATTTTGAAGGTGTAGAAGTTTTTCCACAATTCGCCGCATGTGTGCTAATGAAAATTTAAGATATGCTTCACGTGACAGCACGCCTCCCCAGGTGTCAAATACCATTACCGCTTCCGCGCCAGCCGCAATCTGTGCAGATAAATAAGCGGTTACCGCTTTACTTAAAATTTCAAGCAAGCGTTCAAGCATTTGAGGTTCTTTATAGACCATAGTTTTTATTTTTCGAAACTCTCTACTTGTTTGGCCTTCAACCATATAGGTTGCGAGTGTCCATGGGCTTCCAGAAAATCCAATCAAAGGAACACGTCCGTTTAGCTCATTTTTTATAAGGCGCACGGCATCCATTACATATTCAAGTTCATTGATTGGCTCAAGTTCAGCGATGCGGTTTACATCGTTTATATTGGTAATGGGATTAGTAAATTTCGGTCCCTCACCTTCACTAAATTGCAAACCTAAACCCATTGCATCAGGAATGGTTAAGATGTCAGAAAACAGAATAGCCGCATCGAAACCGAAACGGTCAATTGGTTGTAATGTCACTTCACATGCAAGCTCTGGTGTTTTGCACAGGGTTAAAAAATCTCCTGCGCGTTTTCGTGCGGCGCGATATTCGGGTAAGTAGCGACCGGCTTGACGCATGATCCAGATGGGTGTGCGCTCAACGGGTTGTCTCAACAGTGCGCGTATAAAAAGGTCATTTTGTAAAGAGGACATGGGCGTCTGTTTAATAGATGTTGTAGACAGAAACTATGGATAAGCTACGAATAAAACGCGAATTTGATCTTTGCGCTAATGGATCCCATAGATGCTAGGAACTTAGTACAGTTTTAATTTTAGCGCTGATTGCTCCCATGTCAGCTCTACCTGAAATTTTTGGTTTGAGGATTGCCATCACCTTGCCCATGTCTTTGATACTTGAAGCGCCTGATGTTGACAAGGCTTCCGCAATTAATTTTTCTATCTCAGCTTCGCTGAGCGCTTCAGGTAAATATTCATCAATAAGCTTCATTTCTGCTGTTTCTTTATCGATTAGGTCTTGACGATTTGCTTTCTCGAATTGTGTAATGGACTCACGTCGTTGTTTTTGCATTTTTGTTAATACAATAATTATGTCTTCATCAGTGAGTTCTTTGCGCGTATCCACTTCCTGTTGCTTAATGGCCGCAAGTATCAACCGAATTGTTTGCAGGCGTGATTTCTCACCGCCACGCATTGCAGACTTCATGTCTTCGGTAAGCTTGGATTTAAGTGCAGACACCAGACGGTGTTAAAGATTGTACTTAATATAAACGACGACGACGTAAACTAGTGCGAGCTACACGTTTAAGATTACGCTTTACAGCTGCCGCAGCTTTTCGTTTTCGAATTTCAGTTGGTTTTTCGTAAAATTCACGTCGGCGCACTTCTGTGATTGTACCTGCCTTTTCACAGGATCGACGAAAACGCCGTAAGGCGAAATCAAAGGGCTCGTTTTCTTTTACACGTACACCGGGCATATAAATACGATACTTATGAGTTTATTGTTCAAATGAAAATGAGCCGCGATTATACCGACAGGTCCCCATAATTCAAATGTCTAGCCCCACAAAGCGTATAAAAGCTCATAAATGCACAACATATATACGTGCGAGGCTGCGCACTTATGCAAATCACGTGATAATGCTTACATGCGAGTACTAGGAATTGAGACTTCATGTGATGAGACCGCAGTTGCGATCATATGTGATAAACAAGGATTATTAGCTAATTATATTTATTCACAAACCGCACTGCATAATGAATACGGAGGGATAGTGCCCGAGCTGGCATCACGTGATCATATTCGCAAGCTTGGCCCACTGATTCTAGAAGCCATGGCTGCGGCTAAGATTTTCTCATTTGGTAATTTAGATGCCGTTGCCTATACATCAGGCCCTGGATTAATAGGTGCCTTATTAGTCGGCGCCAGCTTAGCGCGTAGTTTGGCATGGGCAACTGGCAAGCCAGCGATTGCAGTGCATCACATGGAGGCACATTTACTCGCCCCGCTGCTTGAAGATGTTGCGCCGGAATACCCTTATTTAGCTTTACTCGTTTCTGGGGGTCATACTTTATTAGTTCAAGTAGCTGCGGTTGGTAAATATAAGATACTAGGAGAGAGCATTGATGACGCGGTAGGGGAGGCTTTTGATAAAGTCGCACAAATGTTGGGTCTTAAATATCCAGGTGGGCCACAAATTGCGCAATGGGCATTGCGTGGTAATCCAGATCGATTCAACTTCCCAAGACCCATGCTCGATCGCCCTGGATTGGACTTTAGTTTTAGTGGTTTAAAGACCCATGTACTCCACACCCTCAAAAATCTGGCTGAGATTGATGATCAAGTTCGTGCAGACATCGCACGTGCATTTGAAGATGCTGTGGTAGATACGCTGACGATTAAGTCAATTCGTGCAATTGAAGCCACACGAGCTAAAGCCTTGGTAGTTGCTGGTGGAGTAGGCGCAAATCAAAAATTGCGCAAGCAATTGAAACAACGACTTGAAAAACAAAACGTCAAAGTGTTTTATCCTGCTCCAGAATATTGTACAGATAACGCAGCCATGGTCGCACAGCTCGGCTTGTTGCGTTTGCAAAGTGGTTACTGTGAACCACTGCAAATTTTTGTGCAACCACGCTGGTCTTTAGAAAACATTTAAGACCAGTAATTATTTATTTTCTTAGCTTTGATTCATTACCCGAGAGTAAATTACTAATATTGCTGCGATGTTGCCAAAAGATTAATACAGTGATTATTGTCAGTACTCCTGGTATCCATTTATCCATAAGCCAAACCCATGAGCCGCATAGTGTAATAAAAGTTGCCGTTAATGCTGCTAATGATGAATAGCGGAAGATCAAAGCCACAGTTATCCAAACTACTATCCATTGCATACCTAATATCCATTCTAATCCTAGTAACACCCCTAGTAGTGTTGCCACGCCCTTGCCACCTTTAAAGCGATAATAGATCGGATACATATGTCCCAGTAGTGCAGCTAAGCCAACTATAATAACCAGGCGCTCGTCTCCAATTAAAACTGCTGTGATTACAACTGGAATAAAGCCTTTTAGTAGGTCGCCCATCAAGGTAACAGCCGCAGCAAATTTATTGCCTGTGCGTAACACGTTTGTTGCACCAGGATTGCCGGAGCCTACCTTACGAGGGTCGGGTAAGCCCATAGATTGGGTCACTAAAATTGCGCTATTAATTGAACCAAGCAAATAGGCTGCGATAACTAGTAAAATTTGAAATGCAATAGCGTCCAAAAAATTCATTGTGTCGAAATTACATATCTCAAAATTTGGCAAAGGTCCTAACCTTGTATTGTTACATGGATGGGGTTCGAGTTCGAAAATATGGCAAACATGTGTAGATAAACTTAGGCCAAAGTTTCGTGTTTGGTGTGTAGATCTTCCAGGACATGGTGAAAGTCATGCAGTAAAGTGGGATTGTAGTATCGAGCAAGGCTTGGAATTGTTAGCACAATCCTTACCGCAAACTTGTTCAATTGTTGGTTGGTCATTGGGTGGTTTGCTTGCGCAGTTATTTGCTAAACAGTTCCCAGAGCGCGTAGCTAAACTAATGTTAATTGCGAGCACTCCAAAGTTTATAGCCAGCACGCAATGGCCACATGGTATGCACGAAAACACGTTTACAGAATTTTCTCAACAATTCAAAAAAACTCCACAACAATCGCTACAAAATTTTTGCGCATTACAAGTTTTAAATGCCAAAGCAGCCCGGCAAACCCTATCTTTATTAAAAGGCGCATTATCTGATCAGCAAAAGCATATAGAAAAAATTCAATGGGGACTGCAATGGTTGAATGATATAGATTTACGTGACGACACAACCCTCAATTCTTTACATATCGAACTGCTGCATGGCGAGAACGATCAAGTATCATCGATTAATGCAGCAAAGCAGACGGTTGTCATATGGAAAAATACCAAACTAGAACAAATAGCGAATGCAGGACATGCCCCATTTATTTCACATTCGAATTATTTTTTACAACGTATTAATAGTGGCATTAAGCAAGAATGATTGATTCAAAGATCAACAAACAACGTCTACGCGATGACTTTTCACTGGCTGCAAGCGGTTATGATGCGGCTGCTGTAGCACAACACGCAATCTGTGACCGTACTCTTGAGCGAGTGGAAATGTTGAAGTTACAACCTGCCTCAATATTAGATATTGGAACGGGCACGGGGCGTAGTTTAAAGGGGCTACAATCGCGTTTCCCTAATAGCTCCATTTTTGCATGTGATATTGCTTTACCAATGTTGATCTACTGCCGTCAGCATCTAGCGATCTCACATACAGACAAACTAGTTTGTAATGATGCAGAACAGCTGCCTTTCGCTGATCAGTCAGTCGATCTAATTTTTTCTACTTCTACCTTTCAATGGTGCACGGATCTAAATCAGCTTTTCTCAGAATGCGAGCGTGTATTGTGTTCCAACGGCGTGTTAATTTTTTCCACATTTGGTCCTGATACTCTGCAGGAATTACGCAATAGTTGGGCGCAAGTAGATAATTGTGAGCATGTGCATGAGTTTATTGATATGCATCATATTGGGGATATGTTGCTTGCAGCAAAATTTGCGGATCCTGTGGTCGATATGGAGATAATAAAAATTCAGTATCAATCATTGCGACAGTTACTACAGGATTTAAAAGATACTGGCAGTCGAGGGAAATTTAATGCTTCAGTGTCAACAATTTCATCAGGCTTAATGAGTAAAGAAAAATATCAATGCTTAGAACAGGCCTATGAGGAATATCGTCAAGAAAATGGCTCACTTCCGGCAAGCTATGAGGTCATCTATGGCTATGCACGCAAGTTAGCTGATAGTGGCAGTAGTGAAGAAGGTGGAGAGGTTAGGATACCTGTAAGCAATATTAAAAAAATATAGATCTATAATTGATATTAATGCCCATTAAAATGATATGGATTTGCCCAGTACAACTATCACTATTGATTAGCGGTACAAACATCATTTTTTACTGATTGAGGAATACAATTAAGATTGCAATTGATGCTTAATATATAATAATTGTATCAGGATAGTCTTACGACAATTATATAAGGATCTTACTCTTGACGAATACTCCCGAACTCATTGCAACTACTCAATTTGTTGTGCAGCATAATCAATCGCTATCCTGGCATGGTAATAAAATATTTATCATTTACATAGCAATTCTGCCGCTGGGCATTGCGAGTATATTTGCTCTGCAAGGTATGTGGTTGATTCTGCCATTTGCGGGGCTTGAAATTTTAGCTTTGGCTTTTGGTTTATATGTTTGTTGCTTGCGTTGCCGTGATCGCGAGGTTATCACTATAGATGATGAAAAATTATTCATTGAGACAGGTAGAAATAAGCCAAATCAACGTTGGCAATTCGAACGTGCTTGGCTTCAGCTAGAGCTAAAAAAATCAACATACTATGGACATCCTAGCCAATTGCTTATTCGTTCAAAGGGAAGACAAATTGAAATTGGCAAGTGCTTGACGAATAAAGAACGAAAACGTTTGGCGCAGTCTTTAGTTGCAGTGTTACAAAAATCGCTAATTTATAGTTAGAGTATAGCAATAAGGATTAAGTATGAAACAAACTAAGTGGTTTAAGCTTATAAGTCAGTATTTATCTGCAGCACTTATTTTTTCTATTTCACAATTAGTATGGTCAATTCAACCATACAACATGACAGAAGGTGTTACCGATATTAGCCATCGTGTATTTAATTTACACATGCTTACTTTTTACATTTGTTGCGTTATTGGTGTAATTGTATTTGCCGTAATGTTTTATTCCATTATTAAGCATCGAAAATCTAAAGGGCATAAGCCAGCACAGTTTCACGAAAGCGTATCCTTAGAATTTTTATGGACCGCAGCACCTTTTGTAATTTTAATAGTCATTGCTATTCCAGCAGCACAAGTGCTTATTGCTATGGAAGATACCAGTAAAGCGGAGATGACAGTAAAAGTTACGGGCTATCAATGGATGTGGCGATATGAGTATATTGATCATAACGTCGACTTTTATAGCGTGCTCAAAACTTCACGAGATGAGATTCATAATAATAAAGGCAAGAATCCTAATTATTTGCTTGAGGTTGATAATGAGCTAGTGCTTCCCACTGACCGTAAGGTGCGAATTTTAATTACCTCAAATGATGTTCTGCATGCCTGGTGGGTACCAGATTTAGCTATTAAAAAAGATGCAATACCTGGATATATCAACCAAGTTTGGACCAAGATCAATACGCCCGGTGTCTATCGTGGCCAGTGTGCTGAACTGTGCGGGCGTGATCATGGTTTTATGCCAGTGGTTGTTCGTGCAATAGAACCTGAAGAGTTTGACCAATGGGTTGCAGATCAAAATACAAATAAAAGTTTTGCTGCAATTCAAAATGAAAAGAAAATTTTGGCATATTAATTAATTTAGTTAAATATGTGTAGGAGCAAGAATTATGTCAACTGTGGCAGCTGAGGAACACCACGAAGAACATCCATCCGGCATCATGCGCTGGATTACCACTACAAATCATAAAGACATTGGCACTCTTTATTTGTGGTTCTCTTTTATTATGTTTTTCATTGGCGGTTTGATGGCGTTAATTATACGCACCGAATTATTTCAACCCGGGTTGCAATTTGTAGATCCACAATTTTTCAATTCAATGACCACAATGCACGCCATCGTGATGATCTTTGGCGTTGTAATGCCAGCCTTTACGGGTTTAGCAAATTGGTTGATCCCCATGATGATTGGCGGTACGGATATGGCCCTGCCACGTCTGAATAATTGGAGTTTTTGGATACTGCCATTTGCTTTTACCATGATGTTATCCACACTATTCATGGATGGGGGTGGTCCTGCAGGAGGTTGGACACTATATCCGCCACTTACCTTACAAACGGGTAATGCCTTGCCATTTGTAATTTTCTCAATTCATTTTATGGGTATGTCTTCCATTATGGGCGCCATTAATGTTATTGCGACCATTTTGAATATGCGTGCACCCGGCATGACGTTGATGAAGATGCCATTGTTTGTATGGACCTGGCTCATCACAGCTTATTTGTTAATCGCCGTAATGCCGGTGCTCGCAGGCGGTGTCACTATGCTGCTTACCGATAAATTTTTTGGCACTAGTTTTTTTAATGCTGCGGGCGGCGGTGATCCCGTTTTATTTCAACACATTTTCTGGTTTTTTGGCCACCCAGAGGTGTACATCTTAATTTTGCCATCCTTTGGTGTGGTTTCTAGCATTATTCCAACCTTTGCACGTAAACCATTATTTGGTTATTCATCTATGGTGTATGCGACTGCATCAATTGCATTTCTCTCCTTTATTGTATGGGCGCATCACATGTTCACTGTGGGCATGCCATTAGCAGGCGAATTATTTTTTATGTTTGCTACTATGCTGATCGCTGTGCCTACCGGTGTGAAAGTCTTTAACTGGGTTTCCACGATGTGGAAAGGTGCCATGACATTTGAAACTCCAATGTTATTTGCTATTGGATTTATAATTTTGTTCACCATCGGTGGATTTTCAGGCTTAATGCTAGCTATTACCCCAGCAGACTTTCAGTATCACGACACTTATTTTGTTGTTGCACACTTTCACTATGTTCTCGTTCCCGGTTCTATTTTTGCCATTATTGCAGCGGTGTACTATTGGCTACCTAAATGGACGGGCCACATGTATAACGAGAAGTTAGGCAAAACTCACTTCTGGTTATCTACAATTTTTGTAAACGTTACCTTCTTTCCCATGCATTTTGTTGGGTTGGCAGGCATGCCAAGGCGCATACCTGATTATGCATTACAGTTTTCGGACTATAACCAAATCGCTACAATCGGCGCATTTGGGTTTGGCTTTGCGCAGCTTCTATTCTTATGGCTAGTTGTTCAAACCATACGCGGTGGAGCCAAAGCTACAGATCGAGTTTGGGAAGGCGCAGAAGGCTTGGAGTGGACTTTACCATCCCCCGCGCCGTACCACAGCTTTACCACGCCCCCTAATGTTATAGGAGAATGGAACTGGTTTACACATGAGCACATTGAAACAACAAAAACGAGGAGCTAAACGTACGGCGATTTTGCTCGCCTGTATTGCACTTGTCATTTATATTGGTTTCTATTTTCTAGTGGCAAGTAAATAAGCGACCACAGTAAGAGTAATTTTATATGGATGTTAACAATTCATCATCTAGGAAAATTGCTATTAAACTTTGCATATTTGCAATTGCAATGTTCGGTTTTGGTTATGTGCTAGTGCCTTTATACGATATGTTATGTGATTTGACTGGCTTAAATGGAAAATCGTCGACCTTTACTGAACAACAATCAGTAGACTTTAAGACAGATGCAACACGCACAATAACAGTTGAGTTCCTCACCAATCTTAATCAAGGCATGTTGTGGGATTTCAAACCTGTAATTACAAAAATGGAAGTTCATCCAGGCAAGCCATACCAGACTAGTTTTTTCGTTAGTAACAAATCAAATCACGCCATCACTGGCCAAGCCGTACCCAGTGTAGTGCCATTTGCAGCTGCCAATCACTTTATCAAGACCGAATGTTTTTGTTTTACAAATCAAACATTACAAGCCGGCGAGTCTCTTGAAATGCCAGTGGTATTTGTTATTAATCCAGCATTACCTGATCGAGTAACAACGGTAACGCTCTCTTATACTTTTTTTGATATCAGCAATTCCGTTAACAATAATGCTGTTGCTAAACAAGATATGATGTTAGCAACACGAGATACTAAAGAAGAAAAACATGGAACATACAGAAAGTAACTATTACATACCGCATGGAAGTTATTGGCCGTTTATTGGTTCTATTGCAATTTTTAGTCTTATGCTTGGATTTTCCAACTTCCTCAATGGCACTAACTGGGGGAAGTGGTTGATGATTGTGGGGGCGCTAATCTTGTTGGTGATGCTGTTTGGATGGTTTGGGGCCGTCATTCGAGAAAGTGAATCTGGCACCTATAACAAACAAGTAGATGTGTCATTTCGATGGGGCATGTTTTGGTTCATATTTTCTGAAGTCATGTTTTTTGCCGCATTTTTTGGGGCGTTATTTTATACACGGGTCTATTCACTGCCTTGGTTAGGAGGCGAAGGTACTGGTGCACCTACCAATAACTATTTATGGCCGGGTTTTGAAGCGATTTGGCCACTGACAGCAAATGGTCCAGGTGAAATCGGTGGAGAGTTTGAACCTATGGCTGCCTGGGGGCTACCTGCAATTAATACTGCCATTTTGCTAACCAGTGGTGCCACGATAACCTGGGCACACCATGCTCTAAAAGCGAATCATCGTGGTCAATTGATCATTGGCCTATCCTTAACGGTGGCCTTAGGTGCAATTTTTATGGTGCTTCAAGCTGTTGAATATTATGAGGCCTATCAACATCTTGGTTTAACCTTGGGCTCAGGGATATATGGCTCAACGTTTTTTATGCTTACAGGGTTTCATGGTTTTCATGTGACCCTTGGTGCCATCATTCTTGCCGTCATTTTAGTGCGTTGCATTTTTGGTCACTTTACACCTGATCAGCACTTTGCCTTTGAAGCCGCAGCTTGGTATTGGCATTTTGTGGATGTAGTGTGGCTGGGCCTATTTATCTTCGTATATTGGCTGTAACAAACAAATTAATATTTATTATTGATCAAACGCCGCATCCGCGGCGTTTTTAGTATAGAAGTTTGTTTAACCAGATATGCCGTGTGGTTGAATCAAGCCCGTAACGTATCCAAGAATAAGTAATAGAAATGCAATCAGGGAAATTGCAATCCTAAAAGTTAAGGCATTTGCAGTCCGTTTGGTCTGGCCTTTATCTTTTACTAGATAAATTAATCCCGAACCTAAACTGGCTAATATTAAAAAAAATAATATTACAACAATGACTTTAAGTAGCATGAAATGACCCAAAAGTTAGAAGTTGCTTTTTTATCATGAATAATAAGATTCCGTTGCATAAACCTTCATGGTTAAGTGTCATCGCTACAATTTTTGGAGTATTTTTTCTTAGTGTTCTGGGTGTCTGGCAGTTGCATCGAGCAGAAGAAAAAAAACATATACTAATTAAAATTGAACAACTTAAAAAAAGTGCGCCAGTAAAACTTTCTTTGCCTATTTACAACCCTAGCACATTACGATTCCAACGAGTCCAATTGCAAGGAAAATATTTATCATCACGCCAATTTGTGTTGGACAATCAGGTGCATCAACATCAGGTTGGCTATAATATTTTAACTCCTTTTTTACTTGATGGCTCTCAAACTGTGTTGTTGGTAGATCGGGGTTGGGTGCCATTAGGTCGGTCGCGTGCAGAGCTACCTGCTATTTCGATTGATGAGCAATCACGGTCAATTATCGGTTCTGTGTATGTTCCATTTGGCGAACCCTATCATTTGGGTGAGATTGACAATGGTGAGACAACCTGGCCTAGATTGATACAGTATCTAGATTTTGAAGCTTTAGGAGACCGTCTCGAATTAGAGCTACAACCTTTTACCGTACGCTTAGAAGCTTATCAAACGGGTGGGTTTAAAACCGAATGGCCAGTATTTGCTTTTACTCCAAAACGCCACCTTGCCTATGCCGTGCAATGGTTTGCCCTAGCAATAACAGTTTTGGTGATTTTTGTATTGTTGCATTTGCCACGGTTTAATTCTATGGAGCATAAGTGAAAAAACAATCAATACGTCGAGCCTACTTAATTGGGCTGTTTGCAGTGTTTTTTGCTCCGTTACTGTTTGCAGTTTGGTTGTACTTTGGTACTAACAGCTGGCTAACATTAGAAACTCAAAATCATGGGGTACTTATCCGACCGCCTCGACCTTTAAATGAGTTCTCAATTATTAGTTTCAATGGGGTTAAGTGGGAACAAGAACAATTCATAGGAAAATGGACACTTTTGTATCTAGGGAATCAAAGTTGTGATCTTTATTGTGAAGCTAGTTTGTTTAAAATGCGCCAAGTACGATTATCCTTGGGTCGTGATAGACAACGTATTCAGCGTAAATTTCTTGGCGTAAGCAATCATTCACATACTGAAAACCTAAGTTCGATTTTCGAAAACTACCCTGATATGCAAATTGCATGGTTTGATCAATCGCAGTTTCATATACACTTACCCCAATTTAAAGACTTAGACGAGCATTTAATCTATTTGATTGACCCGCTAGGTAATTTGATGATGTTTTATTCCAAACATGCTACGGCAAAAGGTATAAATAAAGATTTAAAACGATTGCTAAAAGTTTCCAAAATTGGTTAACGATAAATTAAAAATATTTCATATAACAGCGCTGTTTGCATGTATTCTTGCTTTAGTAGTGGTCGTTCTTGGCGCCTATGTGCGCCTTTCACACGCTGGATTAGGTTGCCCAGATTGGCCAGGTTGTTATGGGCATATATTGGGAATACCAGAGTCTACTCAAGAAATTGAACAGGCGAATGATGCATATCCACAACGTGCCGTCGAAACAGACAAAGCCTGGAAAGAAGTCATTCATAGATATTTTGCTGGCGCACTTGGATTATTGATTGTATTTCTTGCAATTCTATCCTTGAAAAATCGTAATGCGCCAAATCAACCCAAAGGGTTACCAATATTTCTAATAGTCTTAGTTATTTTTCAAGCCTTGCTCGGAATGTGGACAGTTACTTTGTTATTAAAGCCTGTCATTGTGATGTTACATTTATTGGGCGGGCTTACCATATTGTCATTACTTTGGTGGTTGTTTTTGAAAACCAAACCCGTGATAGCGGATATGAGGCAAAGCACAATTACCACGATGAGACCAATTATTGTAGTGGGGATGTTGTTATTGATTGGGCAGATAATTTTGGGGGGTTGGACGAGTGCAAATTATGCAGCTTTGGCATGCCCAGATTTTCCTACATGTCAAGGACAATGGTGGCCAGACACAGATTTTAAAGAAGGCTTTATATTTTGGCGTGGGCTTGGAACAAACTATGAATTTGGTGTGCTGGAAAATCCTGCTCGTATTGCAATTCACATGAGCCATCGTTTATTGGCAATCGTAGTAGCGATCTATTGGTTAATTCTACTCGTGCGTATATTGACAGGAAGTTCTACTACAAGAACTTTACGTAAAGTGGCGGGGCTAACTTTGCTTGTGTTATTAGTACAACTCTCACTCGGTATCACTAATATCATATGGCACTTGCCTATTGGCATAGCCGTCATGCATAACATCGGTGCAGCACTATTATTACTCTGCGTTATTACACTGATGTATTCAACTAGCCTGAGGGAAACAAACGGGCGTATATAATGGAATTATGCTGAAACTGTGGCTTTAAGTTTTTTAATCGCATTGTTCTCTAACTGACGTACGCGCTCTGCCGATACCTTATACTTTTCTGCTAATTCCTGCAGGGTCGCTTTATTTTCTGCTAGCCAACGTTGCGCAATGATATCGCGGCTGCGTTCATCTAACGTGGTTAATGCAGTTTGCAATTGTTGATTTTGATGAGTTTGCCAATCACTTTCTTCAATTTGTCTTTCAGGATCGTTAGAGTCATGGCTTAAATAGGCAGCAGGCACAAATGCGTCTTCCTCTGCATCATCGCTTGGTAAATCAAACCCAAGATCAGTATTACTGATACGCTTTTCCATTTCTATGACTTCGGTTGCTTTAACACCAAGTTCCTTAGCCACGTTTTCGACTTCATCTCGGTTTAACCAAGCTAGGCGTTTTTTAGAGCTACGCAAATTAAAAAATAACTTTCGTTGTGCCTTGGTAGTAGCTATTTTAACAATGCGCCAATTACGTATCACAAACTCATGAATTTCAGCACGTATCCAATGAACTGCGAACGAAACCAAGCGCACGCCTTTATGTGGATCAAAGCGTTTTACCGCTTTCATTAAACCAACGTTGCCTTCTTGTATAAGGTCAGCAAGTGGTAGTCCATAGCCTGAATATCCGCGCGCGACTTGTATGACAAAACGTAAATTGTGAACAATCAAAGTACGTGCTGCATCAAGATCATTACTGCTGTGTAGACGCAGGGCTAAAGACCGCTCTTCTTCAGCATCCAACACCGGTACCTGATAGGCAGACGCAATGTAGCTGTCTATACTGCCTGTAGGTACAGCCATAGAGACTTGTAGTGGTGTAATTGACTTTGACATATCTACAAAAACCCCCTTTTAGGAATGAAATGATTTTAGCACTCTTCATAATAGAGTGCTAATTATAGGTTAAGTTCAAAGCATGAACTGATCCATAGCAATAATTAAAGGGATTGAGTCAATCGTACTAAATTTCAGTATTTTTTATATGGTTTTATATTTGACACTACTTCTTAATGTAAGTTTAGTTTGATGAGTACCCAAGGCTCCATACGCGCTAACAGAATTTCTTGCACTACAGGCTTGCTAATGAAGTCGTTTACCCCAAGCTTGCGTAACTCCGCATAATCTAATTCGTCATCACTGCTACCAGTCGCCAAAAGGATAGGTAAGGACTTTTTATCGATTCGCAAGTCTTGACGAATATAGCGCACTAAGTCCTTTCCTGAGACATCACCTTCTAGGTTCAAATCTGTAATCATAATATCAAACTCGGAATCAAGCTTATGTTTCAAGCTACTAATCAATTTCTTGGCTTCGCTGCCAGACTTGATTGCAGTAAAGGGAATTTCATTTTGTGTAAAGATTCGGCTAGTCACGGTGATAACGGTTTGACTATCTTCTATAAATAGCACTTTTGGTGGCGGTACCTTCGGTTTGGGTAGAAAGCTTTCTAAATATTCTATAAGTGCATCGATACCTAATGATTTATCAAAATGTGCGTTTATACCATGTGCATTTCGTATTTGAGTATCGTCCGCACTGGCATTACTAGAAATCATCACGATGGGTGTATGTGCATTGGCCCCCAAACTACGAATTTTAGTAGCTAAATCCAAGCCATTCCCATCGGGTAATGTGAAGCCGACCGCAACCAAATCATATGTTTGTTCACGTAGTTTAGGTATCGCAGAACTTACGGTTGCGCGTGTATCAATCTCCAACTCGGGCCGCACATGCTTAAGTTTATTTGCAACTAATTTACGGCTGGCACTGGATCCATCGACTACTAATACGCTGGTGACTGATTCGGTTTCATTCATTTCAACTAAGTCTTTGTCCAATTTGGTAGTTACATCGCTCTGTCTGCACGTTTTACCCTATTACAGCTTGTTTCAATTTTATGGCTCAGTATCTTTGTCGATATAAAGGTGTTGAGTAAAACAAAGAGGGCTTGCTAATTGTGCGATCACAACAGAATTTTGCTTGGCCTTCCATCGGCCCAAATTTAGACTTTATCTAATACGTAAACGCCTAAATAAATATGCTCATACAATTCTTCGAAATAACCCGTTTGTAGTCCTCATAAATGGCTGGCGTACAAGTAAGCAAAGCAGATCTGGCGCATATATTTGGCGTTGACCAACCCACAATTGATTATTGGATTCGTCGCGGTTTACCCTATATTCGAAAGCGGCTTAATGGTGTGGCATTAAGGCCTGATGAGCGTGAGCTTATATTCGATACTGCGGACGCCATCAACTGGCGATTGTCAGTGACTAATCTAGAACACGAATGGTGATGTAAAGGTCCCAAGTATTTCTTTTTAAACATCAATGCATGCTTAAGGATGAGTGCAGATACCCAGCAAATAATTTCACCCCGACACACGTATTACGTGATGAACATGCGTAATGATAAATGGGTCAAAATAAGTCAATCGTTTTTTAACCTTGAAGAAGCTAAATGAGCCTATTCACGTTTACTCAAAGAGTATCCATTTGCGCGTTTAGGGGGTAACAAGGAAGCTGACATTACAGAGGGCGACAGATAGTTAGCTATTGCGACTTAATTAAGCAAGAAGTTTTTCGTGCGAGTCTAAAGCACTAGTTGTTGTTACAATGAAGGCGCATTAAGGGTTTTCAGCTAGTCTTTATCTTTAGTGCTAGTTACTAGTTGCCTGCATTATGTTGGTTCTATCTTTGTGATATGTCGACTAACTGCTAACCAAGAACCAAATAGGCCTAATCCAATACTTGATGTGACCAGCACTAGGCTTTGCCTGAAGCTTGGGAAAATGAGTTGAAAATTACTGTTATACAAGCCGACCAAATTTTGAGTAGGCCGTTTTATCACCAGTAATACTATTAGTACTAAAAGTAATGCAATTATTCCACCTAACAGGCCATACCACATGCCTCCATACAAAAAGGGACGCCTAATAAATCGATCTGTGGCACCAATAAGTTTGGTAACTTCTATCTCTTCGCGACGGTTTTCAATGTCAAGTCGAATACTGTTGCCGACTACTAGCAGTACGGATATGGCTAACATAGCACCAATAATACTGATAGCACGACGTACAATATCTGTAATGGCTTGTAGACGTTGCAGCCATTGCATATCAAGTTGAACATATTCAACGTTGGAGAAAGATCGAAAATCGTTAACTAGTTGATTGAGGCTATTAGTATCTTTTGCCGATGCAGCTGGTGTGAGTATCAACGTTGGTGGAAGAGGATTATCTTGCAATCCTTTTAGCAGTTGCCCAAATTCACTGCGCGCACGAAATTCTTTTAGTGCTTCATCAGCGGGTACATATTCAACAGTTTCAATTTTTGGATGGTCTTCAAAGCGGCTGCGTAATTTTTTAATAGCATCTTCATTAGTATTAATCTTCAAAAACAAAGTGATTTGGCCGGCATCTTCCCATTTATGGGTAACTGCCTGGAGATTATTAAGTAGAACATATAGACATGCCGGAAGTGCTAAAGCTACCGCCACCATTAATAATGTTAATGTTGTAGCAAAGGGTTGCCGATAAAGTTTACCCAGACTGAATACCAAACCACGTAAATGATCACGTCCATAGGCGCGTAGACGAGTGATTACATCTGGTCTTGCTAAGGGTTGTGGTTGCTTGGCTTTTGCCATGTGTGTGTGTTTGTTCTTAATTCATGATTTCGTAATATTGATTATTATTAGAGTCTTGAGTATCGACACATTTTCCATCACGTAATCGAACAATGCGTTTACCCAATCGTGTAATCAGATCCAAATCGTGGCTGGCAATCAATACAGTTACACCAACTTGATTGAATTCAGCAAAAAGCTGCATTATTTCTGCCGATAAATCCGGATCGAGGTTGCCAGTTGGCTCATCAGCTAAAAGAATTGCCGGTTTATTTACTACGGCACGCGCAATTCCAACACGTTGTTTTTCACCACCGGATAATGTAATTGGCATAACATGTTCTTTATCAAGCAAAGCCACTTTATCTAGTGCAGCACGCGCACGACGGTTAATATCGGCTTGTGCATAGCCTGCAATTTGCAAAGGTAATGAAACATTGTCAAAGACATTGCGATCGTATAATAGATGATGGTCTTGGAACACAATACCCATATGACGACGTAAAGCAGGAATTTTACGTTTTGGAATGCGAGTAATATTTTTTCGATTAATAAAAATTTGTCCACGGGTGGGTCTCTCGATAGCGGCAATGAGTTTTAGCAAGGTGCTTTTGCCAGCACCAGAGGGTCCAGTAAGGAATGCCATCTCGCCTGGTTCTAGTGTGAGATTTAAATGCGACAGCGCATCTCGATTTTCGGGATAACGCTTAGTGATATTTTGAAGCTCGATCATTAATATAAACTTTTGTCTTTATACGATTGTTGAATTAATTGCTTCTCGTCCAAGTAGTGCGCCAGCATAGCGGTACGCATCAAATAAACGCAGATCTTTTACCGCTTCACCCACACCAATATAGCGAATCGGCACTTTTAACTTATCAGCTATGGCTAACACTACTCCACCTTTAGCAGTGCCATCGAGCTTTGTTATACAAAGTCCGGTAATATTTAGAGCCTGATTAAATTCAATAGCTTGCTTTACTGCGTTTTGTCCTGTACCAGCATCCAATACGAGTAATATTTCATGTGGAGCATGCGGATCAATTTTTTGCATAACTCGTTTAATCTTTTGCAATTCCTCCATCAAATTTTGTTGAGTATGTAAACGCCCAGCCGTATCGGCTATCAATACATTCATGTTACGAGCTTTGGCAGACTCATAAGCATCAAAAACCACTGCGGCACTATCGGCCCCGCTCCCTTGCGCAATGACAGGCACATTGATTTTTTCACCCCACGCCTGTAACTGTTCCACGGCAGCTGCGCGAAAGGTGTCACCAGCTGCAAGCATCACTGACTGGCCATGTTCTACTAAGCGTTGTGCGATTTTTCCGATAGTGGTGGTTTTACCCGCTCCATTTACACCGACAACTAATATGGTAAATGGTCTGATGTCTTGCATTAGCAGAGGTTTATTACAAGGCGCCAGAATTTCAGCAATACTTTCTTGGAGGGCGTCATATAGGACTTTTACATCGGATAATTGTTTGCGTCGTACTCGAGCAGTTAAGCCATTAATGATTTTATTAGTAGTCTCTATGCCTACATCAGCAAGCAGCAACCGATCTTCTAATTCAGTAATAAGCTCCGCATCTAGCTCTTTTTTTCCAAGCACTGCATCAGTAATGCCTTCGGTAAGTGCATCACTGGTTTTGGACAGTCCTTGTCGTAAACGAGATAAAACTCCTGTCTCAGGCATAGATTTTGAACAAATGGTTGTAGTATGGTCTAACGAATTATAATGCTGCGTCCTAAGACGGCGCTTATCCTAACACCAAACGTAACGACAGATATAAATGAAAGTAATAAAAATTACTACGCTACTTCTATGTCTAGTAGCCTCATCGCTAGCTTATAGTAACGCAGCAAACACGCATGAAAAAATTTTTGACAATGGAATGAAAGTAGTTGTCAAAGAAGATCATCGCGCTCCAGTTGTGATTTCCCAAGTTTGGTATCGTGTAGGTTCTGCTCAAGAACATAGTGGCATTACCGGGGTATCACATGTGCTTGAGCATATGATGTTTAAAGGCACGGAAAAATATCCCTCTGGAACCTTTTCTTCCACTCTAGCAGAGATTGGTGCACGGGATAATGCATTCACTGGGCGTGACTACACGTCTTATTATCAGCTAATGGAAAAAAGTAAGTTAGAAGTAAGCTTTGAACTAGAGTCTGATCGAATGCTGAATCTAATACTATCGACTGATGATTTCGCTAGTGAGCTTGAAGTCGTGAAAGAAGAAAGGCGTTTACGCACCGATGATAATCCAAATGCATTGGTCTATGAACAATTGTACGCAACTGCATTCCTCAATAACCCCTATCATCATCCGATTATTGGCTGGATGAACGATTTAGATAATCTAACCCTAGAAGATTTAAGAGAGTGGTATAAACGTTGGTATACACCCAATAACGCTACTCTAGTAGTTGTGGGAGATGTGCGCCCGAAAGCTGTATTTGCTTTAGCTGAAGAGTATTTCGCCGGGCTGGAGAGTCGACCCGTAAAAGCCAGTAAGCCACGCTCTGAGCATCCACAAACTGGTACACGTCGTGTAACAGTCAAAGCCATTGCTAAATTACCGTATTTAATGTTGGGCTATAAAGTGCCTTCTCTTGCTACCGCCGAGCATGACTGGGAACCCTATGCATTATCGGTGTTAGCAGGTGTTCTCGATGGTGGACGCAGTGCCCGACTTAGCAAGCGTTTAGTGCGTGAAAAGGAGTTGGTGGCCAGTGCAGGTTCTGGCTACAACATTTATGCGCGTTACCCCACGCTATTTTTATTTGATGCCACCCCTGCTGCTGCACATAGTGTGGCCGAAGTTGAACAAGCGTTATATACGGAAATTAATGATTTACAAGAAAACTTAGTGGATGAAAAAGAATTAGCACGTGTCAAGGCACAAGTAATTGCCAGTGAAGTCTATCAACAGGACTCTGTACAAAGACAGGCCACTGTGATTGGCATCCTAGAGACGGTAGGTTTAGGCTGGCAAGTTATGAATGAGTATAGTACGCGAATCAATGCAGTAACCGCAGAGCAAATTCAACAAGTAGCACGTAAATATTTAGTTGACCAAGGCTTAACAGTTGCAAAACTTGAGCCGTTAGCGAATGAATCACAAGTTGCGGTATCTCCTGAGCAACAAAAATCTCACTAATTCAAATCCATGCAAACAAAATCATGATTAATAAATATTTCGCAATATGTGTGTGTTTGGCGTTAGTAAATACAGCTTTCGCATCACCTAAGATAGAACAGTGGCATGCTGAAAATGGAGTGAGAACACTTTTTGTCGCAGCCCCTGAATTACCGATGTTGGATATTGCCCTAACTTTTGATGCAGGTAGCGGGCGTGATGCAGAACTTGCAGGCCTGTCACAGCTTACACATAGTTTATTAAACACCGGTTCTGGGAAATTAGATGCTGATGCTATTGCAGAAAAGTTTGAAGATGTGGGCGCGCAATTTAGTGCAAGTGTTAACCTAGATCAATCCAGTGTTTCTTTGCGTAGCCTTAGCGATGCAAAGCTACTTAATCAAGCATTGTCCACATTTATAATGGTACTTACACAACCAAGTTTCCCTAAGAAAGATTTTGCACGCTTGAAAAATCAAGCACTGATCGCTATTAAAGATGAGGAACAACGTCCGGGTGATATCGCTAGCAAGGCATTTTATAAAGCCGTTTATGGAGATCATCCTTACTCACAGCCTACATTGGGTTACCAAGACACCATCCAAAAGATTACAATAGAAGATGTTAAAAGATTTCATCAACAATATTTTGTTTCGGAAAATGCCATCATTGCAATAGTTGGTGGCATCGATACTGAAAAAGCAAAACAAATTTCCAAACAAATTGCGTCTAGTCTAACTACTGGTAAAAAACCTTCACCTATAGCGGAACCCAAAGCACAGTTACCCGCTGAAGACATCTTTATCCCTTACCCGTCACAACAAGCACACGTATATATCGGCCAACTTGGTATACGTCGCGGTGACCCCGATTACTTTATTCTATATACCGGTAATCATGTTCTTGGTGGAGGTGGCTTTACGTCACGCTTAATGAAAGAAGTACGTGTAAAACGTGGTTTGTCTTACAGCGTATACAGTTATTTTTTTCCTATGCAGTTAAATGGCCCATTTGTATTAGGGTTGCAAACACGAGTTGATCAGGCGCAACAAGCTGCAAATGTTTCTTTAGAAACTGTTGAAAATTTTATTACCGAAAGCGCGACTAAAGAGGAGTTAACACTTGCAAAAAATAATATAATCGGTGGATTTCCATTACGGATTGATAATAATAGAGATATCTTAGGCTATTTATCGTTGATCGGTTATTATAATTTACCACTCAACTATTTAAATACTTTCACAGATAACATTGCAATGATTACACAAAAAGATATTCGCGATACATTTAGCAGGCGTTTGAAGCTAAATAATATGGTAAAGATCATTGTTGGTGGTTCAGAAAAAGAATAGCTTGCGTATTATTGGCGGCACTTGGCGTAGTCGCCGAATTCAATTTGTTGATACCCCAGAGATTCGTCCTACACCTGATCGCGTACGTGAGACTTTATTTAACTGGATATCAGCAAAAATTGTTGGCGCTTCCTGTCTAGATTTGTTTGCTGGTAGTGGCGCCCTGGGTTTTGAAGCAGCTTCACGTGGTGCCAGCCAGGTAATCCAAGTCGATGTAGATGCAGCAACTGTGGCAATGCTCACTAAACAAAAACAAGTGCTTGCTGCGCAACAAATACACATCGTACAGCAAGATGCATTGGCTTATTTGCAACAAGTCGAGCAAAAATTTGATCTAGTGTTTTTAGATCCACCTTTTGATAGCGACTTAACCAAGCAGGCATTGTCTATATTAATAACACGTACACTTTTAATTCCATCAGGGCTAATATACATCGAGTCATCAGCACAAGTTAAACAGCCACAATATTTGGATGTTTTTACCCGCGTTCGCGAAAAAGTTGCAGGGCAAGTGCGATATGCGTTATATGAGGTGCCAAACTAGCGCTTATCTTAAGATGCATATAGCAAGCACAAATAATTTCATCACTTATAGTTCGCTTCATATTAGAATTTGAGTATGGCACTTATTGCAGTTTATCCTGGAACCTTTGATCCGATTACTAATGGCCATTCTGACCTTGTGCGTCGTGCTTGCGGAATATTTGACCAAGTTGTGGTAGGTGTAGCTACGGGCGGCAATAAACGTCCGTTTTTTGATTTAACTGAACGCGTAAAATTAGCTAAACAAGCTTTAGAAACAATTCCAAATGTCAAAGTATGTGGTTTTGATGGCTTGCTAGTTGAATTTGCACGTCAACAAAATGCGAAAACAATTTTACGTGGACTGCGCGCAGTTTCCGATTTTGAGTTTGAGTTTCAGTTGGCCAGTATGAACCGTCAACTTGACGATAGTTTTGAATCTGTCTTTTTAACTCCCTCCGAAGAGCATGCCTTCATCTCTTCTAGTTTAGTTCGCGAAATCGCGAGCTTAGGTGGAGATGTATCTAAATTTGTTTCTCCTGCGGTAGTAAAAGCCTTACAACGAAAATATTCAAATAAGAAGTAAGTATTTTCTTCGAATGCGTTGCTTAATCCTTGTGTTAATAGCTCTATTTTTTGGGGCGTGTGATTTACAGCGCGTATCCAAACATGAGCTGCCAAATCAATATCAACAACAAAAACATACCGTACCCAGCTTTGCAGTGGCCAGCGCACATCCGTTGGCAACACAGGCGGGCATCGAGGTTCTTAAACAAGGCGGTAATTCTTTTGATGCTGCAGTAGCTGTTACTTCAACCCTTGCTGTAGTAGAACCGTATGCATCAGGTTTGGGCGGCGGCGGTTTTTGGCTGTTGCATGTAGCTGAAAGCGATAAGGACATTATGCTTGATGGACGTGAAACTGCACCGCTTGCTGCTACACGTGACATGTATGTGGATATTGAAGGTAAACCTACGCAACAATCCGTGAATGGTCCTTTGGCCGCTGGTATTCCAGGAGTGCCTGCAGGTATTGTGCATTTGTCAAATAAATACGGTCGTCTACCAATTAGTACAGTATTGGACTTCGCGATACAGATTGCACGCAATGGTTTTGCAGTAACTGAGCGCTATCACACACTTGCTAGTGCTCGCATAGATACATTGCACAGCTCGCCGCAGGCAGCGGCTATTTTTCTTGATAATGGGGCGGCTCCTAAACCAGGATACATCCTTCGGCAACCACAATTAGCCATGGTGTTAGAGGCTATTCGCGATGCAGGCGTAGATGGGTTTTACCGAGGCGATGTTGCGGAAAAATTGGTAACTGAGGTACAGCGGGCAGGGGGGATATGGCAGCTCAAAGATCTAGAACAGTATCAAGTTATAGAACGTCAACCCATTACCGGTAACTATAAAAACCTAAGCATTGTCAGTGCCGCACCCCCTTCATCAGGTGGTATTGTGTTAATGCTGATGTTCAACATGTTATCGCTGCTTGATTTATCTGAATTGGATGTTGTGGAACGTACTCACGTAATTGTAGAGGTTATGCGACGTGCATATTTAGAACGTGCACAATATCTAGGTGACACAGATTATATTGAAGTACCAGTGGATAAGCTTTTATCCATGCAGCATGCGCAGAAGATATTTGCCGATTTTAATTTGAAACATGCTACAACCAGTCGAGACAAATTGAGTGAGACTTCATTACTTGATGATGCGGTGCTGCAAGAGGGTCTAAACACAACACATTTTTCAGTCATCGATCAGGCAGGTAATTACGTTGCGGCAACACTTTCTATCAACTATTCATTTGGTTCTGGTTTTGTACCGATAGGAACCGGCGTGTTATTAAATAATGAAATGGATGATTTTGTTATTAAGCCAGGTTATCCCAACTTATGGGGACTAGTAGGTAGTGAGGCCAATGCCATTGAGCCAGGTAAACGAATGTTATCTAGTATGTCACCAACTTTCATGAATGATGGTAATCGCATAGCGATTTTTGGTACTCCAGGCGGTAGTCGCATCATCACGATGATGTTGCTATCAGCATTAGAATTTGCCAATGGTGCAGGTGCTACAACGATGGTAGAGCTTCCACGCTTCCATCATCAGTTTCTACCAGATCAAATACAATTTGAAACCGGGGCTTTAGATCCAACAACACAGGATTCACTTTCAGCTATGGGGCATACATTAAAAAAAATGCAACGCAGGTATGGCAATATGCATACAATAATTTGGGATATGCAAACTAACCGTGTAACAGCAGCTAGTGATCCCCGTGGAATTGGTTATGCGCAAGTTGATGTACGATAGCCAACCTAAATTCTATAGATAATAATTTTAGTAGTGCAATTAGTTTATTTTTCTAATCCAATGTGTTCTTGGTGTTGGGGCTTTTCTCCTGTTATTCAGCACATAAAAAATAACTTTAATGAACAAGTCGATTTTCGTTTAGTGTTAGCTCCATTTCGTGTAGATACCACTGAAGCGATGGATGAGGCCTTGCGTGATTATGTATTAGTGCAATGGCGTAAAGTGCATGAAACAACAGCTCAGTCGTTTAATTTTACGTTTCAGATGGAAGATGATTTCGTATATAATACAAAACTTGCATGTCTTGCGATTAAATCTCTTTGTCGATTGCAGCCCGGAAGCGAGTTAAAAATTTTAGATACTATACAAACTGCCTTTTATACAAAAAATTTAAATGTCACACATGAGGATGTTTTAGTTCAATTCGCAGAAAATTATAAAGTGAATACTGATTTATTTGTTGAATATTTACATTCAAATGAAACTGAAAAACTTCTTGATGATGATTTTAGTTATTGCCAGCGACTTGGGGTACTAAGTTTTCCTACCTTAACTGGTATTAAGAAAGGCACTATATCGATGCTTGCATATGGCTATATGCCATACAACAATTTAGAGTCTAATGTGAAAAATTGGATTGGGATTAATTAGAAAACGACGGTGCTAGAAAAAACTATTTAATCATTTTTTCGAATTAGTGTTCTCATTTGATTGCTCAGTTTCGCTTTCGTTATTTATATTTCTAAGAATCTCGATTTGCCAAGTTTGCAAAGTATCGGCATCAGTTAGCTTGAACGTATGATCATCGATTTTGCTAATCGAATAGCGATCTAAGTTGGTAATCCCCATGATAGTTTTTTTCTTATTCCAATTAGTTAGTTCTAGATACTAATTTTGAGGCGTTTCATATTTTAATGCTTGTTATTTTTGATGCATGGGCATAAGACAAAACTGAATGGCCAACAGAATCGACAACTGGTAGGTAATAACTAGCCAGTGGCAGAGGTATTCAGAATAATCTCTCGATATTTCAAGCGTATTAAAATCAATACACTAAAAAAATTGAATTTAATGTTGGCACTGCTTACAAAAAAAACTGTTGCGCTGTCCGAGCATGCGCGCTTTGATTGGTGATTTGCATATCGGGCAGGGCTCACCTTTTTTATCATAAACATTAAGCTGATTAGCAAAATAACCCGGATTACCATCTTCGCGTACAAAATCACGTAGTGTTGTACCGCCAAAATCAATTGCGATGTTAAGCACTTTTTTTATATTTTTTACAAGTATTTTATAACGTGCCAGTGAGATTCGGCCTGCAGCCCGTTGAGGATGTATACCGCTTAAAAATAGTGCTTCACTCGCATAAATGTTTCCAATCCCAGCTACAACATGACTATTCATAATAAAGTTTTTTACGTTGACCTTTCTTGACTTGGCAAGTTTGTGCAAATGTTGACCATTAAAGTCATTGCTTAGTGGTTCTGGCCCAAGTGCTCGTAATAGTTTATGTTCTAAAGGATTGCTGCTTGTCCATAGAATGGTTCCAAATCTTCGAGGATCGTGAAAACGCAAAACTTTTTTGCTAAGTACAATATCTACGTGGTCATGTTTCAGTGGATTTGTTTGGTTGGCAACAATGCGTAAGCTTCCTGACATTCCTAAATGCAAGATCATGTGCCCAGTACCGGTTTCAAACAAGAGATACTTGGCACGACGTTTAACATTTAGAATTTGCTGATCTTTTAGTAGCTGATGTAAATTGTGCGGCACTGGCCAGCGCATTTGTCGCTGACGCACAATTACATCGGTAATCTGCTTGCCTTGTACATATGGAGTGATGCCGCGAAGCGTGGTTTCCACTTCAGGAAGTTCGGGCATGCTACAAGTAGAAATTAGGCCTGGTAAAAGGCTTCAATTTCCACTAACAAATTATCTCTACACATATCGCCAAGTAATAATATACGCGCTGTATTGCTAGAAAGCCGAGCAGCTAATACTTGATTTATATGTGCGACATCTTCGCTATGACGAATATATACTTTCATATAAAGTAAATCGTCTTGAGCATTCAGTTGGGTTTGATGTTGATCGTTGGCATGTGCAACTAAAGTTTCGACATTGTTTATGGCTTCATTTAATTGCGCACACACATCATTTATATGCAGCGTTTCATGTCCAATAATACTCGCAGTTCCGGATACATAAAAGTGCGTTCGATTACCCCAAACTTTCAGTATACCTCGCGAAAATAATGGTTGTGTAAAAGAGTCTGTAACAGGGTAATGGTAAGCGCTAGTTTGTCGTGGGTTTTCCACAGCTATACCAGGAGTATCGCTGGCTAAAAAGTAAATTTGCAAACAGCCGTTTTGATTTCCTATTACCGTTGCGGCAGGATAAACTTCGTTATCAATTCCGCTTGCTTGCATTGCACGTGTACGGCCGCTGCAAAATAGTTCATAGCGATTAGTCTGTTTATGAGTTGTAGTGGTTTTGGTTATGCCTGGGAAGTAATTCCAGGTACGCAGCAGATGTTTACAGTCAGTATTTTTTAGACACTCAAATATTTCTTGATACGATTGTTCTGTAAGCTGTTGAAAATCATCTTCTCTTGAATATGCAAGTCGAATGTGACCAAAAAGCATTTGTTGATTACATGCATAGTGCACGTTTTTATGCCGACTTTGTTTGACTTCTTTGTCTGTAAACCAATACTGCGTAAACAAATTAGATCCAAGTACTTCTAAACTAGTTTGTACAGACAAACAACTTTTATTAGTGTGGTTTTTATCTCCGAAGTATAGATGAGTTAGTATCGGCTGATCAGCAGGTAAAGGCGCAGAATCCTCACTTATAGTGATATCCAGACATGGCGTTACAGCCGAGATAATACTTTTTGATGTTAACGCTGTCATAACTTTACTGTAGCGCGGTCAGCTTATCGTAGCTAGCTAGCATATTTAATTTCCCAATTAGTTTTGCCAATTGGTAATTAAGCTTAGGTTTTGCGTCTGCGTATGCCAATTAACACGCCAGTTAACAATACGCCAAGCGGCACAATCAATAGGTAACTGCTAGCTAGGCTAGCAATGGCTACATTGCTGAACTCTATGGAAATATCCGGAGGTCGATAAGGTAATAGAGAAATGTGATTATCATCATTTATTAACCACTGCAATACACTTACACTCAATGAGAGATTTTCTCCATGGCCAATATAATTATTGGCCATGAAATCGCTATCACCAATGATGACGATGCGTTGTGCCTTATCATCGGCACGCTTACGTGAAAGTGCAGCAGCCATTAATAATGGGCCGGCAATATCGCCTTCTTCAGTGTTGAAGACTACATCTTCATCTGCAAGAGAAGCTGTTTCTGACCAGGCGCGTGGTAGCGAATAAAAAAGTGGCTGCACATGCCATTCGGAATTGGTATCAAAATCAAAGCCAACTGCAAAGGGATATAAAGTTTGATTCTTCAAATTTTTTGTAATTGCATGCGCTTGATAATTTACTACTGGGACAACAGCAGGGTGTTTGATACCTAGGATCGACCGCAATTGCTGATTGGCATCGACAATGGTGCCATCGAACCAAGTAATGCCTAGTTTGTGCGCAAGCACATTTAGTTGTTCACCACTATTTGGTTCACGTAACCATAATAAATTTCTACCACGCTCCACATATTCCAGAATTAGTTTTTCCTCACCCTGTAACAAATCAGACTTAGGAGCAGCAACGACTAAAACAGATATGTTGTCTGGAATTGAGGTGGATTCTAACAAATTAATGTCTTGTACTTGCACACCACTTGAGTCGAGCATTTGTTTTAAAGAGCTGTAGCCATGATTCTCTTCATTAAAAGGATCGCGCTCTCCATGTCCTGCTAAGAAGACAACCCATGGATTTGTTTGGCGGCTTAATCTTTGTAAAGCATTAGTGATGTCACGCTCTGTGATTTGGTCGACAATTTCGAAACGGTCTTGATAATCAAGACGTAACTGGCCAGGGTTATTAAGAAGCAGCTCTTTAGCCTGCTCAATTTCCGTTTCAGCATCTAAGAACCTTAAAGTAATGTCAGGTTTATAGCGCTGGTACTTCCCTATTTTACGTTGCAGACCATGGCGTTCGCTTGCAGCGTTACGAGCTAATACAGTCATCTGCAGTGGTTGAGCGACTTGTTCTAATATTGTTCTACTTATTTCAGTCAGCGTATTGCGATTATCACGTGTCCAGTCAAATACCCAATGATATTTTTGTGTTAACCAGGCACAAGTGCCAATTAGGATTAACAACAACAATAGGCTTGACCACTTGAATGTTTGGAATTTTATGGTTGCCAATTTCACTGCTTATAAATGGGTTAAAGTGAACGACGTTGGTTAAGATTACGCACACTCAACCATAAAAATAAGATAATAAACAAGAAAAAATAGGCAATATGAGTAGTATCAATAGAACCAGTCAGTAAGTCTACTAAATGGGGAAAGTTTGATAGATACAGAAAAAGTTCACTGCTACTGCTGGCTGCAGAGCCTGACATGTATAGCATCACAAAGAGTAGTAACATGCCTATGATTGCAGCAGTGGCAATAATTGGTGTGCGAGTTAGGTTTGCAATAAACAATGCCGCTGCACTGAATGAACTAATAAATAGAAATACGCCCAAGCAGGCGGCTGCTATTTTCCCATAATCAATGAGGGTGAAATAACCTAATATTAGTGCAAATAAACTACATACAACGGTAAAAATGAATGCTAATAGCGCTAACGCAAAAAATTTTCCTAAAACAATTTGGATATTACTGATCGGTGCGCTGCTTAATAATAGATTGGCACCTTGCTGTCGCTCTTCGGTGCAACTACGTACCGCAAATAAGGGAACAATAAGAACACCGACCACTGCAACCCAAAATAAGTATGGCGCAATTACTAAATCGGTTAAACCCGGCGCACGTTCTAAACTTACTAATTTAGCTTGTATTTCGCTATAAAAATTATTAAGTAAAATTAGTAACAATAAACCTAACACAAATAGTGCTACAGAAAATAATATCCAAGCAATTGGCGAATACCATACGCGTTTAAATTCATTGTGAGTAATTATCCTGATCATAATATTTGTTATATATTCGGTGAGGGAGTTGAATCACGCATCACAAGATCTAAAAATACTTGTTCTAAAGAACTCGCAATGGGACCAATTTCATACAGTTGCCAATTGTTTGCTAATGATTGCGCTTGCACCTGCTGAATAAAGTCAGAGTCGTTATAGCGGCATACGAAATTACCATACTGAGAACAACTTACTGACTCACAACCCGAAATAGCATTGAGTTCCTCTATCGACGGCCCTCCATGAAAGCGCAGTTTTACGCGTTTACCTGGACTTTTCTCCAAGTCTTTTAAGGCTTGGTCGAGTAGTAAAGACCCTTGATTAATTATCAAAACACGGTCACAAGTTGATTCAGCTTCTGTCAGCATATGAGTAGAGAGTAAAACACTATGGTTATTTGAGAGTTCATCTAACAGCACTCGAATATCTTGCATTTGCACTGGATCTAAACCAATAGTGGGCTCATCTAATATCACTAAAGCCGGATTATGTATGATAGCCTGTGCAATGCCGACACGCTGTTGAAATCCTTTAGATAAGTTGGCAATAAGTTTTTTTTGCACAGTATTTAAACCGCAAACTGCTAACACCCTGTCGACACTGTGTTTTACTTGCTTTATTGCCACACTATGAATGCGCGCAGCAAATTGCAAATACTCATACACGGTTAACTCTCGATACAATGGAGGGGTTTCTGGTAGAAAACCCAAATTATTTTTAGCTTGTTTTGGGTTAGTGAATACATCAAAGCCACAGATATTTGCCTTACCGGTGTCTGGTCTTAAATTACCAGTAATTACATTTAGGGTAGTTGACTTGCCGGCCCCATTGGTTCCCAACAATGCTACGACTTCACCGCGATGAATATCAAAATTAAGATTATGTATAGCTTTATTACCATCAAAGCTACGCGTGAGATTCTCAACAGATAACAATGTTTCTTGCGTCATAAGTTAAATCTTTTCACTACAATAGCGTCATGCATATCCTAGCAGTAGACACCGGCGGTACATTCACAGACTTGGTCTACTTCAACGGACAACAGTTGTTGACACATAAAGTGTTATCGACTCCTACAGCACCCGAGCGCGCCATACTTAATGGTATTAATGCTTTGGGGATTAATACTGAGGGTTTGCATATTGTGCATGGTACTACGGTCGCGACGAATGCACTGCTGGAAGGCAAAGGTGCCCGCACCGTTTTTATTACCAATCATGGTTTTAAAGATCTTTTGTTAATTGGTCGGCAAACACGCCAAGAATTATACAATCTTACCCCTAAAAAAGAGCGTTCATTATTTGATCCGCAGCTAAACTTAGAAGTAGGTGGCAGAGTCAGTCCAAAGGGTGAGACGGTGCAGTCTCTGTTGCCTCAGGAGCTGGAAGAATTAACATCAAAAATTAACCAGCTTGATACTGAAGCGGTTGCAATTTGCTTGTTGTTTTCTTTTGTTGATGGTCGATTTGAGAGAGAGATTTCTGATCGACTCTCGAATAAATATTTTGTTTCGATTTCATCGGAGGTGTTAGCTGAGCACCGTGAATACGAACGCGGGTTGGTAACCTGGCTCAACAGTTACCTTGGTCCGGTAATGCATGGGTATTTATCGCGTTTACGTAAAAAACTGCACACTTCCAAGATTTCAGTTATGCAAAGTCATGGTCTTACACTTAGTGCCACCGCAGCTGAGCACAGTGCTGTACGCCTATTGCTATCTGGACCAGCAGGTGGTTTATGGGGAAGTCTGCACGTTGGGCAAAATGTTGGACACACTCAGCTACTTACTTTTGATATGGGTGGAACCTCCACCGATGTTTCGATCATTAACAAGGAATTTAATTTGACCAGTAACGGGAAAATTGCAGAATTGCCTGTTGCAGTACCGATGTTAGATATTCATACCATCGGCGCAGGCGGAGGCTCGATTGCTTGGATCGATGAAGGGGGCTTATTACAAGTTGGGCCTGATTCAGCCGGTGCATCTCCAGGTCCTGCATGTTATGGGCAAGGCGGTAAAGATGCGACGGTTACCGATGCACATCTTGTTTTGGGACGTTTGCCAGCAAGCTGCAAACTTGCCGGCAATTTGGCATTAAATTATGCGGCAGCGTTAACAGCGGTAAAACATCTTGCACAACGTCTACACATAAATACGCATGCTTGTGCACAAGGAATTGTGCGAGTTGCCAATGAACAAATGGTTCAAGCATTACGCGTTATGTCTGTGTATCGTGGCCATGATCCAAAGAATTTTACTTTAGTAAGTTTTGGTGGCGCAGGTGGATTACATGTTTGTGACTTAGCAGAGGCACTCAATATGCACTATGCACTGATACCTGCGCACGCGGGGCTATTGTCAGCGTTTGGCTTATTAATTGCTCCACCTGGGAAAGAAATTTCACAAAGCCATATCAAATTACTCAATGATTGCCAAAATGACGAAATAGATAATATCTTTTTGCAGCTTGAGCAAAAAATTACTCAAGATTTAAAAACAGAATCAGCGCAAGGATTTACACTAAAACGAGAAATAGACCTGCGTTATCAAGGCCAATCTGCGACATTAAAATTAGTTTGGCAGGATAGCATGCATGCTGCTCAGGCTTTTCATACTAGGCATAAAGATCGTTTCGGTTATGCCTTGGATATGCCCGTTGAATTGGTGAATCTACGTCTTACTGCAAGCGGGGAAAATCCTAACATTCAGCTCGTAATTGGTTCATCCCAAAAGCATGGCAAGCCTATTGAGCATGTTCAATTAAATGAGCTGGACCAACAGGTACCTGTCTATAAACGAACAGACATTGGACAAAATCAAATACTTACAGGACCTGCAATTATTACCGAAAAAGACGCAACCGTGTATATCGCACCACGTTGGTTTGCATCGCTATCTGGCCCAGGGGGCCTGTTATTGGAACGAACGGACAAAAATTAATCAAGTGTCTACAGGGCAACACCGACCGTCTCGTGACGCTTGCTCGAACCTGCCACCAGCACGTATGATGGATTAGCAAATGATGAGCTATTTTTCACAAAATAATAATAATTTACTAGGGTTAACGACATGCTTAATGGGTTAATTACTCTGCCTTGGTGGGGCTACATCGTCCTCACGCTAATTCTTACTCATATCACGATTGTATCGGTAACCTTATATTTGCATCGTTGCCAAGCACATTGTGCATTGGACCTCCATCCGCTGGTCTCGCACTTTTTCCGTTTTTGGTTATGGGCAACGACTGGCATGGTGACCAAGGAATGGGTTGCAATTCATCGCAAACATCATGCAAAGACTGAAACCGTAGAAGATCCGCATAGTCCGCATACAAAAGGTATCGGTATGGTATTTTGGCAAGGTGCGGAATTGTATCGAGAAGAAGCTAAGAATCTACAGACTTTAACAAAGTACGGTCATGGCACACCAAATGATTGGATTGAACGCAACTTCTATTCACGCTATGGGAATTTTGGAGTTGCGGTGACCTTTATATTGAATTTCATTCTATTTGGGGGCATTGGTATCACCATTGCGGCAATTCAGATGATTTGGATCCCGCTCTTTGCAGCCGGAGTCGTTAATGGCATCGGACATTATTGGGGCTATCGAAATTTTGAAACCGATGATGGTTCTACCAATATTGTAAATCTTGGGTTAATCATCGGTGGTGAAGAGTTGCACAACAATCATCATGCCTACCCCAGTTCAGCGAAGTTTTCCAGCAAATGGTGGGAGTTTGATTTAGGCTGGAGCTATATTCAAATGCTATCGCTATTGCGCTTAGCCAAAGTGCGCAGGCGCGCACCACAACCGACTAGGCTTACTGATAAAGACAAAATCGACCTCGAAACGGCTAAAGCCATCATTTCCAGTAAACTTCACGTAATGGCGGATTATACCAAACGTGTAACTCTGCCTACGTTTCAAGATGAGCTATCTAGTATTGATACACGTTATCAAAAACTAATTCGCCAAATGCGTACGGCTTTAGTGCGTGAAGATAGTCGTCTAAAACCCCTACACCGCAAATACCTACAAGAACTTTTGCAAAATAGTGAAGCTCTGCAAACAGTATATGAATTTCGTCGTAAGCTACAAGAGCTTTGGAATGAAACATACGCTAGCCATGAACGCTTAATTCAGGCGATTATTCAATGGTGCAAAGAAGCCGAAGCGACGGGTATTAAGGTACTACAAGAGTTTGCGCAGAGCTTGCGCAGCTATGCATTGCAACCCGTAATTTAGCTTAGATTCTTTAAAAAATTCTTATTTTGATTTGCTTACGTGGCGCAGTGCTTGTCAAGAAGTGATTTTTACATGCTAGTAAATAAGCATCACAAAAAATTGTACAACGGAGTAGTGGGTTAAAAATACGGGTATTGCTATTTGATTTTTGCTTCTTTGTAGATTACGTGCTTACGTACAACTGGATCGTACTTTTTCATTTCAAGCTTGTCAGGCATCGTGCGTTTGTTTTTACTAGTCGTATAGTAATGCCCCGTTCCAGCGCTAGAGACTAGTTTAATTTTTTCGCGAACTGCTTTAGCCATGAGAGAATTTTCTTGTGTAAAGCTATTGTATTAGACTTTAATTCCACGTTTACGTATGTCAACTAGAACTTCATCTATACCTTTTTTGTCAATAATGCGCATCCCTTTAGTCGAGACTCGTAATTTTACCCATTTATTTTCACTTTCCACCCAAAAACGGTGAGTCTGAATATTAGGCATAAATCTACGTCGTGTTTTATTATGGGCATGGGAAACGTTATTGCCTGAGATGGGCCGTTTTCCAGTAACTTGGCAGACGCGAGACATGATTATTATTCAACTCAAATAATATAGGACAAATCCATCCAAATAGGGCGCGTGAAGATACCAGAATCACTAAAATGGCACAAGCAGGCTCAACTATAGCAACTAAATAGGCAAGCTAAACTTAAAAAAGCAAAAAAGTAGTAAATGGACACAATATTTCTACGTGATCTAGAGATTGACGCCACCATCGGTATTTTTGAGTGGGAAAAGCGTATCAAACAGAAAGTGCGCATCGATCTGGAGATGGCTACCGATATTGCCAAGGCTGCAGCAACTGACTCAATTGACGATACATTGGATTACAAAGCCGTTTCCAAACGCGTTACCCAGTTTGTTGAAGACAGCGGCTATGGATTGATTGAAACCTTAATTGAGAAGGTTGCAGAAATTTTGCTCAATGAGTTTCACATCCACTGGGTACGCGTCACCATCAGCAAACCGGGCGCAGTGCGTAGCTCGCGTGATGTCGGTATTACCATAGAGCGTGGGAGTCGCAGCAACTGATGGCTCGCGTCTATGTCAGCATCGGCAGTAATATCGACAAAGAGAAAAACATACTCTCAGCGGTAAAAGCCCTGCAAGAGCATTTTGGTCCATTGGATATTTCCAACGTGTATAAGACCAAAGCCGAAGGCTTTAAGGGTGATGACTTTCATAATCTAGTCGTAGGTTTTGATACAGATCATACTCCAATAGAAATCGGTCAAATCCTTAAACAAATTGAAGTCGATCATGGTCGCACCCAGGGTAAAGAACAGTTTGAATCGCGTACGCTTGATTTAGATCAGTTGTTATACGGTGATCTCGTCATGCAAATGGATGGCATAAATATCCCGCACCCCGATATTTTGCGCTACAACTTTGTATTGAAACCGTTGACTGAACTTGCGGGAGAAGTGGTGCATCCCGAAGAAGAACGAACTATAGATGAGTTATGCGAAGCGAGTTTAGAAAATGGAGAAATGAAATTAGTTGATTATGAATTTTGAAGACTCTACTTTTCAAATAAATCTATAACCCACCAGTTCAATCATAAATTTGCAAAAATATTTAAATTAAAACGACCGCTTACGGCCAATAGCGGTTCTTCAACCGAAGAGCTTTTTCAGATAGATATATATATAATAAAAAAAATAACTATTCAGATGTTGTTTTCTTCAAAACATTTTTTAAATGTTCTAAAACCTAAAATGCAGATTAGATTGACCAAAAACGCGATGTATAATGTTTTTTTAGCGACTCTTGCAACTATTCGCCACACCTGCCAAAAATTTCACCAAAAAAACTCGATCATAATTTCGAGCAAACTCTTGGTTGATTATAATGGCTACATAACACAACCATTTATTTGCATTATTTTGTCGGCGTTTACTGATCTAGTATTTCACTTAGAATATCCTCAAAGCGATCAAGACCTTCATTCTCCAATTCCAGCTCCACGGTAAGTGGCGGTAGAAAACGAATAACATTGCCGAAAAATCCACAGGCAAGCAGGATTATTCCGTGCTTCGCAGCTTTGGCAACAATCGACTGCGTGAGTTCGGTATTTGGCTGTCGAGGATCCTTGTTTTTCACGAACTCGATCTCAATCATGGCACCTAATTGGCGCACTTCGTCTATTAATTGCGGATACTTTTGTTGAAGTGTACCTAGGCGTGCGGCAAACAACTTGCCAATTTGATTTGCACACTGGATCAGCGACTCCTGCTCAATAACTTCAAGCACCGCCAAAGCAGCGGTGCAACCCACCGGTGAACCGCCATAGGTGCCGCCCAGTCCACCAGGAAGAGGAGCGTCCATAATTTCGGCTTTCCCTATTACAGCAGCTAGAGGAAAACCACCAGCAATGCCTTTAGCCATGGTCATCAAATCAGGCTCAACGTTGGCGTGTTCTGCTCAGAACATTTTTCCAGTACGACCAAACCCAGTCTGAATTTCATCAGCTATAAAGACGATGCCATGTTTGTCACAAATTTCTCTCAATGCCTGAAGCAGTTCTTTCGGTGCTGGATAAAATCCACCCTCACCCTGTACAGGCTCAATAATAATTGCAGCAACGTCGCTCGGTGAAATATCAATCTTAAATAGATTCTCTAGTGCAGCCAAAGAATCATCAGTATTGACGTCATGTAAATTCATAGGGAAAGGGAGATGGAAAATTTCTCCCGGGAAGGGGCCAAAAAGCTTTTTATACGGCGTGATCTTACCAGTCAATGCCATGGTCATATTGGTTCGGCCGTGGTAACCACCATTAAATGCAATGACACCTCGACGGCCTGTTTGGGCACGGGCAATTTTAATACAGTTTTCAACGGCTTCCGCTCCGGTACACACAAATATGGCCTTTTTGTGGCTGCTCCCTGGAGCCAGCTGAGTCAGCTTTTCAGCCAGTTCCACGACACTCGCGTAGGGATTTACCATGACACAGGTGTGACTGAACTGGCCAATTTGTTTCTTGACTGCAGCAACTACATGGGGATGTGAATGCCCTGTGTTGCAGACCGCAATGCCCGCACCAAAATCAATGTAACGATTACCTTCAACATCCCATACTTCTGCGTTTTTTGCCCGATCTACGTAAACTGGATAGAGGTTGGCCTGGCCACGAGCCATTACTTGTTGTTTTTTAGCTTGTAATTCCTGGTTATTCATCATTTTTTCTTAGTAGTACAGACCACTCGAGCACAAAAATTTCAGTTCCAGGACAAGCGTTAATTGATATGTCCCGAATTGCGCTTAGCATGATGGTGTAAAAAAATTTAGCAGTTGGATAATTTTAATTACTCTGTTCTTCTAACCTATGCGCTAATGGTTAAAATCTCATTACATGGAATTGTAAAAGTCTACCACTGGAATGTCCGCTTTGGGCCGAAAGCGGATGTTCACATCTTGCATAAATCAGAATTTGTCAACTGGCTACCTAACATTTTAATTGATATTACCATTGACTTTAATTACTCAATGTTCGTCCACCATCCACTGCAATGATTTGGCCGGTGATATAGTTAGCATGGTTAATTAAAAACAGCGCTGTGTCGGCAATGTCTTTGGGGCTGCCTTCACGTTTCAAAGCAGTACGCGAAATAATTTCTTGATGCATGCCTTCGTAATGCTCCACTTCGGGCCACATGATGGCACCTGGAGCAATGCCATTCACTCGAACCTCAGGCGCAAGTTCACGCGCCATGGATTTGGTAAGCATCACCAGGCCCGCTTTAGCAATACAATACAAGGGATAATCCTTTAACGGTCGATCAGCATGAATATCGACAATATTTATGATGCAGCCATTAGAACTTTTTAAATGTGGTGCAATAGCTTGGGTTAAAAATAAGGGTGCTTTGAGGTTAACCCCAATTAAATCCTCCCAAATGTCTTCGTCGATTTCATTCAGATCTGTAGGGAAAAAAGATGAAGCATTATTAATTAAGACATCTATGTCGTTAAAGAGCGAGACTGCTTTTTTTATTAAGTTAGGTATATTTGCATATTCTTTTAAATCACCTTGCAACAGTTTTACCGAATCAGGACGCTGCGCATTAAGTTTGTTGGCGAGTGCGGTGGCATCTTTTTTCGAGCTGCGATAATGTAAGATAATATTCATGCCGGATTGGTGCAAGTAACGAACAAGTTCCGCACCAATGCGCCGCGCGGCACCTGTTATCATAATTACTTTTGGATTGCTCATCGCGTTTTTTTCTAAGCATTACTATGTATAAACTCTAACATACCTTCTAGGAATAGACTGAATGTCTAATATATATTCTATTGAACTTACTGCAGCACAACAGATATACACAGAAAATTGTGCAAAGCGTGTCATGCAAGAAATTCAAAAACACTCTGGCAGTCTTTGTTTTGATCAATACATGCAGCTGGTATTACATGATCCGTCTGTTGGGTACTACCATAGTCAGCAGCAAATTTTTGGTGAAGATGGGGACTTTATTACCGCACCTGAAACTTCGGTACACCTTGCTTATTGCCTCGCACATGCGTGCGCTAAGTTAATCCGTGATGATCCAAAGCGAACTATTTTAGAAATAGGCGCAGGAAGTGGCCGACTTGCTTGTGATGTCTTGGCTTATTTGCGTGCTTGGGGACAATTACCAAGTCAGTATTATATTTATGACCCCAGCGAACCATTAAGAATAAAGCAGAAAGAACTACTCGCATCCGAATTGCCAGAACATGTTTCAATAATTGAGTGGTTGCCCGATTTATCATGTGAAATAGAAACTGCAATTATTATAGCTAATGAAGTGTTAGATGCGCTGCCGATTAAATGCTTTGAGGTGGGTTCACAAATTTTTAAAGAAAGGTGCGTAACGTTAACGGAAGGAAAAAAATTTATCTGGCAGCTACAAGACCCATCTGAAGAGCTTGATGCAGCATTAGATTACTTAATGGTAATGCTGGATAAGCCACTCACGGAGTATTATCGTAGTGAAATTAATATTAATTTAGAAAATACTTTATTCAAATGGACATGTTGTTGTGATCAATGCATCATGTTTGTAGTCGATTATGGTTACCCGCGCAGTGAATATTACCATCCACAGCGGTCAATGGGGACGTTACGCAGCTATTTTAAACACAATGTGTCTGAAAACCCGTTTATAAATCCTGGTCTTCAAGATATTACCGCGGATGTAGATTTTTCTGCAGTAGCAAAAGCAGCTGCACATTTAAACTTGGGTGTATTGTCTTTTGGTTCGCAACGAAACTTTATGCTGGCAAATCATTTACTCGATTGGCAGCCAACAAAGGATAGTGAGATCGAGCGCATTGCACAGATTGCACAACTTAAACAACTCACATTGGGTTCTGCAATCAGTGAGCGCTTTCAGGTTATGGTATTAGGGAAAGGAATAGACTACGGAGCAGATCGATTCACCTTACGTGATATGCGCGCACGGCTCTAAAGGACGAGAACTTACTTAGATGAGCTCTCTACATGCCTTTTTATTAGCAGTAATTCAGGGAATTACTGAATTTTTACCTATTTCAAGTTCTGCTCATTTAGTGCTCTTGCCAATAATTATGGAGTGGCAAGATCAAGGCATTGCCATCGATATTGCCGTACATCTAGGCAGCTTATTGGCCGTGCTGTTTTATTTTCGAAGCGATCTGCGCAAATTAGCAAAGAGTTGGTTTTATTCATTGGGTGCGTATGATGATGCTACTGATGACGGGAGTCTTGCTTGGCTATTACTATGGGCCACACTGCCAATATTCATTGCCGCATTATTGTTTCATTCCTATGTGATTCAGTATGTCCGCAATGCAATAGTGGTCGCAATCGCCTCGATTATATTTGGTTTGTTATTATGGTTAGCAGATTGGCGCGGTAAACAAACGCGCCAAACTAAACAATTAACTGTTGTGGATGCAGTGTTGATTGGCTTGGCGCAAGCCACAGCATTAATTCCTGGCGCATCTCGTGCTGGCGTCACCATGACCGCAGGCTTGTGGTTGGGACTTACTCGCGTAGAGGCAGCGCGGTTTTCTTTTTTACTTGCAATTCCAACAATTTTTGCAGCATCTGTTTATGGTAGTTATCACGCCTTACAGCAAGGCGTGATTATTCAATGGGGTCTGGTATTTGGAGTAATAGCTTGTTCTGCATTCGTTGCATTTTTATGTATACGGTTGTTTATCAAGTTTGTCAGTCAAGTGGGTATGTTGCCATTTGTGCTGTATAGAATTTTGCTAGGAACAATTTTACTCCTTACTTATTGGTAGAATGTTTCTCTTTGATTTGTTCTTTAAGTAATTCTAGTTGAACGCGTTCTAGGTTACTGGCAAGTTCTTCACTATTTAAGCCCTGTCTAATCCATTCGCCTACATCCACATTATCAATTGTTTTTGAAGTGAGTTGTAGCCAATCTGCTTGTGCATATTCACTTTCACCAGTTACAGTTTTATAGATTGCTGAAAATATTGTTAATAATGCTACAAAGCGCTCAGGTTTTCTTCTAGCATCTAATTTATGTAGCAGACTCAGAAGTTGTCTTTCATCTAGATTAAACACTTCATGGCACTGATATTGTAGGTTCGCAGTGAGTGTAAGTAATTCTTTGCAAGTATTCGGCAAAGTAAGTTGTTTAATTAATCTGTGAATATCGTTGTATGCATCTTCTTGCTGATTAAAATAAAGTCCGCCAAGCAATGCCGCAAATCGCATACAAGGTTCATCTTCCAGCAGTGAAATTCTATCTAATGCGGCAAGCCCATATTCACGCGCCTGCTTATTTGAAAATTGATCGCTAATACTGGTATGGGTTTGTGCCAAGGCATGTATAGTATGCAGTACTGAAAAAAACTTCGCAGGTGATTCAGTAGTCAGAGCGCATCGTGTTTCTTGCCATACACGCTCCGGTGCGAGTTCCTTTAATTCTCCTGAGCTTACAATATGTCGCATTAATTGCAGGGTTTCATCAGCAATCCTGAATCCATGCGAAGCGAATTTCGCTGCGAAACGCGCAACCCGCAGTACACGCAATGGGTCCTCAGTAAATGCACCGGAAACATGACGCAATAGTTTAGCGTTTAAATCTTGCTGTCCACCATAGGGGTCAATAATCTTTCCTGATTCACTCTTGGCCATCGCATTAATGGTTAAGTCACGCCGCAATAGATCTTCTTCGAGGCTCACATTTGGTGAGGCATGAATCTCAAATCCGTAGTAACCGCGTCCTTTTTTTCGTTCAGTGCGGGCGAGGGCATATTCTTCATTGCTATGTGGATGTAAAAATACAGGAAAGTCTTTGCCAACTTGTCGATATCCTTGTGCAAGCATTTCTTTGGGGTTTGAACCCACAACTACCCAATCACGTTCTTTAACGGGTATGCCTAACAATTCGTCTCGCACCGCTCCGCCAACTAAATAAACTTCCATTGTCAGATTATGTGAGTGTGATAACGTAAAATCATGAGGAGAATTAACGACTTGGTGCTTATGCTACTGGTACTGGTATTAGGGTGCACAGGCTGTAGTACGATTGGTTATTACCACCAATCTATCACAGGTCATTTTGCACTAATTTCAAAACGTGAACCCATAACAGACATCGTAAACGATTCTGAACGTGACGAAAAACTAATCGAGCAATTAAAGCTTGCCCAACAGTTACGTTCATTTGCGAGCTCCACACTTAAATTGCCGGATAACGATAGTTATCGCAGCTATGTGCAGCTAGATAGGCCCTATGTGACATGGAATGTTTTTGCAGCACCGGAATTTTCTATCGTTCTCCAGCAGTGGTGTTTTCTAGTCATCGGCTGTGTGCAATATCGTGGTTATTTCGATGAAAATAAGGCACAAAGTTATGCGGCACGACTGACCGACCGAGGTTTCGATGTGTTTGTTGCTGGGGTACCCGCCTACTCTACATTGGGGTGGTTTGACGATCCGCTACTTAGCACTATGCTCAATCGTGGTGAGATCATCACTGCATCTTATATTTTTCATGAACTCGCGCATCAACAATTTTATGTGAAAGGTGACTCCGCCTTTAATGAAGCCTTTGCAACAGCTGTAGAAGAGCTTGGCGTGCGTCGTTGGCTGCAGCAACAGCAACGTATAGATGAACTAAATAAATATGAGAATTGGTTAAAACAAAAAACAGTTTTTTTCACTTTTATTAATTCTGCTCGCCAAGAATTTGAGCAACTGTACACACAAGGCTTAACAGCGGAAGCCATGCGAATAGAAAAAACCAATAAAATTGCTAAATTTCGTGAAAACTTTGAAAATTTAAGTAAACAAAATAATCAATTATCGAGATATGCACAATGGGTGTCTGGGCCACTAAACAATGCACAATTAGGAGCAATCGCTTTGTATCGCGATTTAGTGCCGGCGTTTAAACGTATATTTGAATTGTGTAATAGCGATTTTAAACTTTTTTATAAACGCGTAGAAGAAATATCAAAAATACCAGAAGTACAGCGTAATTCAATACTAAATACAACAAATGAGTGTCAATGATGATGTTTGGTTCGGAATTTATCATAGCGTGCATATCTGGATTGACTCAACAAGTAACTAGGAGCAATTGTCTCTAAAGAGGTAGGACAGTTTTTTGTTTCTGTACAAACACTATCTTTTTGTAGCGAATAATAGTTGTCTATAGAAAATGGTTTACCTGGTACATATTCTAAAATATGCGCTTGCAACTTTGACAACCAGTTGGGTAGTCCAATAATTATTCTTTTATACCCACATGTATCTGCAATATATTGCACAAGCTGCTTTAATGTATATTGCTTGGGACCGCATAAATTTAGTCTTTCCCCAAATGAATTTGGGTCATCTATTGAATTAACCATGACTTTTACAACGTCACCCACATAAACAGGCGCAAATTTCGTGCTTGCACATGCCAAAGGAAAAAACCAAGGGGTTAACTTTAAAATTGATGCAAAGCGATTTATAAAATCATCTTCGGGCCCAAAAATAACCGAAGGCCGAAAACTTGTTACAGCAATTTTATATGCTGTAAAGGTGTGTACATAATTTTCGGCCTCACCCTTAGTACGTAAATAAAAACTTTTTTCATTTGGGCTGGCATTGAGTGCGCTCATGTGTAGTAGTCTTTCGATTTTGCAGCTAGAGCACATAGTAATGACTTTGCGAGCCAGTTCTACGTGTGCCATATGAAATCCTTTTCCACTATGACCTTTCTCATTAAGAATGCCTACGAGATTAATCACGACGTCACAATCTTGAAAATGTGTGTTTAATTGTGCCTCGTCATGAATATTAGACTCAATAATTTGTGCGCTTGGTAAAATTAGTAAATCTCGATGGCGTTCACGTCGACGGGTAAGAATTTTGAGATTATGGCCACGCTTTACCAGTTCAGCACATAAGTGGCTTCCCACAAACCCGGTTCCTCCCAACACACATATTCTTAATGTCTTCATAATTAGGCCATTTATAGCTTGTTAGAAATTATTTATTTATAAGCATTTTAGACGAATCAAAAGTCTATTTTATAAGTGAATGGCGTAGACTTTTACAGGTAAAAAATTGATGCTTTTGTTAGAAACCAACATAAATTAGGCTAAAAAATGGCCTATTCTACAAGTCTGTAGATGACAAACTTGCGCTCTTGTCGGTAAAAATTGCCCATATTGTCCCGTAGGCTTGTAAAAATATAAAGAATGCATAAAAATAGGCACAGTAGTTGTTTTCTAGATAGGTTTCCTTAAGTTCGCCATTTCAGGCGTCTGTTTTCAAGTACAAAATTTTAGCTTTTAAAACATTGGAGTATTAGTTAAGTGAGTGAAGAAATTAGTCATATTAGTGATGACGGTTTTGAACAAGAAGTATTACAGTCTGAGCAACCTGTATTGGTTGAATATTGGGCAGAATGGTGTGGCCCTTGTAAAATGATTGCGCCGTTACTTGATGAGATTGCTGGTGAATATAAAGGCAAACTCAAGGTAACTAAGCTTAACATCGATGATAATCCTAATACACCACCTAAATATGGGGTACGTGGCATCCCAACATTAATGATTTTCAAAAATGGTAATGCAGAAGCTACAAAAGTGGGTGCATTATCAAAATCGCAATTAACTGCATTTATTGATCAAAGTATCTAAGCCTTAATTTTTACACAAAGATTCCTATCAATTATCTATATTAATTAACCAAAAATATTAACTGGCGAGAAAGCGACACATACTAACCACGCTGAGAAATTCTAAATAAGTAGAGCGCTTTTTTGCTGCGTTAACCAAGTTCTGTGCAAGTATGCAAAGCATTATTTTGTGCATGAGCGATTTACAACTTCTTTTTCTTTTTAATAATAACATGCTAGAAACGTCATGAATTTAACGGAATTAAAAATTAAACCAGCTTCTGAGTTGATAGATACTGCAGCAGAGATGGGCATTGATAATTTGGCCCGTTCACGCAAACAGGACATTATATTTTCAATTCTTAAAGCACATGCAAAAAATGGCGAGGATATTTTTGGTGATGGCGTATTAGAAATATTACCAGATGGGTTTGGTTTCTTGCGTTCCGCAGATTGTTCTTATCTTGCGGGTCCTGATGATATCTATGTATCACCTAGTCAAATACGAAGGTTTGGATTGCGAACTGGTGATACCGTCTCAGGGAAAATACGTCCGCCCAAAGATAGTGAACGCTATTTTGCAATGCTTAAGGTTGATCAAATTAATTTTGATAAACCAGAAAATGCAAAACGCAAAGTTTTGTTTGAAAACTTAACTCCCTTGCATCCAGATGAACGCTTAAAACTAGAACGCGGTAATGGCAGCACTGAAGATATCACTGCTCGAATTATTGATATCTGCGCACCTATTGGTAAGGGTCAGCGCGGGTTAATTGTTTCTCCTCCCAAAGCTGGTAAGACTTTGATGCTGCAAAATATTGCGCAGAGTATTACGTCTAACCATCCTGAATGTTATTTAATCGTATTGCTTATCGATGAACGACCAGAAGAAGTGACAGAAATGGAGCGTATGGTACAAGGCGAGGTAGTATCGAGTACTTTTGATGAACCTGCCAGCCGACATGTACAAGTTGCAGAAATGGTTATTGAGAAAGCGAAACGATTGGTGGAGCATAAACGTGATGTGGTGATCTTGCTTGATTCCATCACACGCTTAGCACGAGCCTATAACACCGTGGTTCCGGCATCTGGAAAAGTACTAACAGGTGGTGTAGATGCCAATGCGCTACAACGGCCTAAACGTTTTTTTGGTGCAGCACGCAACATCGAAGAAGGTGGCAGTCTTACCATTATTGCGACGGCATTGGTTGAAACTGGTTCCAAAATGGATGAAGTCATTTACGAAGAGTTTAAAGGCACGGGAAACATGGAGATTCATATGGATCGCCGTATTGCAGAAAAACGTGTATTTCCAGCAATAAATATTAATCGTTCCGGTACGCGTCGTGAGGAATTGATTACAGATCAAGAAGAACTGCAAAAGATTTGGGTGCTACGGAAATTCTTGCACCCCATGGATGAAATTGAGGCCATGGACTTCATGTTAGGTCGAATGCAGACTACAAAAACAAATGAAGAGTTTTTTGTGGCAATGAAACGCTAGGGTTGTGGTTTACAGCTACTAGATTCTAAAACCTTAAATACCCTTTCAATCGTATTTTCAACCATTGATGGACTAGGTTTAGCTGTGCGCTAATACGCGATGTCTAAAGAGAAGCATTATCTGAAACGATCAAGTTTAGTAGGATCTCCATTACATACAATTTCATAGTTTTCTTATGCCTCGGCTAGTAGTACCGCTTTATCAAGCACCTTGTTTCATTAATTCGCAGATTATCATCCTCATAAATATAAGTTTGTGGGAATTGTTGAACTGCCAATCAAGCATTTTAGAAAATTACTACACTTAACTTTTCTACAAGATAAGAATTATTTAATATTACTAAATGCACGATTCTTAGTTCTTAATCACCTGAATTTATTGAAAAAATACTTAAATGAGATGTGCAAGTATTTTCGCTAGAGTAGGTAGCTTCGCTGAATATATATTTTGAATCTCGTTTAAGAATTATTTGTGATGGCTCGATACCCGATATCTGAACGATAATACATATTTGGCCAAGAAATTTGCTGCACTAATTCATATGCATGTCTTTGTGCATCTCGAATATTGTTTCCTAGTGCAGTCGCACACAATACTCGGCCACCATTAGTCAAAACTTGGTCATCATGCAATTTGGTTCCTGCATGAAATATTTTTTGTGTGTCTTGCTGTTTCTGTAGCAGTCCTTGAATTACTTCACCCTTTTCGTAATCCTCAGGATAACCGTCGGCAGCAAGAACTACACCTAGAGCAGAACGCGCATCCCATTGAATACTGTGCTGATCTAATTGTTTTGCAAGTGCTGCCACACATAATTCAGCTAAGTCCGATTGCATGCGCATAAGAATTGGCTGAGTTTCAGGATCGCCAAAGCGACAATTAAATTCCAATACATATGGGTTGGATTGAGAATCAATCATTAGGCCAGCATAAAGAAATCCAATATATGGGGTGCCTTGTTGTGCAAAACCATTTACGGTTGGATAAATAATTTCATCTAAGATACGTTGATGCATAGAATCATTCACAATCGGTGCAGGGGAATATGCGCCCATACCTCCAGTATTAGGGCCCACATCTCCTTCATCACGCGCTTTGTGGTCTTGTGAGGTTGCCATTGGTAGCACATGCTCACCATCGACCATACAAATAAAACTGGCTTCCTCACCTTGAATAAATTCTTCGACTACAATGCATTGTCCAGCATGACCAAAACGTTTGCCACTTAACATTTGTTCAGCACATTCCATTGCTTGTAGATATGTCTGTGCAATAACGACGCCTTTACCTGCCGCTAAGCCGTCTGCCTTAATCACAACGGGAACAGGTTTAGATGAAATATATACGCTTGCATCTTTGAGATTTGTGAATACAGCATATTCACCGGTTGGAATGTGGTAGCGCTGCATAAACTGCTTGGCAAAGGCTTTGGATCCTTCTAATTGTGCGGTTGCCGCTGTAGGTCCAAAGATGGGTAATTTTTCGCAATTGAATTGATCAACAATACCAGCTACCAACGGTGCCTCAGGGCCCACAAGGGTTAAATCGATGTTTTGTTGTTTAGCAAAAGCGAGTAGTGATGCAATATCTTCTGCATCGATATCAACATTTTTTGTTTTTGGTTCACGTGCGGTTCCGGCATTACCTGGTGCTACAAATATTTGGGTAACTTTTGTGGATTGGCATAGTTTCCAAGCCAAGGCATGTTCGCGTCCACCTCCACCAACTACCAATACCTTCATTGCGAAGTCAATCCTTCTGTATTAAATTATTATTTATTAAGTAAAATTTGTAAGCACAAACGCTAGTGCAATTGGTAAAGTAATAATAGCCAAAAGATTACCAAGTAGCACAATTGATGCTACTGATTTTGGTTGTTGATTGAATCTTTCTGCAAATAAAAAATTCATTACCGCAGGTGGTAATGAACCGAATAATAATAATGCCCCTGCTTGTATAGACGTAAACTCAAAGAAGTGTATGACAATATAAGCAATGCTAAACCCAACGAGTGGTGTAAGTATGGCAAACACAATGCCAATCTTCCATTCTTGAAAATCTATTTTTGCTAGGCGTACGCCTAATGAAAATAACATCAAAGGTATGGCAATTTGTCCTAGCATGCTAATTGGTAACATTACACTTTCTGTAATAGTTATTGGTGAGGCATTAATTAAGAGCGCAAGTACAGCGGCCCAGATTACGGCTTGTTTAATAAGTGCGAATATCCCGCGTCCAGAAGCCAATATTAACGTGCCAAGACCAAAGTGTGTGAGACTACCAACTAAAAACAACACCAAGCCAGTTATCAAACCTGATTTTCCAAATGCAAGGCTCATCAAGGGCAAACCAACATTACCTGCATTATGAAACATCATCGGAGGTGCAATGGTTCTAAATGAGTAGCCAGTAAATTTAGAAATTAACAAAGCGGCTATTCCGGCGATCAACACAACGGCTAATCCGGCAGCAGCTAGTGGAAGATGATGTGATAGTGCAAAAGACTTATCACTAAAGACTGAAAATACAAGTGCAGGCACAAATACATCTAAATTAATACGATTCGCTGTATCCATATCGAGTTGCCAAACTCGACCAAGAACCGTACCTAACACCACAATGGTGATTATTGGAAACATGATGCTGGAAATTTGAACGAAAAGCTCCATTGGCCTGTTCTAGGTGTTGAACTGTTGTGTTAAGTACTTTTAAAAAATACTGAGTTTTTTTTGAGACAATGCATATCGTAATTAAGATATATAGATTACATCTATGTTAAGTGAGCATTGCAGAATACACTGCAACAAAGGTACAAAATAAAAGATGCATTTTTAAAAGTATTTTAATGGCGGAAGTGTCGCATGCCGGTGAATACCATAGAGATTTCAAATTCATCTACTGCAGCAATAATTTCGTCATCGTTATTTGATCCGCCAGGTTGAATAATGGCTGTGATACCGTTTTCATGCGCTGCATCAATTGCATCGCGAAATGGGAAGAAGGCATCGGAAGCCATTACCGATCCAGCAACCTCTAAGTTTTCATCATGGGCTTTGATCGCAGCAATTTTAGCTGAATAAACACGACTCATTTGTCCTGCACCTATACCAATTGTTTGTTGATCATGTGCATAGACAATGGCATTAGACTTTATAAATTTCACTACTCTCCAAGCAAACAATAAGTCTTCAAGCTCATTAACCGTGGGCGAACGTTTTGAGACAATTTTTATATTTTCTTTTTCAACAACGCCTAAGTCGCGATCTTGTACGAGTAAACCACCAATTATGCGTTTGTAATCGAATGATTCTATCGTTCCTTTCCATACCCCACACTCTAATACGCGAATATTTTTTTTAGATGCTAAGGCTTCACGGGCAGCCTCAGAAATGACTGGCGCGATTAGAACCTCAACAAATTGTCGATCAATTATCTTGCTTGCGGTCTTAGCATCCAGTTCTTGATTAAAAGCAATAATGCCACCGTATGCAGAGGTAGGATCAGTTTGATATGCGCGCTCATAGGCCTGTGAAATATTGTCACCAGTTGCCACACCACAAGGATTGGCATGTTTAACGATGACACATGCGGGAGAAGTAAATTGTCTTACACATTCCAGAGCCGCATCGGTATCAGCGACATTGTTAAATGATAATTGTTTTCCTTGAATAACTTCAGAGGTTGCAACACTAGGTTCGAGCGCGCCTTCTTCGACATAAAAGGCACCGCGTTGATGAGGGTTTTCTCCATAGCGCAGCACCTGTGATAGCCGGTATTGAAGATTTAGTGTGCGCGGGAAAATCGTCTGGTTTCCAGGCAATTTTTTGCCTAAATAATTTGCAATCATACCGTCGTATTGAGCGGTATGCTCAAATGCCTTCACTGCAAGGTCAAACCGCATGTCTTGATCGAGCACTGCATCACCTTTATTAAGCAAGTTAACAATTTTGGGGTAGTCCGTTGGGTCTACAACTACGGCAACATGGGCATAATTTTTTGCTGCGGCACGCAACATAGCAGGGCCACCAATATCGATATTCTCAATTGCATCCTCCAATGAACAATTTGGTTTGGCGACAGTTGCAGCAAACGGATAGAGGTTGATTACAACTAGATCTATAGGCGCAATACCATGCTCTTGCATGACTTGTTTATCGATGTCACGGCGACCAAGGATGCCGCCATGAATTTTTGGATGCAATGTCTTAACACGACTATCCATGATTTCTGGAAATCCTGTGTAGTCGGAGACTTCTGTAACGTTTAGCCCGTCATTACTTAGCAGATCTGCAGTACCGCCAGTAGATAAGAGCTCAATATTTAGTTTGCTTAGCGCACGAGCAAATTCTACAGCGCCTGATTTATCGGAAACGCTAATTAACGCACGACGAACCATCTGCCTAGTGGAGCTGGCCTATGAAATAATCTAAAAAAATTTGGGTGACTAATTCAGCCCATATATTTTGAGCTTTTTACGGAGTGTGCCGCGATTGAGGCCTAAATACATAGCTGCTTTTGTTTGATTGCCATTGCAGTACTGCATAACAGATTCTAGAAGCGGACGTTCAACTTCTTCTATGAACATTTTATAAAGGTCTTCAGGTTCATGACCGCTTAATTGGTTTAAATACAGGCGTAAAGAATTTGTAACCGTGTCACGTAAAGGTTGCTTGCGGCGTTCGCTATGTAAGTTGGTTACTTGAGCGGTAGAAAACGATGCAATCATGCGACTAACTCCAAGTTGTAGGCTAGCGGATATTTAAAGAATTCTGTAAATAGTTTTTGTTGTTGCAATGTACCACTGTTTGCAACAATGCATCTTTAAATATCGCATAGCTTGTAAATTTTTTTAGATATCAAGCGATATGTTTTCGAGCAGCACATACACCCACTTTGCTTCCATAATGTCAATACAAGTCATCAACATGAGCTTGCATTACGTTTTTGATTTCTTCCGATGATGGTGTGGGCAACTTCTTGTTATGTATTAATGTAGCAATTCACTTGGTTAAAGATCCAAGGATTACCTTGCGCTGCTCTCCCTATCATAATCGCATTTGCTTCAGTAAAAGCCAAGTTCTTTTTTGCAATAACTGGCATACCCACCAAATATTTTACATTTTTTTGTTTTGTAATCTACTTCACCTCGGTACAAGCATTGACGTGTGCGCGAATGTATGGCAAGCACTTTGATTCCTATAGATTCAGCAAGTAGTGCAATGTTTTTCTAGCATTGTGTTTTTGTGGAGAAATCCCGGTTCGTATTTTTAAAGTAATGGGTACATCAACTGTGTTATCCATTGCTTCTAAAAATTAAGCGACTGTTGTTTCATTTTCTAGTAAGGCGGAGCCAGCTTTTTTTTGCCAACTTTTTTAGCAGGGCAACCCATAATGATGTCAATGATTTGCGCACCTTTGTTCACACAAAATTGAGTTGCAGTAGCCATCATTCTTAGATTCACCCAGCTATTTGTACAATGCGAGAATTCGGATTAGTAGACTTTATTACTCGTGTCGAACTTTTTATAGTTTGCTAAAGCGAAATATCAGAGGCGAGTATTTTGGCGACAGTAGTGCCGGTACCATGTTGTATGCAGATTTTACGAAATACCGAGTCGGTAATTCCTGCCATTGTGGCAAGCAGGACTTTAGGATCTAAGGAATAAGGCCTATTTTCAAAGGCTTAGGTGAATCAGACGCTTTAATAGAACTCGATTTCATAGACTATAACTGTACTTCCTGGATCAAAGACTTCAAGGCGCGCGCCAACGGGCTGGTTGGGCTGCATCAATGTAGTTGCAAGGGTCTTATTAACAAGATAAGCCTCAGGTGAAAAACGCCGAATCGCGACAATTTCTCCTTGTGTGTTCAATAGAGCGATTTGTAAAAGTGGAAATGGTTGGGAGATTTCACTTTCATTAACAAACGATAAAGTAATCATCAATGCATTTTCTACATTTGGATGTGTATAGATATTTCGATTTAAAATTCTAATTGCTGAAAGATCTTGCTCTACATCGGATTTACAGCCTACAACTGCACAAAAATTATTTACCCAAGGTCGTGGTAACACATCTACATCTTGCCAATAAGTGATTTGACCGAGGAAAAATATCGCGAGCGCAATAGCTCCTATCGTCCATAAAGCGATCTGTATTGGATTGCTAGGATTAGATAGTATGCCACTGCCAAAGTCGTCTCTGATTACTGTAGGAATCTTATCTGCATTGATTAAGGCCTCATCATCATCTTGTTGATCGTAGTAATCTTGAGTGGTATCAGTAGTTGAGAAGTTTTCTTCATTTGGCTCTTGTTGTTTCTCTAAAGAACTCGGCGGAGGCGTAGTTGACTGTCCATAGTCTTCATGTAAGTGGTCTTTACCATTAAATACTGAATCACATAGACCGCAACGAACTAATCCATCAGCAATTTCTAGCTGTTCCGTAGTAATGCGAAATATGGCATGACATTCAGGACATTTGGTATACATTCGGAATTTGATTCGCGGAATTTAATTTTAACGACGAGTTGCTGCAACTAATAACCATTCATTTTTTGAGTATATTTGATCAATATTGAAATGTGGCTGATATGCTTTGGCGAGCTCTTCAAATTGATGCTGAAGTATACCGGATAATATTATTTTTCCAGAATGCGTGACTGCATCGGCGAAGTGTTGTTCAAGTTTAACTAAGGGCTGCAACAATACATTTGCTATTAGCACTTTACATGTCACACCACTTAAGTCATTTGAAATTAAAATCTTGAGCTGATTATTTGGCAGTAGGTGATTGCGTACTGCGTTAATATGTGTGGTCTGAATTGATTGAGTATCATGGTCAATGGCGAAAACTGTTTTGGCGCCTAAATAATATGCAGCGATGGCAAGAATGCCGGAACCACAACCAAAATCAATAATCACTTTATGCATAGGAGTATTATTCGCTAACCACTCAAGGCATAGAGCAGTAGTTGGATGGGTACCCGTTTCGAAGGCTAATCCGGGATCTAATTGAATATTTATTGCAAATGGATCGGGAGGGGTGCACCAGCTTGGACAAACCCATAATCACTCGCCAAATTGCATAGGCTGTAATCCTTGCATCCAGGTATTTTGCAAGTCTTGTTCGCCAATGATTCGGGTCGAAATCTTTATGGGGCGAGCCAGAAGATCTTCAAGTGTATTTTGAAAGTGATCTAGTTCTATCTTGTCTTGGAAAAGTGCTGTAAGTGTAATTTGTTTCCATAAAGGAGTATCGCCAAACTCCTGAACAAATAGTGTGTCATCTACAGCGTTTTGTAAGCTAATGGAGATTGCACCCAATTCCTCAAGGATTACCTCAACAGCAATATGTTGTCCTAGAGTGATACGAAGACTGATTTCAAACACGAGAGCGAGGCATTCGTGTTGAAAAGTTATTCTTTAAGCTTGTTTTCTAGATAGTGAATGTTGTGCTTAGCATTAACAAACACTTGATCACGCATCAACTCTTGTAATAAAGGAATATTTGTGGTGATCCCATCAATTACGATTTCGTGCAATGCGCCAATCATACGCGTAATGGCGCCATCACGACTATGCCCTAAGGCTAATAGTTTTCCTATCATTGAGTCATAGTAAGGAGGTACCACGTAGCCATCGTATAAATGAGTATCGACACGAATACCTGGTCCACCTGGGCAGTGAAAATGAGTGATCTTGCCTGGGCAAGGAATAAACTTATATGGATCTTCAGCATTAATTCGACATTCAATTGCATGCCCACGGATTTTGATGTCGTCTTGCGTAAAAGAAAGTTTTTCACCTGATGCAATTAATAATTGTTGTTTAACGATATCGATACCAGTAATCATCTCTGTTACTGGATGTTCAACTTGCACACGCGTATTCATTTCAATGAAATAAAACTCACCGTTTTCAAATAAAAATTCAAAGGTGCCAGCACCACGATAACCAAGTTGGCGGCATGCCTCAGTAACACGTTCACCAATTGCATTACGTTGTTCTTTTGTAATACCAAATGCGGGGGCTTCCTCTATGACCTTTTGATTGCGGCGTTGCATGGAGCAATCACGTTCACATAAATGAATTGCGTTACCATGGGTATCGGCAAGAACTTGAAATTCAACATGACGAGGGCCTTGCAGAAATTTTTCCATATACACACGATCATCATGAAACGCAGTTCTGGCTTCAGTGCTAGTGAGCGAAATAGCCTCAATTAGATTACTTTCTTCAAATACCACGCGCATGCCGCGACCACCACCACCGCCAGCGGCTTTTATAATAACTGGATAGCCAATGTCTCGTGCCATACGCATGCTTTTATCTGTATCTTCGCTAATGGGCTCTGTACTTCCAGGCACACAGGGAACGCCCGCGGCCTCCATAGCACGCTTAGCAGAAATCTTGTCACCCATCATGCGAATGGTTTCGGCAGTTGGCCCTATAAATACGAAGCCACTTGATTCAACAACCTCAGCAAACTCAGGGTTCTCAGATAAAAATCCATAGCCTGGATGAATCGCTGACGCATCAGTTACTTCTGCAGCACTGATAATGGCAGGAATATTTAAATAACTTTCTGCTGCAGACGCAGGGCCCACACAAACGGCTTCATCCGCCATACCGATATGCATTAAATCGCGATCGGCTTCCGAATAAATTGCGACTGTTTTAATTCCCATATCACGGCATGCACGTAAGATGCGTAGTGCGATTTCGCCACGATTGGCAATAACAACTTTATCTAACACGATAATAAATTTAGGTGAGGAAGCTAGCCGATTACAAACAGTGCTTGCCCATACTCAACAGGCTGGCCATTTTCAACTAACACAACTTTTATTATGCCGGCTTTATCTGCTTCAATTTGATTTAACATTTTCATGGCTTCAATAATGCATAGGGTATCACCCACTTGAACAGACTGCCCTACTTCAACAAAAGGCTTTTGTCCCGGAGCAGGTGCTTCATAATATGTTCCCACCATCGGCGAATTTACCGTGTGGCCACTAGGGACATCAGTTTGTTCCTCAACTGCTGGCACTGTTTCAGTGGAGGGATGCTGGGGTGCAATCGGTGTAGTAGGAATTTGCGGTACAACTACCTGATTTGCACCAGCCATAGATGTGCCACGGCTAATGCGCACGGATTCTTCGCCTTCTTTGATTTCAATTTCTGCAATGCCTGATTCTTCGATTAACTCGATCAGTTTTTTTACTTTACGAATGTCCATGTTTAGCTCTCAGTTAGTTTGTAATCTGCGGCTTCAACGGCAAGCTCATATCCTTTTGCACCCATGCCAGAAATTACGCCAAGTGCAATATCAGATAAAAAGGAATGTTGGCGAAATTTCTCGCGTGCGAACACATTGGATAAATGCAGTTCGATAAATGGAATGTCTACACCAAGCAACGCATCTCGCAACGATATGCTGGTATGAGTAAATGCGCCGGGATTAAAAATAATCATGCCAATATCGTCTTGTTTAGCTTGATGAATACGGTTGACTAATTCATGCTCAGCATTGCTTTGAAAATCCTCTAGCTCATGTCCCAGCTGGTTCGCTTTTTGACGGGCCCGTTGGACGACATCTGCAAGAGAATCATGGCCATACACATCGGGCTCGCGCTGCCCTAATAAATTCAGATTTGGACCATTCAATAGTAGGAGTTTGGCCATTACTAATAGAATCTTGCTGCTAAATGCTTTGATCTTGCAGGTAATATATAACTCATCGCAGTGTACATGGTTTTTGTAGGGTTACCAATATACTTTGCAAAATCTTGTATTTTTTAAGAATTTTCACGAATTTATTCATAAGATAATCGCTAAATCGTGAAAATTGAGCAAAATAGGCAAACTTTTTAAGGAAAGTTTATTAATGAGCCATGCCAAAATCGCTGAACCATGCAATTTTGTGCCACTCAAAAAAGAAGACATATAACGTAGCGGCACTACTTATGCGTAATAGACAGAAAAAATTCGGTCTGATTTTATTCACACTCTACATGATGGTATTTGCGAGTTGGGCATGGTCAGAAAATACAGAATCCCAAGATCAAACTTCTAAAAAGCTAGAGACTGCAATTTTTGCGGGTGGTTGCTTTTGGTGTATGGAACCTCCGTTCGATAAGCTCGCAGGGGTTGTGTCAACGGTGTCAGGTTATACCGGTGGACATGTAGAGGACCCAAGTTATAAACAAGTCTCTGCAGGCGGCACGGGTCACTTTGAAGCAGTGGAAGTGACTTATGATCCAGCAAAGATTGATTATGCAACTTTGCTTAATGTTTTTTGGCATAACGTAGACCCACTTACAGATGATGGACAATTTTGTGATAAAGGCGATAGCTATCGCACCGCAATTTTTTATCGCAACGCAGAGCAACGAAAATTAGCCGAAGAATCTAAAAGGGCGTTGAATGTATCTGGTATCTTTAAACAACCTGTAGTAACAGAGTTATTGCCGACACAAACTTTTTATCCGGCTGAAGATTATCACCAGAATTATTACCAAGAGAATCCTTTGCGTTATAAGTATTACCGCTTTGCTTGTGGTAGAGACAATCGACTTAATGAATTATGGGGAACATCAGCCAGGAAAGGCGGATCGCTTATTCCTACAGTAATATCAACAATTAACGAATGACCGCTAACGACCCACAGTGGGCATTGCGCTGAATAAATAATAAATAGATATAATTTATCAAAATTAAAAGTAAATTAAATTGTTCTTTGTTACTTTTAACTTTAAGTGTTTTTTCAAAAAAATATTTAAATCAACAACGTTACTTTTGTATCAATTTGGTGCACAAAAATTAAAGCAAAATAACACAATTATAAAAATAACTACTACTGCTCACTAAGGAGTAAAATGTAATCCCCAATTAGTAAAAAACAATACTAAGGAGGAATACCATGTCAGAAGAAAACATAGCAACTGTACGCCGTCTGATAGAGGAAGTGTGTAATAAAGGCAATCTTTCTCTCGTTAATGAGCTCATCGCGGACGAGGGGGTTTTACACGATCCCCAGATCCCACCGGTGCATGGTACTGAAGGATACAAGCAGTTTGTCTCGATGTACCGCTCCGCCTTTCCCGATCTTCATCTCACCATTGAAGACCTTATCGCCGAAGGTGACAAGGTTGTGTGCCGCTGGACAGCCTCTGGCACTCAGAGGGGCGACTTGCCGGACATCCCTGCCACGGGCAAGCAATCAACGGTGACCGGGATTTTTATCAGTCACACATCAGATGGCAAGTTCGTTGAATCGTGGGTGAATTGGGATACGCTCGGCATGCTGCAAAATCTAGGCGTTGTTCCTAGACCTGAACAAGAAGCGGTTACTGCCTAATAAGCCGTTGCAGTTGACGGAGGGATTTTCGGTTTTATGAATGTTTTTGAAGTTGTGGTGGATTTTGGTTTGTCGGACGGTTTTCGGCAAATCCCCGCCGCAACTGAACTTGGGTCGTTGAGTATCTGCTTTTGGCCGAAACTAGAAATTTAGAATATTTTGGATTTGACAAAAATACACGAATAGTAAAACGAGGCGATAATATTTTAGTCGATTAAAGCAATCGTGCCAGATTGTTTAAAGCTTTCAATATGCGATGCAAATTTTGGCGCATCCATATAGCCCACTACACGATAATTACGCAGTTCGTTACCCGAATTGTCATAAAATAAAATTGCTGGTGGTCCGAATAGCCCTAATTTTTTTAGTAAGGCTTGATCTTGTGCATCATTTTCGGTGACATCTGATTGCAAAATAACAAAATTATTTAAAGAGTTTTGCACTTCTGCATCACTAAATGTAAATGACTCCATTTCTTTGCATGAAATACACCAATCCGCATAAAAATCGAGCATCACGGGTCTGCCCTCTTTTGCCGCTTTTAGGATCGCAGTATTTAATCCTTCAACACCTTTAACTTGCTGAAATGGTAGTGCATGTACACTATTTGAATTTGTGTCAGAAGAATTTGCTGCAATATGTGGCGCAGTAATACCTTGTAACGGCTGTAATAAGCTATGCCCGCCACTGGCAGCACCAATGACTAGAATTGCGCCATATACCAGTGAAATGAGACCCACGCCCTTCCATAACTTAAACCAACCTGATGCACCTTCTTTAAGCGTCTCCAGCGCGCCCAGATAGATTGCAGAGACAATCAATAATGCACCTGCAAGCAATAAAATAATCGGTGCAGGCAAGATGCGTTCTAGCAACCAGATCGCAAGAGCAAGTAGCAGTACACCAAAGACAGCTTTGACGGCATCCATCCAGGCACCAGCTTTTGGCAGTATTTTTCCTGCAGAGGTACCAATTGCAAGTAATGGCGCGCCCATTCCCATGCTTAATGCAAACAATGCGATCCCGCCAATTACGGCATCACCGGTATTGGCGATATAGATTAATGCGCCAATCAAAGGTGCGGTGACACACGGGCCTACAATCAGTGCAGAAAGAAAGCCCATGATACCCGCGCCGAAATAGGAGCCTTGTTGTTGATTTGAACTAATCATGTTTAATTTTGATTGCACCGCATTGGGCATTTGTAATTCATAAAATCCAAACATAGCCAGTGACAGCAGCACAAATATTCCTGCAAACACACTTAAGACCCATGGATTTTGAAACCAAATCTGAATGTTTTCTCCAGATAAACCAACCAAAACGCCAGCCAAGGTATAGGTAACTGCCATTGCCAACACATATATCAGCGACAAAGTAAAAGCTTTGTAAGTAGAAATGTCTTTACCTTGTCCCACAATGATACTGGAGAGAATTGGAATCATCGGAAATACACAAGGCGTAAACGCCAATAACAAACCTAAACCAAAAAAGCTTATTACTGTAAACCAAAGTTTCCCTGAAGCAAGAGTACTGGCGATACGATCTTGTTCAGATTGAAAATTAGCATTGCCATCTGTAGAGCTGCTAGAAGTATTATTTGTGCCTGTAGAAAGTGCATCTGCACCACCAGAGTTATTTAATGCAACACTAATATTCTTCGTGATAGGTGGATAACAAAGCCCTGCTTTGGCACAGCCTTGATATTTAACAACTAAATCAACAACATCTGTTTTGTCTGCAATACTAAGTATTGCAATGTTTGATTGAAAGTCATGATCGATACTTACTATTTTGCCAAAATATTCATCAATCTTTTCTTTACCTTCAGGTAACTCCATAGTACCCAGAGTAATTTGTGCATTGTCTTTTGGCGTAACACTAATTTTATCTTTGTAAAGATAATATCCATCTACTATGGACCAATACGTAATAATGTTATTGTCAGAACCTTGTTCAGCAATAACTTGAAATGCTATATCAGGATCTAAAAATTCATCATCGCTGGTATTGCCAATACCGGTGAGTTGGTCAAGCTGATTAATTAATTTAGATTTCTCAGCATTTGTATCTGCCCAACTAATAGAGTTGGCTAGTGCAAAAATGAATATAAGTAAGATATTTAACAACTTCATGCGTTTATGCTCTTTGTCACCCAATTCAAATAATCATCTAAGCCTCTAGTAATAGGAGTCGCAATAATCTCTGGAAGTTCGTAAGGATGTTGGCTTTGTATATAAGATTCAAGTTTCGAATAGCTATTTTCAGTTGTTTTTATTAGTGCAATATGCTCGTTATCCATGCATTCCTTGCCTTGCCAAATATATATAGATTGCGCCTGAGGCAAGATACTTACACATGCTGCGAGATTTTCCTGCACTATTTGCCTAGCGAGCCGCTGAGCGGTGTCGATATCTGGAAAAGTGGTTAGCACTAATAGGTGGTTGGTCATGCGCTTAAGAGCCCAATACATAGCTCAGTAAATGGAGCATCCAAGTGACTATTGCTTGATTGGGTATTGAAGTTCCAGCGGTACATCCTCATATTGACATTATATAAGGAGACTACCCATGACACCTGTTCGAATGCGAATTTTCCCGATACTGATTACAATTTTCTTACTTGTCCCCATTGTTGAAATCTACCTATTGATACAGGTTGGTGGCCTCATAGGGGTTATGCCCACTATAGGCCTGGTCGTGTTGACGGCCGTGATTGGGGCAGCATTGCTGCGTGCACAAGGGTTACAAACTTATCTACGTTTCAATCAAGCATTGAGCGAAGGGCGCTTACCAGCCACTGAGATTTTAGAAGGTGTGGCGTTGTTAATTGGCGGTGCATTGCTACTCACACCCGGTTTTTTTACCGATTTTATAGGCTTTATTTGCCTGATTCCCTTTTCAAGAAGGATCCTCATCGCCAGGCTCACGGCACGCTTTAACCCAATGTCGAACTTCAATTTGCATGGGAACGGGAAAGAGTACCAATTTGACAATGTGTACGAGGGCAAAGTGACGCGTCGATATGAGGATAAAAAACTCTAGAAAACACTTGACTTAGAGGGATGCATTCGTATTATTAGCACTCATTAAGCGAGAGTGCTAATAAAAAAGCGCTCGCAAAATTTACTATTAAAAATTATTAACTTAACTCTCTTTAGGAGGCGATCCAGATGAAGATACGTCCGTTACATGACCGAGTGGTCGTTAAGCGTATGGAAGAAGAACGAACCAGCCCTGGCGGTATTGTAATTCCCGATTCAGCCACAGAAAAACCCATAAAAGGCGAAGTAATTGCTGTTGGGAACGGCAAAATAACAGATAGTGGCGAAATTCGTGCGCTGGATTTAAAGACTGGAGACAAAGTGCTATTTGGTAAATATTCAGGCACTGAAGTGAAAGTAGACGGAGATGAACTGCTCGTGATGCGTGAAGACGACATCATGGCAGTTATCGAAGGCTAGTCTCTTATATTACATATTAACTTAACGCATTTGAGAAGGAAAAATCATGAGTGCAAAAGAAGTACGTTTTGACGAAGACGCCAGACAACGCATGGCAAAAGGTGTCAACGTTCTGGCCAACGCAGTAAAAGCAACTTTAGGTCCAAAGGGGCGTAATGTTGTTTTAGATAAATCATTTGGTGCACCAACTGTTACCAAAGACGGTGTATCTGTTGCGAAAGAAATTGAACTAGAAGACAAGTTTGAAAACATGGGTGCGCAAATGGTGAAAGAAGTTGCCTCGCAAACTTCTGATGTCGCAGGCGACGGTACCACTACAGCTACTGTGCTAGCACAAGCCATAGTACGCGAAGGCATGAAAGCCGTAGCTGCAGGCATGAACCCAATGGATCTCAAACGCGGTCTTGATAAAGCAGTAATTAAAGCTGTGGAAAGTTTGCAAGCAACATCTAAGCCTTGCTCAGATAGCAAATCAATTGCTCAAGTCGGTAGTATTTCAGCAAATACTGATACGTCTATTGGTGATATCATTGCCGAAGCTATGGATAAAGTAGGCAAAGAAGGTGTGATTACGGTTGAAGAAGGCAATGCCCTAGAAAATGAATTGGATGTTGTGGAAGGAATGCAGTTCGATCGTGGTTATTTGTCACCTTACTTTATTAATAATCAAGACAATATGACTGCTGAGTTAGAAGATCCATATATCCTTTTACATGATAAAAAGATCTCAAACATTCGTGAATTACTTCCATTGCTAGAAGGTGTAGCGAAAGCAGGCAAACCTTTGATGATCATCGCAGAAGATGTTGAAGGTGAAGCACTAGCAACACTAGTGGTAAACACTATACGTGGTATTGTAAAAGTTTGTGCTGCCAAGGCTCCAGGCTTTGGTGATCGACGCAAAGCAATGTTACAGGATATCGCTGTGTTGACTGGGGGTACGGTAATATCTGAAGAAGTTGGATTATCACTTGAAAAAGCAAGTCTTGATGATTTAGGTGGTGCAAAACGCATTAGTGTTTCTAAAGAAAATTCCACAATCATTGATGGCGCTGGCCAACCCAGTGACATCAAAGCACGCGTCGATCAAATTAAAGCTCAAATTGAAGAAGCTACTTCAGATTATGATAAAGAAAAATTGCAAGAGCGCATGGCGAAACTCGCAGGTGGTGTTGCAGTAATTAAAGTAGGTGCGGCTACAGAAGTTGAGATGAAAGAACAGAAGGCACGCGTTGAAGATGCCTTACATGCAACTCGTGCAGCGGTTGAAGAAGGTGTCGTACCAGGTGGTGGTGTTGCATTGCTACGGGCTCGTAAAGTACTTGAAGACATCAAGGGCGATAATCACGATCAAGACATGGGTATTAAAATTGCACGTACTGCAATGGAAGAGCCTTTACGCCAAATCGTTACGAACTCCGGAGATGAAGCCTCTGTAATTCTTGCAAAGGTTGATGATGGTGAAGGTAACTATGGCTACAATGCTGCTACCGGTGAATTCGGTGACATGATCGAAATGGGCATTCTAGATCCTACTAAAGTAGCTCGTACTGCATTACAAAATGCGGCATCGATCGCTGGCTTGATGATTACTACACAGGCAATGGTAGCCGAAAAGCCAAAAGAGGAAGAGCATGCACATGGTGCACCTGATATGGGTGGCATGGGCGGTATGGGCGGCATGATGTAATATCGCTGCAGCCTAGTACTTTCTGCTTATTAAATCTTCAAAGGGGCCTCGCATTGCGAGGCCTTTTTTTGTTTTTAGATAAATTATTGAAATCGTTTTAAAGCCTTTCTAGGAAGTGCTACGCTCACTCGCTAGCTAAAATCCAATCTGCGTTAGTTTAATTATGCGTGTTGATCCATCGAGTCATCTTATTGTTGGTGTGCGTTATGTACCATCACCTAATGTAGATGACAGACCAGATGCTTGTTTTCCTTCTCTCATCGTTATACATAATATAAGCCTACCGCCAAATGAGTTTGGTGGTCCCTACATAGAACAATTATTTACCAATCAACTTGATCCAAACGCACATCCTTATTTTGAATCCATAGTCGAACAACAAGTATCTGCGCACGTTTTAATCCGTCGAGATGGGAGTATTGTACAATTTGTTCCCTTTAATCGTCGCGCATGGCATGCAGGTCTTTCTGAATATCAAGGGCGAAGTAACTGCAATGATTTTGCAATAGGCATAGAGATAGAAGGCACTGACGAATCACCCTACGAGGACGTTCAGTATTCTGTGCTTGCTACATTGATCGATATGCTACGTATTGTCTATCCATCTTTATGTAAGTACAGAATTGTTGGGCATTCTGAAATTTCACCAGATCGTAAAACAGACCCAGGCCTCGCTTTTGATTGGCAACGTCTTAATAATGAATTGGCGTAATTTGTTATATATAAAATTATAATTGTTGCCAATTTTTATTCACATAACCTTGGATAGGTTTAAAGTTAGTCTTATAGCTCATTTTATTGCATGCCTTAATCCAATATCCGAGATAAAGATATGATAACTTCCTTATAGCAGCTTCTTCAATTAATTTAAGAATTGCTAAGGTACCAAGGCCACGCTTACTAAAGTTTATATCATAGAAGCTATACACAGCAGATAAACCTTGTGGTAGTACGTCAAACACACCGACACAAATTAATTTCTTATCCAGGCGAAACTCTAAAAATTTTGTATTGGACCAGGTGCCAAGTATAAATTCTCGATAGTCATCAATTGTAGACTGGTCCATTGGACTGTCGGTGTGACGAGCATGTAAATATTTTTTATATAAATCGTAATGATCTTTATAAAAATCTTTTGGTAGTACTTGCGCGGTTACGTCTTGGTTTAAGCGCAGCGTGCGTTGTTGAGAGCGATTGGGCTTAAATTTATTTACACATACACGAGTTGGCACACAGGCACTACAATGAGGGCACTGTGGACGGTACAAATGATTACCATTACGACGAAACCCATAATCGATCAGCCAACTATAAGTACGAGTTGTTATTTGAATATTTGGGTCCGCAAAAATATTCACGCTGTACCGATCTGGCAAATAACCGCATCTGTGTGCGGGTGTTTTATAAAAATCCATTTAATTTTTTACCAGTAAGCATGTTTCATCTAAATAACATCTATCAATAAAGCATGTACAATGTGAAAAGTAACAAACATTTTCGTAAATACAACTACTATGTTCAACTTATAATAAAAAAATATCAATGCCACTAAGTTAATGTACAAGCAGCTACATAAAAATTTATCGGATATCATCCAAGATAAACAACAGTATTTGTTATCTGGAGGCCTTATTGGGTTGGAGAAAGAGTCGCTACGAGTTGGATCTGATGGAGTAATTTCTCAACAACCGCATCCAACTAAATTAGGTTCCGCGCTTACAAATCCATATATCACTACCGACTATTCTGAGGCTCTATTAGAATTTATTACACCGCCCGAGAAAGGTGTGTCTGCTGCATATGAATTTTTGCAAAAAATTCACCAATTTGTCTATCTGCAACTTGATGATGAATTACTATGGAATGCTAGCATGCCGTGTGTTGTAGCAGGCGAAGACAGTATTCCAATTGCTCAATATGGTAATTCAAATTTAGGCATGATGAAGACAGTTTATCGTCGTGGTTTAGGGTATCGATATGGCAAGATGATGCAAGTAATAGCAGGGGTGCATTTCAATTATTCTTTGCAAGAATCCTTTTGGCCATTTTACCGTGATTTACTTAATTCAGAAGAATCACTGCAGAATTTTATTTCGGCTCAATACTTTGCATTAATCCGTAATCTGCAACGCTATGGATGGTTAATTTATTATCTTTTTGGAACCTCGTCGGCTATTTGTAAATCATTTTTAAAAGGTCAGCCTAGTAAATTAGAAAAGTTTGATGAAAAAACTTATTTTTTACCCTATGCAACAACATTGCGTATGGGAGATATCGGATACAACAATAAAAAAGAAAATGAAACTGGAGTAAAAGCATGTTATGACAGTGTAGATTCTTATGTTAGATTCTTAACACATGCAATTGAAACACCATGTCGTGAATATGAAAAGATTGGCATAAAGGTTTCTGGCGAGTATCGCCAACTTAATGCCAACATCCTGCAAATTGAAAATGAATACTATAGTACGGTTCGAGCGAAGCAACCTTCTAATGCTAATGAAAAACCCACTTATGCACTTAGCCAACGAGGTGTGCAATATATTGAACTGCGGTCTTTGGATTTAAATATGTATGAACCGTTAGGCATTAGTACCACTCAGCTTTATTTTTTAGAAGCCTTTATGATTTTTTGTCTTTTGCAGCAAAGCCCACTTATTGATGCTGCAGAGCAGCAGGCTATTGATAACAATGAGATCAAAACCGCACACCAAGGTCGCGATCCAGCGCTTAAATTAATAAGAGAAAAGCAAGAGATCCATTTACAACAATGGGGCCGAGAAATTCTGGAGCAGATGCAGGCCATATGTGTAGTGCTGGATGAAGGAAATGAAAATGAGTTTTATAGTGCAGCGCTACAGGAACAGATCGCTGCAATTGAAGATGCTTCATTGACGCCTTCTGCAAGGATGCTGGATGAAATGCGTTCCCGTAAAGAGGGATATTTTGAAATGGCTAGTCGGTTGTCTAAAATGCATCAGAACCAACTGCACAACAGTGCGTTACGTGAAAAAGACCTAAATTTCTTTAAAAATGCTGTTCGACTATCAGTTGAAAAACAACGACAGATTGAGGCCTCGGACACGATTTCGTTTGATCAATTCCTGGATGATTACTTCTCTCAGACGCTATCTAAACAGGCGGCAATGGCATGAGTAAAGTCGGAAGATTAATTTGTAGAATAGTGCTTATCAGTTTTGTTGTTCTAAATGGAGCCGCATTCGCAGAAGTTTTTAAATGGGTCGATGAAAATGGCAAAGTCCATTACAGCGACCGTAAAATCGATGCATCTGCAGTTGAGTTAAATGTTTCAACGGGTGCTGCCAGTCTTGGGCAATCAAGTCAAGATGTAGAACAACGGTTGATGCAACAAAAGAAATATCTAAATTACTTACAGTCTGAACGCCTGGAACGAAAAGAAAAGCGTGTGGAATCAGAGCAACAAAAAGCTAAACAAAAAAAATATTGTGCGTCTCTACAAGACCGGCTAAAAAGTTATATAGAAGAAAATGTACGCTGGTATGAACTAAACAAGGAGTCAGGAGAGCGAACTTTTATATCTGATGCTGAATTAGAGAAAAGAAAGCAAGAACTGCAAGCAGAGATTAATTCCAGCTGCAGCTAATAACTACAGCTCATCATTTATAGTAGCTATAAAAAGTATTCTTACCTTACTTAAGTTGATTTGGTGGATAAGGTGCAAAGCCAAGCTCATAGTCATCGTGTGGCCAGAATCGGTTTTTACGTAGCCCACAGTCAATAATATGCTTTTGGCATAACACTTCACGCCATTCATATTTATAAAAATATTTAGTCTGTGCTATACGCTGAGGGTTGAAATGCACACGATAGGCCTGTGAGCTTGCATGTTCACCAAATCCAGTGCCGGCTTCACTTTCTGCTTGATCTGCTGTCGAAGAATCATTTTCAAATGAACGACCAGATGCGGCTGGAGCTCTAGAATTTGCTCTTTCTTTTTGTTTAAAAACTCTAAGTTTAGGTTTATTTTCCTGAAATATGGCAACCGCGATTACACCCATTGCGGTGTCATCACCAAATGCATGCGCATATGACTCATCCATATCTGTAAAATAAAAGCGGTGTATATCATTACTGCTGGTGCGCCATCCCGAATAGGTTTGTGTTTGATAGGGGTCTAAAATGTACATATTCTCATGATGTTTTAAGTGAGATTTCTTACCCGAAATAATATTTCGACCATCTACCGCGATCACAAGTCCAAGTCGTTGGTTGGAGTGATTACGAATACGCAATGCATAATTTTCACCTTTGATAGCTTCAAGATAGGCACGATAATCGTTCTTAAGATAACGTTGAGTAATAGGATATATCGCAAATGATTCTCCATTATCCTTAACAACGTCAATTTCTACTGACTGGTAATTTCCAGCAAATTTACTCAATGCCATGGATGGAGCTGCTAAACTAGTCGTCAACATTACCCATAACAGCCCTAGTTTAAGAAATTGTGTAGTCATCATAGAACTTCCTTTTTTGATTACATGAGTGGTATGCATCTTGTAAACGTATAAAACATTGAATCGGGTTAATCTCAAAGGGAACATTCGTGCAATCATCGAAAAATACTCTAGTTATTAAAGACTTAGTATTAATTGGGGGTGGGCATAGCCATGTCGCGGTACTGAAAAAATTTGGTATGAAACCCTTATTCGGGTTACAAATCACCCTGATCACTCGCGATGTGCATACTCCTTATTCGGGGATGTTACCGGGCTATATCGCCGGCCATTACACCTATGACGAGAGTCATATCGACTTGCGACCACTGGCACAATTTGCCAGCGCACGTCTAATTCATGCACCTGCTACAGCAATTGATCTGCAAAACAAACAAGTGATTTGTGGTGATCGTCCACCTATTCGTTATGACTTGCTTTCAATTAATACCGGTTCTACGCCTTCTCACATTGAAGTGCCAGGTTCCAAAGAACATGCATTAGCAGTAAAGCCCATTAATCAGTTTTTACAGGGGTGGGATGCTGTAATGCAAGACGTAGTAGAACAAAAGGGGGATTATCAAGTCGTCGTAGTGGGTGCAGGAGCTGGTGGTGTTGAAGTTACATTGTCAACGCAATTTCATTTGCATGAATTGTTGCGTGAACATTCTATACCAACGGATAAACTTTGTTTTCATCTCATATCAGGCAATGGATCTATCTTGTCCACGCATAATCATTCTGTACAACGCCGTTTTACACGTGTGCTGTCAGAACGTGGAGTAATTGTGCATGCCTGCAAAGCAAATCGTGTAATTCAGAACACTATTGAATTAGATTCTGGGGAATCTTTGCATGCAGATGCCATTATTTGGGCAACCCATGCTTCTGCACCCACTTGGTATAAAGAGTCTGGGCTTGCAGTAGATGAACGTGGCTTTATAAAAGTCAATGATTCTTTGCAGTCTGTTTCGCATGCCAATGTCTTAGCTGCAGGAGATATTGCAAGCGTAACTGATTACCCGCGCCCCAAGTCGGGCGTATTTGCGGTGAGGCAAGGTCTACCCTTATATAAAAATATTAAACGTGCTCTTACCAATAAGCCCTTAAAAAAACATGTTCCGCAAATTAGTTTTCTAAGTTTAATTAGTACTGGAAATAAATATGCTGTGGCTTCACGTGGTGCATTGGCTTGGGAAGGGGCATGGGTGTGGAAACTTAAGGACTATATTGATCGCAAATTTATGCGTAAATATAACCAACTTCCAGAAATGGAAGATGAGGGAAGCGCAAACATTAAAAGTGATTTAGTTGACAAAGAAACACTCCAGGAAATATCTGCCATCACGATGCGATGTGGCGGATGTGGTGCAAAGGTGGGTAGTAATGTTTTAAGCCGTGTCGTTAATCAACTATTACCTGTCTACCGTGATGATGTGTTGCTTGGGCTCGATGCGCCGGATGATGCAGCCGTATTAGAAGTTCCGCCTGGCAAAGTACAAGTGCAATCGGTGGACTATTTCCGTTCATTTATAGATGATCCCTATGTATTTGGACAAATTGCAGCCAATCATAGCCTAGGCGATGTGTTTGCCATGGGTGCTGAGGCGCAAGCGGCTATGGCAATTGCTACCGTGCCTTTTGGTAATGAACAGGTCGTAGAACAACAGCTCTTACAAATGATGGCGGGGGCATTGCACGTGTTAAATCTGCATAATGCATCACTAATTGGTGGGCACTCCAGTGAAGGCGCGGAGTTATCTTTTGGTTTGAGTGTTACGGGACTAGTCGAAAAAGAAAAGCTGCTCGCCAAGAGTGGCATGCAAGTTGGTGATGCCATCATTCTTACCAAACCTGTAGGTACCGGAACTTTATTTGCAGCAGACATGCGCGGCAAAGCCAAAGGCCGTTGGATTACACAAGCCATCGATTCCATGATTCACTCCAATCATACTGCCGCACAATGCTTATATAACTATGAGGTACATGCCTGTACCGATGTAACCGGTTTTGGTGTACTGGGTCATTTAGTAGAGATGGTGCGTGCCGCACAGGTAGATGTAAGTATTAATTTAAATGCGTTACCAATTCTTAGTGGAGCGCTAGAAACAATTCAATTAGGGATTTTTAGCTCATTACAACCGTCAAATGTTCGCTTGCGTCGCGCTATTAAAAATCAAGAAGCAGTAGTCAAACATCAGTTTTATCCATTGTTGTTTGACCCACAAACAGCAGGCGGCTTACTAGCCACGGTGCCAAAAGAAAAAGCAGACTCATGCGTATCAGAATTACATGAACTTGGTTATCAGTATGCATGTGTAATCGGGCAAGTCGAGCAACAAAGTGATTCAGTCGAATCAATATATATAAATCTGAGTTAGTTGATACAGTAGATTCACATCTTTAGTGTTTTTGCTTCAATGAGTTGTAGTGCGAACTAAGAAAATTCGATATACAGGTCTTATTCCAGCGGCCGGTCGTGCTACACGGCTGCAAAATCTAACCTGCAGTAAAGAAATCTATCCTCTGCATTTTCGTGATAAGGATGGCCAAGATTATGATTTTCCAGTTTGCAAATGTTTGATTGATTCGTATCGTATAGCTGGCGTCAATGATATATATATGATTATCAGAGATGGAAAAGAAGACATACGCCAGCAATTGGGAAATGGCAGCCAATACGGTGTCGAGATTACCTATTTATATACACAAAAACCCCATGGCCCACCTTATACGCTGGATGAAGCCTATCCGCTAATACAAGATCAATATGTGGTGTTGGGATTTCCAGATATTTTATTTAAACCGCGCAATGCCTTTAAACAACTGATTGAGAAGCAGCAACAGACAAATGCAGATGTAGTACTGGCTTTATTTCGTTCGCATAATCCACAAAAAATGGATATGGTTTCATTTGACCAAACAGGCAAGATTGAGTGGATTGATATAAAGCCACAACAGACATCTCTTGTTTGGACGTGGACCCTAGCAGTCTGGAATCCAAACTTTAGTATGTTTATGCACCAATGTTTGCAAAAGTTATTGAGTGAATTTGAATGTAAGCAACGCAGCGAATGTCATGTTGGAACTATTTTTCAGTTTGCTCTTGAAGAAGGCATCAAATTTGATCATGTATTTTATAATAAAGGCGACTTGATTGATATCGGTACTCCCGAAGATCTACGACGAATAGACCAAACGTACACAAAATGGTTGGATTGATTGAAATCTGATTTAGATAGATTACCTAAATCACATAACAACGTTATAAATACGAAATGTTGGAGTTGCTATGCAAGCATATACAGAAGCAGTAAAAGCTTATTTCGATGCATGGAATGCCCATAATACTGATGCCATTCTAGATTCGCTTACTTCGGATGGTACCTATAGTGATCCGGTTGGAGGTGAGAATTTATCAGGCCAGGCCTATGCAGATTATGCAAATAGCCTTTTTACCGCATTTCCAGATCTGAAATTAGAATTAATTAGTAATACAGTTGCCAGTAACAACATGGTTGCAGCACCTTGGCTGTTGTTTGGTACACACAAGGGGCCGGTTGGTGATTTTCAGTCAACAAATAGGGCTATTACATTGCCGGGTTGTGACTTTATTACGGTAGAGAATAGAAAAGTAAAAACTGTTTTAGGTTATTTTGATCCCGAATATCTTTTCAATCAGCTACGCTAGTGTTAAGGATTTGCATTTCATTAGAAGGTGATAATTAAATTACTCTGGCGCGTAATTTTTACAAGTGCGATTGAACATGGTTGGGTTACTCAATCCAATATGGGGTATGCGTTACTCGGTACAATTATAGGCTGAATAATCTTGAATAAGTTACAAGATTGGTCACTATATTTTTTCGATTGATAGACTAAGTGTTGCGTAATACTTTTATTTCTAAATACTCTACAGTTACAACATCAATTTTATCAATTTCATAATAGAAAGCCCGCTATTTTAACGGGCTTTCAATGTAGGCTGTGTTTTGATCGTGATGTTTTATCGCGTCGAATCATGCGTGTTGTGCTAATTTTGCCTCGTCGAGTAGTATTCTACTTTTCCAAGACATGAACATTAAGTTACGCCAGCTCGATCTGCATTTTGTTGTTTACTGTGCCTACTACTATCTTAAACAACAATAAAACATCTACATATAGTAAGTTACTCCGAGTTTTTTAAGGATACAATTCAAACGTAATTATATTGTTGATTAATTGTTTTGATGAATTGCGAACACATAAAGTTGAAATTTTTGAATTTTTAATGCTAAGTATGCCGTACGTCGGTTACAAACGGTTCCTTGCTTATCGCAACACTACTACATCCCTATATGTTGGATTTTGACTAGAAAACAACCTGCTTAAAAATCAATCTAGTGTCAATAAATATAGACTATGTAAATTTATCTAATAGTTTTTTCCAACTATTTTTTTCTCTTTCATAGGTAAATAAGTTAGCTTTAGCAGTACAAGCCTTCTGTAATATATTTAACAAGGTTTCATCGGTTTCCACTTGAAGCAGTAGTCGGCGTAAAGATTTTGTGTGGCCCACAGCGTAGTATCCTGGGTAGTTTTTTCCTAACAAACCAATGGAACCCACTATATTGGAAGCAACGACAGGCAGTCCTGCTACACAGACCTCTGAGATTACATTGGCACCACCTTCCATCCTAGAGCTCAATACTATTAAATCTGCAGTTGCATATTCTTTGCGCACTTGCCAATGAGGCACTTCTCCATACCAATGATAACGAGAGTTACTTTTCATTTCTTGTTGTGCACGCTTGGCCCATTCCGGCGTATGCGCCTTACCAAATTGTTTGATACGAATGTGTGAGTTTTCAGGCAGGTCACGCACTGCGTAAGCTGCACGCAGCGGATCTTTTTCTTGACGTAAGTGCCCAATTACACATACATCAAAATTTCTTTTGTTTTTTTTTCCCATTCGTGTAATCGGTTTTGCAGACTGATATATCACTGATATTTTTTTGCGATAACTATTAGGAATAGCTAAATATGCAAGATCATGAAGAGCAATCAGTGCATTGGCGACTTTAATTGAGTGTAAGGTCTGCACAGGATGGGCCTTGATGAATTTGTATAAATCGGTGCCGGTTAATGCAACGATTAAAGGCTTTTCAGAATGTTGCTCTTTAAAATGTTTAATTGATTTAGCACTACGCCATGAATGCAAGGCGACCATTGCGTCATATTGACCACTAGTAAAAGCAGTTTTTAGCTCTACTCGGTGCCCCAATTCCAATAGAATATTTTTCCATCTTATCGCAGTAGCACGATTTCCAGCTCGTGAGTATGGCAATGCAGGAGTAATGAGGGCTATTTTCATATGAGAGTGAATATAATTACACTATTGTACTGATACCAGAACCGCTTGATTGTTCCACTATGGTGTTTATAACAATATGAATAACAAACATGCCACAGTCGAAAGTCTAACTGCAGCACTACTAGATGCGCGCTCTAGGACATTAGCACTAGTAGAAGGGCTAAACGAGCAACAATTGCTGGGCCCTATCATGCCCACTATAAATCCATTGCGATGGGAAATTGCTCATGCTGCCTATTTTCATGAGTTTTGGGTATTGCGTCATTTAGGTCAACAACAAGCAATACGCCCTGATGTGGATGCATTGTTTGACTCAATATCAATTCAGCATGAAGATCGTTGGCAACTGCAACTACCTGATTTAAACGATACATTTGCTTACATGAATGACGTGTTGCAGGCAGAGCTTATTCTGCTTAAACAACTCGAACTTAACGATTTAACAAAATATTTTTACTTGTTGGCTTTATTTCATGAAGATATGCATAACGAAGCCTTTACATATACACGTCAAACATTGGGTTATCCAATACCTTTATTTATACAAGAAAATGAAAAAAAAGAACTAAGGAAAGCTCCTGCACTTGAGGATATCGATATTCCAGGTGGTACATTTTTATTAGGTGCTGAACGAGATGGTGAGTTTAGGTTTGATAATGAAAAGTGGGCACATGAAGTCACTGTTGCACCGTTTAAAATCGCAAAATATGCGGTTAGCAATAAAGAATATTTAGAATTTGTTGATGCAGGTGGGTATCAAAATAAAAAATATTGGATTGATGATGGTTGGAGGTGGCGCTGCGAAAGAAAACTCGAATGTCCCGTATATTGGAAAAAAGACTTAGATCAGAGATGGTATATAAGACAATTTGATCAATGGAATCTTCTAGAATTGACACATGCTGTTATCCATATTAGTTGGTATGAAGCTCAAGCCTTTTGTAAGTGGGCGTATCGACGCTTACCCACCGAAGCCGAATGGGAATTTGCTGCAGCTTGTGACCCAAACGAACAAGAAAACGGCATGCTGCAGAAAAGAGTGTTTCCTTGGGGAAACGACTTGCATAATAATTATGCAAATCTGGATAGTTCAAATCTTGGCACAGTCGAAGTCAACGCATACCCTAAAGGTGACAGCGCATATGGTTGTCGGCAGATGATTGGGAATGTATGGGAATGGACTGATTCGACTTTTCTGCCATATCCCGGATTTTCTCCAGACTGGTATGCTGAGTATTCTCGTCCGTTATTTGGTCATACCAAAGTACTGCGCGGTGGGGCTTGGACCACACGCGGACGCATGTTGCGTAACACATGGCGAAATTACTACGGCCCTGATCGCAACGATGTATTCGCTGGATTTAGAACCTGCGCGATATGAAGAATAATTAAATAAGAACCAGAGGCTTCCTATGAGTTGGTGGGGAAAATTAGCAGGCGGAGGTTTAGGTTTTGCACTAGGCGGACCTCTTGGGGCCATGATTGGTGCGATTTTGGGGCATCAGTTAGATAAGTCTAGCGCACAAAATCGCAGAATTGAATTTGACCTAGGTTCGCAAGAACGCACCCAGGCAGCATTTTTTGCGGCGACATTTTCTGTTATGGGTCATATCGCCAAGGCCGATGGACAAGTATCCCCTCAAGAGATTCGGCTCGCTGAGCACGTGATGATGCAGATGCGCCTCACAAAAGAACAACGAAAAGCTGCTATCGAATTATTTAATCAGGGTAAAGTAAATGATTTTGAATTAGATGAAGTGCTTGAGCAGTTTCGCAAGGAGTGTCGCCGCAAAATTACCCTCATTCAGATGTTTATTGAAATTCAAATACAAGCTGCCTATGCGGATGGAACTAAGGACCCTGCAGAAGAGCAAATTTTAAGACATATATGCAGCAGGTTGGGTTTCCCTCATGTATTACTTTCACGATTAGAGTCTATGATATTTGCTCAGCAACGCAGTTATCAATTTTCAGGTGCGGGTGGCGCTCGACCATCTCCTGAATCAGAACTGAAAAATGCGTATAAAATATTGGGTGTTAACTCTACAGCAACAGACGCTGAAGTAAAAAAAGCATATCGTAAATTAATGAGTCAACACCACCCTGATAAATTGATTTCCAAGGGCTTGCCCGAAGAGATGATTGAGATTGCAACAGATAAAACACAAGAAATACAGAAAGCTTACGAATTCATTAAAGATCAACGTAACAAACGCAATTGAGGCTATGGGATATGAAAAATATACTATTTATATGTACATTCTTTTTAATTTCGTTTTCATTATATGCGGCAGGAGTTAAGCAAATTGATAATGTCGAACTTAAAGAGCTTATTGGTCAAGGAGTACCAGTCATTGATGTGCGTGCAACTTCAGAATGGCAAGAAACAGGAGTAATTGACGGTAGTTATCTGATGATGTTTTATGATGAGACAGGTAAATATAATTTGGATGCATGGTTAAGCCAACTTTCTGTAGTTGCGTCTAAAGATAAGCCCGTCATATTAATTTGCCTTTCAGGAAGTCGCAGCCATCAGTTGGCAAGATATTTAAACAAAGTCCTCGGCTATATTGAGGTATACAATGTTAAGAGAGGCATTGCGTATTGGATAAAACAAGATAATCCGATAATAGCCCCAAATAGTTCACTATATTAGATTGTTCACATATATAAATGTATGCGTACGCTTTTTGAAAGGCTAGGTGGCTTGTCTGCAACTCATGCGCTTGCGAATGAATTCTATGATGTAATGCAGATGGATGTAAAAGCCCGAAAATTACTAGATATGCATCCAAAAAAATTGTTCATGACTCGAATTAGTTTATATAAATTCCTTACACAGTGGTTTGGTGGACCAGAGTTATTTGGTAAACAATATGTAAATGCAGAATGGTTGGAGTTAAAATATAGACGATTGAATTTTAATGAGAATGAAAAAAATCAATGGCTATATTGTATGAACACGGCTATGAACAATTTAAGCTTAAAGCCTGAACTTAAAGATGAAATTATGACATTATTCAAAAGTATGATTGATGCTATGCAAGCTATAAAAAATGAAGACTGAGGCATAAATATTAATATAGAATAGTGCACTCTTATAACATTTAATATTTCTAATGACGAAACCTTATATTATTTTAATGTGGATGGTGGTTTTTGTGTTTGCAGCAGCGATCGCAATTACATTTGTCTATGATCCTGTAATATTTGCATTTAAAACAAACCCATGGTTTAACGCCATAATCGTACTGGTGTTGGTTATTGGTATTGCATTCAACTTTCGACAAGTTGTTAATCTATATAAAGAGATTGATTGGATAGAAAGATTTCGTAATACAAAAGGTTCTAATACGCCTGAAAGGATCACGCCATTACTTGCACCGATGGCACGCATGTTGTCAAAAAAAGAAAGTGATCGTCTAACATTGTCAACTACATCCATGCGATCGTTTTTAGACAGTATCAGTAATCGATTAGAAGAATCGCGCGATATATCGCGCTATTTAATTGGACTCCTGATCTTTTTGGGTTTACTTGGTACTTTTTGGGGATTGTTAGCGACAGTAAGTTCAGTCGGCGATGTCATAAAAGGAATGTCCGGGGAAGGTGGAGATAGTCTGCTATTGTTTGAAAACCTAAAATTAGGTTTACAACAACCTTTATCGGGGATGGGTATCGCCTTTAGTTCTTCATTGTTTGGCTTGGCTGGTTCACTAATATTAGGGTTTTTAGATCTGCAAGCCGGACACGCACAAAGAAGATTTTTTAATGAGCTGGAAGAATGGCTTTCGGGTGTAACGCATCTATCGTCAGGCGCCTTAGCTGGAGATGGTGAAGCACCGGTACCAATCTATGTTCAAGCCTTACTAGAGCAAACTGCAGATGGCATTGATAGCTTACAAAGGGCATTAAGCACTCAAGTCCATGAGCGCTCAAGGCTTGATTCAAATCTTCTTACCCTGACCCATCAAATAGCCGAGCTTGGCGAGCATTTAAAGCGTGATCAACACCCGTTCTCAGAGGAACTGCGTAAAGAACTACGCATTCTTACACGTACTATTGGTGCATCATTAGCCGACAGGCAGAGATCTAAATAACAATGCACACGTTTGGTGCATCGCTAGCTGATCGACAGCAATCTAGATAATCATGCAGTACGCTTTTTCTTCCCGACGTGGTGTAAATATTTGGCCAGGCTTTGTAGACGCCTTGGCTGCATTGTTGATCGTTATAATATTTTTGTTACTGATATTTACCATTGGACAGTTTTATTTAACTGATGCTTTAACTGGAAAAGAAGAAACGCTAGTAAAACTAGATAAACAAATTGCTCAACTTGCAAATTTACTGGCGCTTGAGAAAACTACTAGCTCTAATTTGCAAGAACAGATTGGTGAATTGACTGCACAACTAGCTGCAAAAAGCAAAAGCATTGACTTATTACAAACAGATATAAAGCGACTAACTGAATTACACGAACAGAAAGTTAGTGAGTTGACTGCACAACTAGTTGCAAAAAGTAGAAGCCTTGAGTTATTACAAACAGATATAGAATTATTAACTGAATTACGTGAACTGTTAGAAAAAGATGTTGCGAACCTCACTGCTAAGCTTCAAGAAGGAGATGAAACTTTGCGAGCAGAGAAAGAGATCTCTGCAAAATCACTTGCACAGATCGAATTACTCAACCGCCAAGTTAAAGCCTTACGAGAACAACTTGGCGCCGTGTCCAAGGCCCTGGGACTTGAATTGGACACCGATAATGAAAGTATAGAAAAAATAGCTGAACGTCTAAATATAGCCTTAGCTGAAAAGGCGCAAGAATTAGCACGCTATCGCTCCGACTTTTTTGGTCGTTTACGTGAGGTGCTGGGAGAAAACCCGGATATTCAAATAGTTGGTGATCGATTTGTTCTACAGTCTGAGCTTCTGTTTGATAGTGCTTCTGCCGAACTGGGCGAGCGCGGAAAACAACAAGTAACGAAACTGTCTCAAACTCTTAACTCTGTTGCCGCTGAGATACCTAGTGATATTGAATGGATTGTACGCATCGATGGACATACTGACCGAAGACCTATTAACACCCAAGAATACCCTTCAAACTGGGAATTATCGACAGCGCGAGCATTGGCCATTGTGAGATATATGATCGCGCAAGGTGTGCCAGCAAAGCGACTTGCCGCAACCGGATTTGGGGAATTTCATCCTTTAGTTTCGCAAAAGACTGCTGAGGCCTATGCAAAAAATAGAAGAATAGAGATTAAGTTAACAGCAAGATGATCTTTATGCGCCTCTAATCGTGTAAAGTTTGTAAAACATCTTTAAGCATTGCGGCAAGGAGCATTTCGCCTTTTTCTACGCTAGCTAAGCGTGCATCACCATATACGCCACTAGGTGAATAATTAGGTTGATCTAGCCGCGTACGGTTCAATGGACCTGGCTGCTTTTCTTCGATACAGGTATCAGCAAGGGCCATGGTTACTTTTTCTGGAGCGATTGCAAGCATTATTGAAGTTTCGATTTCATCTGCATGGCTGCCTCTAATTTGCTGTTTTATTTTCTTCTCAGTTGCACAAAAATTTTCACCACTGTAAATATTCACTAGCTGAATACTTACAGAATTATTAAATGACTCAACTGTATTTTTGAGAGGTTGGATCGTGCTTATGCCAGTGTTAAGAAGAAATATATGTTTAGCACCGCTAGCAATAATGCCTTGAATGATTTCTAATACCACTTTTTCAAAAGTGATCTCATTTATGCTGCAACTTCCCGGATAATCGACAAAAGCAGGATAATAACCATAGCCTAACGTGGGCCAAATAACGGCATTTACCTGAGTGATGAGCTGAGAAATCAGCCATTCTGCTTGAATGTAATCGGTAGACATCGGTAAGTGTTTACCATGTTCTTTACAGGCCGCAGCAATAGGCAGAATAGCGATAGCATTGTTAGCTAATGCTGCTTCTACTTCGAGCCATGTTTTTTCTTCTACACGTATCCCTTGATTCATGTTTATAAGTTGCAATCTATAATTGCTTAGTTATTTTCTCGTAAATGTATAATCATATAAATAGCATATAACCATAATAGAGAAATCTTGTATGAATATTTCTAATTATTTTCCACGTGATGTATTTGCAGACCGCTCAGTATTTGTTACAGGTGGTGGTAGTGGCATAAATTTGGGTATTGCGAAAAGTTATGCAGCAGTTGGCGCAAACATAGCAATATGTGGACGAACAGAAGAAAAACTTGATCATGCAAAAAACGAATTAGAAGAGCTGGGTGCAAAGACGCATGCCGTGGTGGCAGATGTTAGAGATTTTGATGCTATGCAAGATGCCTGTGAAGAAATTCAAGTTACATTGGGGCCAATAACAGATCTTGTTTGTGGTGCGGCAGGAAATTTTTTATGTGCCGCTAATGAGATGAGTGCCAATGCTTTTCGAACCGTGGTGGATATCGATTTAATGGGTTCGTTCAATGCCGCGCGCGCTGCATTTGAACAATTAAAAGAAACACAGGGCACCATCTTAATGATTTCTGCTGGCCAGGCCTATATGCCGTATACACATCAAGTACATGCAGGTGCAGCTAAAGCCGGTGTAGAAAACCTGATGAAAAATCTTGCTTTGGAATGGGGACAATATGGGATACGTGTAAACAGTGTAGTGCCAGGTCCAATTGAGGGTACTGAGGGAGTTAAAAGATTAATAGGTGAAAAGCAGCGGCAAATGTTATTGCAATCTATCCCTTTAAAACGTTTAGGTCTTGCAGAAGATGTGGGCCAAGTAGCCGTATTTTTATCTTCACCTTTAGCGTCTTATGTGACTGGCTCACAAGTGGTCTGTGATGGCGGCATGAATTTAGCGGGTTCGGCCTTATTCAATATGGGTGTAAATCAGAACCAGAGTATTAAGGCATAATCTAATTATTTGATAGCGTCAGGATGATACTCCTCTTCAAACATAGTCCAAATCGCGAGAAAGAAAGCAGCAATTATAGGTCCGATAACAAAACCTGATAGGCCAAACATGCCTAAACCTCCAAGGGTGCTAAGTAAAATTAAATAGTCGGGCATCTTGGTGTCACGACCGACTAAGATTGGCCGTAATACATTGTCGACCATCCCGATAATTGCAGCACCGACGATTAACAAAATCATCGCTTTAATCCAGTGGCCATTGGCTAGAAAAATTATTGCTGCAGGACCCCATACTAAAGCAGAACCTACCGCAGGTAATATTGATAGACCAATCATTACAACGCCCCAAAAAACAGCTGACTCAATGCCTAATAGAGCAAACATAATACCGCCTAAGGTGCCTTGAATAATGCCAACCACAAGCGTGCCTTTGATCGTTGCTCGTGAGACCTCACCAAATTTTGAGAGTAGATGTCGTTCTGCTGCATCTCCAATAGGCAATACTCGAATGACTAGCTCAATTAATTTATTACCATCTCTTAAGAAAAAAAACAGCATGTACAACATTAAAAAAAACAATGCTGTAAAAGTAAGCGTGTTTTGGCCAATACTAAATAAGTTTGTGGCAATCCATTGACTGGCATTTAATGCAGTATCTGAAAAACCTTCTTTTAGTTTTTCAAAATCAATGCCTACTTTTGCTAGCAATTCACTCAATACTGGTAGGCTTTGCTGTACCCAAGCTATGGGTTTAGAGAAATCATATTCACCAGCGCGTATATTATTATATATTTGTGCGCCTTCATTAATAACAGAAATTGAAAGCGTAGTGGTGGGTACCACTACGGTAAAAAGAATTAATAACAAAGTAACAAATGAACTTAATGATTTACGGCCCTTGAAAAGTTTTAAAATAAATGTGTAAACGGGTGCGAATAATATTGCTAATGTAATCGCCCAGAGAATTGGCTCAAAAAATGGCTTTAATAAAAAAACAAAACTCAATGTCGCCGTAACCAGCAAAGTAAAAAAGAAAATGTGTTTTGTCACAATTTATTTAATCGTTGATTGGACTGAAGTGTTTTTAGATTGTAATTGATTTGTACTACCAAGTTGTAAAAGACTAGGTAATAAAATTAAGGTAAAGGCGGTGCTTACTGTCATACCACCTACAATGACTCCCGCAAGTCCCTTATAGAGTTCTGTACCTGCACCAGAAATGAGTAACAAAGGCAACATACCGAAGATGCTGGTTAAGGTGCTCATCAATATTGGGCGCAGCCGTATGCGTACTGATTCGCGCACTGCTTCACGACGCGCTTTGCCACTTCGTTCCGCAGTGCGGGCTTGATGCACTAACAAAATAGCATTGTTAACTACTAGGCCTAGTAATATTATAAAACCAAGCATGGTTAATAAGTCTGCAGGCAAGTCTAGTAGCCGTAATATCAGCACACCACCTACGGTCACAAGCGGTAACGCTAATACTACTAAAATGCTATCAGTAAAAGATCGGAACAGTGCACTGATTAAAAGATAAAGAATAATTACGGCAAGTATAAAACTGCTCGTGAAACTTTTTATGGCTGTTTTTAAATTATCGGCAGAACCACTGAGTCGAATTTCACCGTCTTCAGGAAGTTGTTGTTCCATTAGCGGCACAATTTCCTGTTTAATTTTTTCAATCGCGACTTCTAATGGCATGCCTTGAGGGGGGCGCAATTCTAAAGTGATCGTACGCCGGCGATCTAAACGACGTATGAGATCAGGGCCTGCGGTACGTTGGATGTCGACGAGCTCGCTGACAGGCAAGGTACCGCCATTAGGTGTATAGAGAGGGATGGCGGCCAACTCTTCGGGTGTGGCCCAAGGTTCTACGCGCGCAATGATGTCGAGTTTTTCCTCGCCATTAAAATATTCACCAACAAATAAGCCTTGGCCTAATAGCCTGGTTACATTAGCCATGGTGGCACGGTTCCAGCCAGCTTCAATTAAGCGATCTTCTTTAGGCGCCATTTGCAGTTCAGGTTCGGCTAGTTGTAATCCTGGGCGTGGTCGTGCACGTGCTCCATTAAATACGGATGGAATTTTAAAAAAACCAATTTGGGCCGCACGTAATAGACTATCGATATCATTACCTTGAATATTAATGTCAATCTCGGTGCGTCCACCTACACCACTAAACAACGAAGCTTTTTGAACGATGGCAAACGTATCTGGGAATCCGTCTACAGCACTACGTACGACTTCTAATACTTGATCAACTTGCTGTTTATTCGGGTTTTCTGCGCGTGCACCTAAAAATATCGAGCCCGAGCTGGCAACAAAAAAGTAATGTTTAATCTTCGGAGATTTTGTGCCATCGATATAGGGCTGCATGCGCGCAGCGATGACATTGCCCATTTCCTTTTCAATATGATCGATATTAACACCCGGTGGCGGTATCACAATACCAAACACCAAATTACGATTTCCTGTCGGCAAGTAATCAGTTTTGGGAAAGGCTAAATAAGTTACTACAACAGAGATTGCTATCAACCCAATGATCCATGACCAGCGTTGTACTGATGTCCTTGTTACTTTCATGATGAATGAGGTAAAACCATCCCACCAAAAATCATGTTTATCTTCTAATTCAAGATTGGAAGTAAACTTAAACATCGCAGTAGGTATTACAGTGCTCGCTACAACAAGGGAAGTTGCAATGGCAGCTGAAATTGCAATGGCTAGATCTGAAAATAACTGTCCACTTTGATCTTTTAAAAATATTATCGGCAGAAAAATTGCTATGGTTGTTAACGTAGATGCCAGTAGTGCAGGCCAGACTTGCTTAGTGCCTTCAAGTGCTGCGTCTTGTGGAGAAGCCCCTTGCTCGCGCATGCGCACAATATTTTCCAATACAATAATTGCAGCATCCATGACCATACCTACTGCAAATGCCATACCGGCTAGAGAAATCACATTCATGGTGCGGCCGGTTGCGTTCATCACAATGAAGGTTACAAATAAACATAACGGAATGGTTAAGGTCACAATGAATGTTGCACGAAATTTTCTCAAGAACCACCACAGAATTCCAACAGCCAGTAAAATTCCTAGCGCCAAGTTATTGCGTAATAACTCGATGGCACTGTCGATGTATACGGTTTCATCATAGACCTGTTCGATATTTAGATTGGCTCGCTTAAATGGCCCCTGTTCCAATTCATTTACCGCGGCGCGTAAATCATTCATGGTTTCAAGTACATTGACACCCGTTTCACGATAAGCATTTACAGCGATGGATTGTTCGCCTTTGGTAATTACAAAATTATTACGGTCTACAGTGCGAACCTCTACTTTGGCAATATCTCGAAGTGCGATGGGTTTACCCTCACGCCACTCTAAAGTTAGTTCACCCAGTTCTTTTGGATTTAGGGCGCCGGTGTAACGTAAGGTATAACGACGTTTCCCAACATCTGCTGTGCCACCCGAAACATCGTCATTGCCACCGGCGAGTACTGCAGCCTTAGGTAAATCAATGCCCAGGCCAGCGGCCTTGTATGGATCTACAGTAATGCGTACTTCGTATTCATGGCCACCGCGTACCTCGGAAAGTGCCACTCCGGCAACACGTTCAAATCGGGTTTGTACAACCTCTTCTACAAAATCACGGTAGGTCTCAATGTCTTGTGGGTTGTCTTTATTGGGTTTGATGATGAACCAAGCAATTGGACGCCCGCGACCACCGGCTGTACTTAATACCGGTTCATCTGCATCTTCAGGGTAACTCGGCACACGATTAAGACGGTTGATGACTTCGATCAAGGCTCGGTTTAAGTCGTAATCGACTCCAAAAGTAATGGTAATTTTTCCATTGCCGCTGCTGGCTTCAGAAAGTAACTCTTTCATGCCCGGTAGACCGCGTAATTGTTTTTCTTGGGGCTCAATTATTTCTGATTCAACCTCTTCAGGCGCTGCAGCGCGCCAAGTTGTCGTGATCACGATTTCAGGTTGCTCAACTTCGGGAGTAAGTTGAATGGGGAGATGAGTCAGCGCCACACTTCCAAAAAGGGCTACTAACAGACAACCTACTAAGGTTGCAACTGGGTTGCCTAACGCAAGTTTAATAATGTTCATGAACCCGCTTGCAGCGGTTTTATCGAAACGGTCATACCGGGTTGCAAGTTTTCGCCACCACGTGTTACCACCAAATCATTTGCTTGAATACCGCCAATCACTTCAATGCTATCGATTTCTGCAATACCGGTTTCCACACTGACTCTTTCCGCTATCGATTGTTCGATGATGCGGAACACATAAATTCCTTCTCTACGTAATACCAAAGCATCACGTGGTACCAGTACAGCTTCACGTGCATGGGCAGTTGGAATGGCGACACGTAATAAATTACCTGCATTTAACGCCGGATCGGCTACGGAAATACGCAGTTCATATAAACGTGATATATCGCCACCAACAGGAACCAACGCACGTACTTTACCTTTGCCCGTTGACTTTCCATCTGTGTAGGCTAAAGAGCTACCGATGGTCACAAATTGCAAGAGACTTGCAGGGATATGTGTTTGGATTTCAAGATTGTTAGTACTTACCAAACGCAGGATAGTATCTCCATTGTCGGCCCATTCTCCTGTTTGTAGCGATCGATCGGACACAACACCATCAAATGGCGCAAGAATTTTTGTTCGTTTTAAGCGTTCTTCTGCCTGAGCTAAACGAGCATTAGCTGAAGCGATGTTGCTGCGTGCAACAGACTGATCTGAAATAGCTTGATCAAGTTGGCTGCGTGCAACATTATTACTTAACAACAATTTTTTAAAGCGCTCGACTTCTTTAGAACTAAAATCGAATTTCGCCTTTTCGCTTTGAATGGTCGCTTGTTCTTCAATGACTTGCTGTTTAATAAACACATCATCTAGTTTTGCAACCAAATCACCTTTCTTGAAGCGATCGCCTACTTCTGCAACCCAAGTCAAACGTCCAGATAGTTCTCCGGCTAAGTTTGCATCATCACGACTGATCACTGTGGCGCTATAGAGTGCAGTAGGCGCTATATTTTTTTTCACCGCTTGCTCTACTACTACCAGTGTGGGTGGGGGTCCTTGTTGATCTTCTGCATGTGATACAAAAATAAATGCGAATGGAATCAAAGCGATTGTTATAAGAAGTCGAATCATATGATGGATTGTATATGAAGAGTTACTCTATTTTCAGAGTAGCTTATATTAGATGTTGCAATAAAAGTAAGGTTTAGTTTAAAGCGCCACCGCAACTACTACCTTGTCCGGCTGTGCAGCCGTAGCAATGGTCGGCAACCGTAATTTCATTGTTCTCTAGATCAGTATCAATAAGCTCCGATAAATGTGTACGTATTTGATCTTTATGCGGTAGAGCAAGACCTAGCATCTGATTAAAGTCACAGTCATAGACATAGCCATTCCAGTCTACACTTATTAACGAACGACACATGACAGACCTTAGGTTTTTTGCACAATAAGAGTCGTGCAATAGCTGCATGTACTCGTCAAACTTACCCTGGCTTATTAGTGTGCTACCAAATCTTTGAATTGGCATATTCGTTATAGTGAATAAATGATCAAAACTGACAGCAAACTTTGCTAAAAACTTACGATAGTCTTCCTCTAATGATTCTTGTGGTGGGGGTAATTGTGGGCCTTGTGGGTTATACACCAAGGTTAATTTTAAATATTTATGGTTTTTGCCATAACCAAGCGCGTTAAGCTTTTTTAATACACGTATACTTTTTTCAAACACACCTTTGCCACGTTGTCTGTCGACATTTTCTTCAAGATAACACGGCAACGAGGCCACGATCTCTACTTGATGATCAGCTAAAAAATTAGCTAAATCATTATGTTCGGGTTCTTCAAGGATTGTTAAGTTGCAGCGATCAATCACATGCCGTGATTGTTTGCGCGCAATTTTTACCAGCTCTCTAAATTGTGGATGCAACTCAGGTGCCCCACCCGTGATATCAAGTATTCCTATGTCTTGGGCTTGTAAAAATTTGATAACGGAACCTATGGTTTCAGGCGACATCATTTCAGTACGATTGGGGCCGGCATTAACATGACAATGCACACAAGATTGGTTACATCGATACCCTAGATTAACTTGCAAGGTTTCAATTTTCCCACGGTAAATTTTTGGGAAGTTGGTTTGCCTTAGTAAATGAATAGTTTCATGCATAATATGTTTACATTATGGTTAAGTTTATAAATATCTATACACTGTAAAGTAATTAGCTGCGTTGAAAGGCATGGTATTTTTTTACCCAATGTAATAGTTTTTCAGGCGCATGAGCTTTTTTCCATTCACCCGCTGCGTATTTGTTGGCCTCAGCTAAGGTTGGATAAATATGAATTGTACCAAGGATTTTATTTAAACCCAGTTTATGTTTCATTGCTGAAACATACTCGGTTATTAAATCACCTGCGTGATCACCTACAATGGTTACACCTAGTATTTTATCTTTCCCTGGTGGTGTGATGACTTTTACAATGCCATGCGCCTCTTCATCAGCTATGGCACGATCTAAATCAGAGATATCATATCGCGTCACCTCAAACTCAATATTTTGTTTGCGTGCACCTTCTTCATTCAGACCCACTCTGGCAACCTCTGGTTCCGTGAATGTACACCAAGGGATCACAGAATAATCGACACGAAATTTTTTAAACGAACCAAACAAGGCATTCACACTGGCATACCAAGCTTGATGGGCTGCGATATGAGTGAATTCATATGGGCCTGCAACATCACCACAGGCATATATGTTGGGATAAATTGTTTGAAGAAATTCATTTACCTCTAATTTGCCATTTTTACTAAGTTCGATTTGCAGATCTTCATCCCAAACATTTTTTGTATTTGCACTACGTCCTACTGCAACTAATAAGCAATCAAAAGGAATTTTGATATTTTCACCTTGGTGATTGCAGATTAAGATATTCGAATCATCATGTTGTATCACCCCAGTGGCAGTGTGATTGGTAAGAATTTGGACACCATCTTTGCTGAGACTCTCGGCGACCATATTAGAAATTTCTAAATCCTCATGTAACATGATCCGAGGCATCATTTCTACTTGTGTAACTTGTGCTCCAAAGCGCTTAAAACACTGAGCTAACTCACAACCAATTGGGCCTCCTCCTAGAACTACCATTTGCTTTGGAAGTTCAGTTAAATTCCAAATGGTGTCTGATGTGTAATAATTAATGTTATCTAGGCCAGGAATATTCGGCACAAAGGGTTTAGCGCCTGTGGCAAGAATAATATTTTTACCGGTTATAGTTTTCCCATTTACCTCAACTGTCCATGGATCTTTAAGTTTTGCTTCTCCTTGAATACATTCAACGCCTAATTTGGTATAGCGTTCTATAGAATCATGTGGTTCAATTTTTTTAATCACTTGATGTACACGTTCCATGATTTCTTTAAAATCAAACTCTACTTCTATTTTTTTGCATCCGAATTCTTTTGCTCGTTTTACTTGAGAGATAAACTTTGCTGACCGTATTAAAGCTTTGGAAGGTACACAGCCTGTATTCAAGCAATCTCCTCCCATTTTGTGCATTTCAATAATGGTGACTTTGGCCTTAACTGTAGCCGCTATGTAAGCTGAAACTAGGCCAGCAGAACCTGCGCCAATTACGATAAGGTTACGATCAAATTTTTTAGGTTTTGTGAAATTCTTATAGACTCGTTGAGCTTTTATTATCGTTACAAACATTCTGGCTAGCCAGGGAAAAGTTGCTAGTAGTACAAAGGCAATTATGAGACCAGGTGTTAATATTCCATCTATTGATTCTATATCTGCAAGTTGAGTACCGACATTAACGAATATGATTGATCCTGCAAACATACCTAGCAAGCTGGTTATAAAAAATACTAACGTACGGATGGGAGTAAGCCCCATGACTAGATTAATAATAAAATATGGAAAGATGGGTATTAATCGAAGTGTGAATAAATAAAAGGCGCCATCTTTTTCAATACCTCGGTTGACAGCTTGTAATTTTTCACCAAAATGATCTTGTACGAAGTCGTGAAAAATATAGCGTGAAAACCAAAAAGCAATCGTTGCGCCAATAGTTGCTGCGAGTAATACAATGAACACCCCTAAGGGTAATCCAAAGATTGCACCTGCTAGAATTGATAGAACAGTTGCACCTGGTAAAGAAAGACCTGCAACCGCTATATATATAAAGAAAAATATAATTGCGGCCTTGAAGGGGTGAATTTGAAAATATTCGGTAATGATTTGTTGCTTTGACTTGATATAAGCAAAATCAAGATACTGGTGTAGATCAAATATAAAAAATCCAAAAATTAATATTGCAATAATTAGCAAAATGATTATTTTTTTCATTTTTATCTAAATCACAGTGAATCTATGCGCTTAATTCATGTGCAAAGGTAGATCGAAACTTTAAGCTATGACTACAATATCAATTAGTAACAACAATATTTTTCTGTAATGCGATTAGCTACGTGTAAATACAATGACCAAGTGCATCTTGCTGTAGTACAAGCTGATTCTATACTATTACCAGAAACTTGCTCCGATTGGCCAGCTGAATTAAATAATATGCTACAGGTCATTGGCGCTGGCGAACAAACCTTACAAGATTTACGTGTAATTGTAGAGCAAGCTAAACCCGAGCAGTGGATCTCTTTGTCTGAGGTGGAATTATTATCACCGATTCCAAGGCCACGTCAGAATATAATGTGTCTTGGTTGGAACTATATTGAGCATGTCGAAGAAACCACTGGTAATTCACTGGAGGCGCCAAAGTTACCTAAACATCCCATTGTTTTTACCAAAGCTGCATCCAGTATGAACGGACCTTACGCCGATATTCCGGTGAACCTCGAGATTTCAAATAAAATGGATTGGGAAGTCGAACTGGGTGTAATCATTGGTAAAGGCGGTAAAGGAATATGTCGAACACGGGCCCTTAAACATGTATTTGGCTATACCATCATTAATGACATATCGGCACGTGATTACCAAAAACGCCATAAGCAATTTTTTATCGGCAAGAGTTTCACTGGGGCATGTCCAATGGGTCCGTGGATCGTGACTGCCGATGAAATTCCCAACCCTCAAACACTTAACTTACAAAGCCGTGTAAATAGTCAAATTAAGCAAGACTCGAATACAAAATTTCAAATTTTTGACGTTGCAACGGTAATTGAAAGTTTGTCACAAGGAATGATGTTGGAACCTGGAGATATTATTGCTACGGGAACACCGAGTGGTGTGGGTTATGTACGTAATCCTCCAGAGTATTTAATGCCAGGGGATGAGGTGGAGTGTGAGATAGAATCGATTGGTATGATACGTAACCGAATAATTGCGGCTTAGATTAAAATTCATCAATTTGTTCCATACGCAAGATAATAGTCGCTGTTTAAATCAACATTCGATTACAGCATGGTTTGCAAGGCATTTTGTAAGCCAGCGATATAGTCACGTTGTGAAAGTAAAAATCCATTGCCATGACCACCACGTAACTCAATAAATGTTTTAGGCCGATTTGCCCTCTCAAAAATCCTTTCAGCATGGGAAAATGGAATGACCTCATCATTTTTACTATGTACAACAACAATTGGACATGAAATATTTTTAAGTTTGTTAATCGTTTCGTATTCATGCTTCACTATAATATCAGTAGGCATAAAGGGATAGTGTTGTTTGGATACCTCTTGCATGGAGGTAAATGTTGATTCTAAAATTAACATTGCAGGTGATACATTTATTGCGAGCTCAGAGGCAACTCCACCCCCTAAAGAACGACCAAATATAATAATTTGATCAGGACTTAATTTTCGCTCATGTACTAGATAATTCCATGCTGCCGCAGCATCTAGGTATGTGCCTTTTTCATTTGGGCTTCCTGTACTTTTTCCATACCCTCTATAGTCAAATATAAAAACATTTAGACCGAGTTGATGAAAAATTTGAATTGTTTCTAAACGATGTGAAATATTGCCAGCATTGCCGTGCATGAATAGCACAGTTTTAGCTGCCCGTTTTTCATCAGGGTTTGTTGGAATAAACCATGCATGAAGCTTCTCATTATCAGTTGTCACTAAAGTAACTTCTTCAAAGCTAAAACCAAGGTCAATAGGTGTCGCAATTAGTTCTCGTGTCGGCATATCAGGCGCATAGATAAACAATGACTGTGCAAAATAGATTGCTATCATTGCTACAAGGTAAAATAATGCGAACGCGAAAATAATTTTTATAAGCATCTTAAAAATAGTAACTATTTATTTCACTAGGCCTGATCTGTAACTATAATGAAACCAACATTTTATCTCACTGTATACAAAAAGATTTGCATGCATTGCTACTTATTAGTGGCATGGCGATATTATTAGGTTTTATAGGTTATTTGCTATTTGGAACGATCGGACTGCTAATACTTGCTATCGGTGGCGCATTATTTGTGTTTGCAGGTCCTCGTGTAACGCCAAAATTAGCTTTACGTATATATAGGATAAAGCCCGTTGAAATTGATAAAGATACACAATTATTTGGTATTGTTGAAGAGCTTGCTTGGCATGCCGGCATGACGCAAGCACCACAGCTCTAACACATCCCAAGTGCATAAAGAATAACGATATTAAATTGATGAGCATAGAATATATAATTACACATGTAGCAAAAATGCCAACCATAATGCTTAGCAGGTTGGATTCCTGTCGAACATTGAAGCAAGACGCCTGGTTTGTATTCAAACAGTCTATAATAAAGTTAGACATTGACTCATGAATATTAAAGAACGCGTTAGAGAAATATTTGCACAAGAAGCCCAAGCAATATCTTCTATACCTGTAACGGATGACTTTGAACGTGCCGTATATCTATTAAAGGATTGCAATGGCAAAGTGCTTACTACGGGCATGGGTAAAGCAGGTCATATCGCCAGTAAGTTTTCAGCAACTTTGTGTTCAACCGGTACACCGGCATCGTTTTTACACCCTGGGGAAGCTGCACACGGCGACCTAGGGTTGATTGAAGAAAACGATGCCATTGTTGCCTTTTCAACTAGTGGTAAAACACGCGAAGTATTGGATATGTTGGTTGCTGGACGCGAACTTGGTTTACATACTGTGATTAGTATCACTTCACATCCAGACACACAACTACGGGAGTTAAGCGATGTTGTGATTGATATGGGCGTGATTAAAGAATCTTGCCGATTAGATCTAACTCCTACTTCAAGTATGGCTGTGATGCTCGCTATTAGTGACGCATTGGCTTTGTTGTTAATGGAACTCAAAGAGTTTAGTAGAGAAGATTATGGTAAACGTCATCATGGAGGGTATTTAGGGAAAAAAGCACGTAATTCAAATTAGCAGAATCATATATCATAAAGTGATTTAATTAATCAGCAATTTGTATTAACTATATCAATAAGTGTTATTAACGCTTAGTTAACTTCAAATGACATCTCAACTTTGATAAAGCCTGTGAGTTGCGTTCATACAACGATGTTTTTTTTGGCCATAGAATGCTCGAGAGGTATGTGCCATGTTTAATAAATTATCTACTCTCATCGCAATAACTTTGCTTATAAGATTTTCAGTTTGTCATGCCGAAAATGTTGGCAAGTTCTCGGTCAATGAAACGGCTACATGTTCTGATCAAACATTATCTCTAAATGGAGCAGGTGTGAGGAAAAAGCTCTTTATCAAGTTATACGTGGCGACCTTGTGTACACAAAAAAAAATAGTGACGAACATCAACTGCTTGATATGGGCCAGCCATTATGTATACGTTTGCATATTATCTCATCAAAGATTACATCTGAGAAGCTGGTTAAAGCAACTAGAGAAGGGTTTAAAAAGTCTACACAAGGAGATATTGCAGGAATAGCGGAAGAAATCGAAATATTTTTGACATGGGTAAATCAACCAATAAAGAAAGGTGATGTATTAGAGTTTTCATTCTTACCTGGTAATAAAATACAAACTTCTAAAAATAATCAGCATTTAGGGGAAATAAATAATAAAAAATTTGCTTCCGCACTATTTGGAATTTGGTTAGGCAGTAATCCTGTACAACTAAATTTAAAAAAGAAGCTTTTAGATATCTAAGTCATTTTTAATAAGACTCAACAACTAATTTTTACTGTGAGGAACTTATATGGCACGAGATTTGACTCTCATCCGTCATGCAAAATCAAATTGGGATGATACAAGTTTGCGAGATTTTGACCGACCTCTCAATAAGCGCGGATTTAAAAATGCGCCCGAAATGGGTAAGCGATTAGCTAGAAAAAATTATCATACAGATATTATAATTTCTAGCCCTGCTGTTCGTGCGATTACAACTGCAGAAATTATCGCCAGCGAAATTTGTTTTGATAGTAATAATATTCTACGCGAGACTGCTATTTATGAAGCTGGATTAGATGTACTTGTGAATGTTGTAGCCAGTATCGATGATAATTATCGGCATGCTATCTTAGTTGGACATAATCCTGGACTTACTTATTTATGTAATTATTTATGTGATGCTCAGCTTGATAACATGCCAACTTGTAGCATAGCTCAAATTAAATTTAACACAGATACATGGAAAGAAATTTCCAAGCATGAAGGCGAATTGGTTGATTTTGATTACCCAAAAAAGAAATAAATAAATTTAACAAAATGAATCAACCTTTTACAGTAAAATTCACGTCATTTGATTTAACCGCAGGGCGTGTTATCGCTAAGAAATATGAAGTGCTATCTAAACTTGGTAGCGGATGGGAAGGTGAGGTATACAAAATCTTAGAAACTAGTACAGGAATAGAACGTGCAGCTAAATTATTTTATCCAAATCGCAACAAAAACGATAAAGCAGCAAAGTTTTACGCAAAAAAACTACATAAACTTCGACATTGCCCAATTCTAATTCAATACCATACTAAAGAACATTTTGTTTTTAAGCGTACACCCATAACCGTATTAATATCAGAGTATGTTGAAGGTGAGTTGTTATCTGAGTTTATAAAGAAGTTTCCAGGCAAACGCTTGTCTGCCTTCCAAGGACTTCATTTATTGTATGCGCTAACAAAAGGTATTGAGTGCATACATAGTTTAAATGAGTATCATGGTGATCTTCATTCAGATAATATTATTGTCAATAAATTTGGTTTGGAATTTGACTTAAAATTAGTAGATCTTTTTTCAGCTAAAGAATCTAAACATGAAAGTCGCAAATTTGACATATTGACTTTAATGCAGGTTTTTCATGAGTCTTTAGGTGGCGCAAAACATTACGCCAAGCATCCTGATGAAATTAAATATATTTGTTGTGGCTTAAAAACAAATTTAATTTTAAGGAAATTTAAAACCGTTGGGCAATTACGCAGACATTTAGAAAATATGAGTTGGTAATAGGGCATATAAGGAATGGTGAATGCCCGCTTTCGACCCAAAGCGGACATAATATTCGTCGAGTATAGGTTCAAAGCGATTTGGTCGTGTAAAATGCTGTGGATTTAATCTAGCGCAAAAAAGGAATTATTTCTTATTCATAATTCAAGTTTGTAACTTCTTTTTTGCCACCTTTTTCTTAGTTACTTTTTTCTTTGACGCGGCGTATGCTTTCTTTGATGCGATGTATGCCTTTCTCAATGCAGCAATCTCAGCTTCAGCTTTTTTCTCGGCAGCGACGAGCTTCTTCTTCAGGGCGGTTGCTTCTCTCTTGCTCTTCTCTATTAGCTGGGCAATCTTTTTTTCCAAGGCAACTTTATCTTTCGCAGCCGCTTTTTTCAAAGCAGCCGCTTCTTCTCTAGCTGCCTTTCTTAAGGCAGTCAATTCCTGCTTTATGCTAGCTATCGTGGCTTTTTTTGCCGCTTTCTTTTTCGTCGTTTTCGCAGCCATAACAAACTCCAATAAGGTAAGGTAAGTAACAGTAGTGTCTCAGATACGTCGCCTATTAGCTATCGAACGATTATGTCTGCTGCCGCGCCTTTACGATCTATAACTAACGTCTACTTTTGGCCGTAAAAAGACATAGATTGGAAATATCAATTCAAAGTTGTTTAATGACCGCTAACGACCCAAAGCGGACATTCGTGTAACTGATGAAAATGAAAATAAATAAGTATTCAACTGGAAGATTATTTTGAGGGTTTATTTAAATAATGTCTGATAAAGAAAATAAATACGCTGGTTCTGTTCCCGATGCATATCAAGAATATTTGGTTCCAATCCTGTTTGAACCGTTTGCAAGGGACTTAGCATCTCGCGTTGTAGCGCCTGAAGGTGGTGCAATTTTGGAGACTGCATGTGGAACTGGCGTGCTTGCCGACTATATGCTAGAGCGTCTTGATAAGAGCACCAGACTTGTCGAAACAGACTTTAATCCGGTAATGCTTGAGACAGCAGCAACACGGTTAGTGCATGCAGCTAATATCGAATTTAAAACAGCAAATGGTTTAGAGTTGCCGTTTGATGACAATACTTTTGATGCGGTTGCTTGTCAGTTTGGAGTCATGTTCTACCGCGACATAGTGCTCGGATATCAAGAAGCAGCACGCGTATTGAAGCCTGGCGGTCAATTTATATTTAATATTTGGGGTGATCTGGAAAAGAATGGTTTTTCTAATTCAGTCCATCAGATTGCATTAACGCTCGATGAAGACAACCCACCTGATTTTTTACAATTGCCTTATATTTATTCTGATACATCTATAGTAAATGACCAATTAGAGCAGGCTGGGTTTGTTGATATTCAAATCATTCCACTAGCAAAAAAAGCCGAGCAAATTCAGCGCGACATGTAGCATTGGGCCTTGCGGCCGGATCTCCTTTAGCGATGCAACTCAATGAAAGAGGGATTGCAGAGAAAGCAATCGATACAATTGAAGACGATCTCATAAAGGAATATGGCGAAGGTGAAATTACAGCGCCTATGGAAGCGAATGTCATAAATGCAAAAATACCAACATGAACAATATGTAATCTTATTTTATGAATGACCGCTTTTGGTCAAAAGTGGGCATGCCTGTAATTAATTTACAATGATTGAATAATTCACATCTATGTTTATTTCATCAGGGAATTTTAATCCTTTCATCATGAAGTGGGCTCGAGTTAATTCTAATTAAATCAATATAGTCCCTAAGGAACAACATCTTAGTAATGGATTACTAATGGGCAAACTAAATACCATCCTCGAAAAGATCATCAATACCTCTGGCATGTCTATTAGCCAAATCATTGAAAAGGCATCAAGCTACGCACACCATGATAATCACAATCTAACCGCAGAGTTGGGCATGAATGATAATCATGACATCCATGAGATGGTGGTGCGCTGTCGAGATGAGATACAAGCCTTTGAAGATGAAGGAGTCATGCCCTCACCAAAATATTTTGAACAAGTGGCAATCCTTTCTAGAAAAGAAAAAAACTATGAAAATGAAGTTGCTATTTGTGAGTTATATATCGATTTAATCAACCAATATGCGGCAAGAAATCAAATTACGAATGCAGAGATGACGGTGCAACTACTTCCAATGTGTGCTCCCTTTGTAAAACGCGTACATAATGCAAAGATCATGTCAGCTAAGCACTAGAACAAGTTTTGGTAGGTATGGAAGCAAGATCGACAGGGGTTAGAACATAGAAAATGGAGTTGGACAATAGACTTATTTACTATCCTGGCAATCCCGCTATCATAGAATCCTTGCTTCCTTAGACCGGTAATTTTGCGCCCCTATTTTTCAATAGAGTTGCCTTTTTTCAGTAGTATTTATACCTCTTTAATAATCTTAATGAGTACATTTTAATGTATTCACTTCAGAATGCGTTGGTTTAAATCACACTTCCATTTTTTTGTTTCAGATTATAAATATAACAAAATCATATAAATTAATTTCAGCTCAATAGTTTACTGGGTTGATAAAATCAAAGGTAGATATATTCCGACAAAGTGTGATAGAAAAAATAATAGACTAAATCTACACAATTTTAGTTTATTGAATGACCGCTAACGACCCAAAGCGGATGTTCGCAGATCAACGACAAAGAAGACATAATCAAAAAAAACGTTTGAATAAATTTAAATATAAAAATCTACCAATTTACTATTACTCAGTGAGTTATTAACATGAGTTATTAAGCAAAAGAAAATTGCGTAATTCTAATTCTTCAAGTTATCACTGTTCATAAGAAAATTTGGGCAATTGATCAGGATAAAATCATACAAATTATTTAATAATTCGATACTACCGCAATACATTGGTTATCCGATTCTGTCTTGCTTGTATCAACCACAAATAAGGATGTCTAAAAAGGAGTCTCGCATCATGCGTATTAAATTCTTGATACCAGTTTTAGTATCTACCTTGTCTGTATTCTGTATATCGGCCTATGCTCAAAATGCAGCTCATAATCTTGGGGCTTCTGTAGAGCTTCGTGAAGAAGTCCGTAACAGCTACATTTTTGTTTTTAAAGACGACGTACTATCTTCTGAGGTAAACAGGCGTGCAAATAATATTGCGCGAGCTGCAGGGGGTAATGTAACCCACGTTTATAAAACTGCTATCAAAGGTTTCTCTGCAAAGATGCTAGGAGAGGTCGCTGCACGATTAGCTGCGCAAAATCCAAACATCGCCTACTATGAACCCGATGTAATCGCCTATGCATTTCCCAAGCCACCATGGGCTGGGGGCGGCAATGGTGGGAATGATGAAACAACTTGTGTTCCACAACAAACTCCATGGGGTATAACAAGAGTTGGTGGAGCAATGGATGGAACTGGCTCTACGGCTTGGGTCATTGATAGTGGGATTGACCTTGATCACCCAGATTTAAATATCGATGTTCAACGAAGTGCTAATTTTGTTTTTCGAGGCAAAAATTCAGCCAATGATGGTAATGGTCACGGTACTCATGTAGGGGGCACAATCGGTGCAATCGATAATGAATGTGATGTAGTAGGTGTTGCACCCAATGCAAATTTAGTTGCAGTCCGCGTATTGGATAATAGTGGTTCTGGCAGTTATTCAGGGGTGATCGCAGGGGTTGATTATGTTGCAGCTAATGCACAATCAGGCGATGTTGCCAACATGAGCCTAGGTGGACCTATAAGCGTGGCTTTAAATAGTGCAGTCGAAAATGCGGCATCAAATGGAATAAAGTTTGCATTAGCTGCTGGAAACGAATCAGACGATTCTAATAAATACTCCCCAGCGAGTGCAGAACATAATAATATTTATACAGTCTCGGCAATCGACAGTAACGATTATTTTGCCTGGTTTTCAAATTATGGTAATCCACCTATAGATTGTGCGGCACCCGGTGTGAATATTTTGTCGACAAAAAAAGGGGGTGGGACCACAACATTCTCTGGTACCTCTATGGCAGCCCCACATGTAGCGGGTTTACTATTAAATGGACAGCCTCGTAAAAGTGGCGGCGCGATAAATGATCCCGACGGTTATGCAGATCCAATCTGTCAACGATAGTTACTGCTGCTATTAACAGTTCTATATGTGCATTTGATAGTTGCTAGTTTTGCCTTGCTAAGCATGTTGCGTTAAATTCCTCAATGTCTGCTTTTGGCCGTAAGCAGACATTCAGTTATGAGTACGTTTACCAGTAACTTTCGGTAGTGATTTGGCCTGGACTTCTGCGCAGATTTTTCTTTAAGCCTTTTTGCTTTAAAGCATTACGTGTATCAGTAAGCATATCTGGATTACCACACATCATTACTTGTGAGTCATCGGGATTGAGGCTAAGACCAGCGCGTTCTTCTAGCGTTCCATTTTCTATTGCAGTAGGAATTCGGCCCGTTAGTGCAAAATCGGTTTGCTCACGGCTAACAAAAGGGATTATTTGAAAGCGATCATTAAATTCTTCACTAAGCTTTTTTATGGTTTCTTGGTAAGTAAGTTCATTCGTATATCGTACAGCATGCACTAATATTATATTTTCGAAACGTTGCCAAACTTCATCAGATTTTAGTATTGATAAAAAAGGCCCTAGAGCAGTGCCGGTTGCCAACATCCACATATCCCTTCCATCGGGGACTTCATTTAAAGTAAAAAAGCCATTTACACGCTTATCAATCCAAATTGAATCCCCAGTCTCTAGCTCAGATAGCCTTGGTGATAGCGGGCCTTCCGAAACTGTGATCGAATAAAATTCGTATAAATTTTCGTGAGGCGCATTCACAAAAGAATATGGGCGTCCTACAATTTGATCATCAATCTCTAAACCAAGACGGCCATATTGACCAGCAATAAATGGATTAATAACCGCTTCCACGCGAAGAGAATAAAGTAGATCGGTCCAGTGTTTATTCTCAACGATCTTTCCTTGAACCCAGTTACTCATTTGATTTTGTGCGTGCTAATGGAAAATGTGTGCACGCAACATAGAGTCGCAATAAACAAAAATCAACTATTCATGCCTAGATATACTAGACATGATTAGTAGATATAAGCTGTGAAATAGAAAAATTATTTACTTGTCGGAAGATTCACGTTAGGTGAGTTTGCTGTATCACCGCTAAATAAATTCACAAAAAAACTAAATATACGTTTTATACCACGCCACAGTTTTGGTAATAACCAAATAGCTAGGATTAAAAATATTGCAAGTAATGCTATAAATACGTACGGGTGCTGTATTGCAGCCCATATACCTGCAAATACAGCAATATCTTCTAATATTGAAGCAGTCCAATTCGTCACGGGTTCGGGTGAGGTATTGATCAGCACGCGGCTACCTGTTTTTGTAAAATGACTAGCAGCTGCGATGCTACCACCCAATATGGCTGCAGCAAGTTCAGCAGCAGGTTGCACATCGCCAATTGCACCCGCGGCAAGCAGCGCACCTGCAGGTATTCGCACGAAGGTGTGTAGAGTATCCCATCCTGTGTCGACGCCAGGTACCTTATCTGCAAAAAATTCGACTGCATACATTAAACCTGCTGCGGCAATCACTATTGGATCCCCTAAGATTTGTAGGTCTGTTGGCAGTTCTACATAGCCAGTATTTATCATGATGCCTAAGGCGAGTAAGGTGCCGTAAAGGTTAATACCGCTTGCCCAGGCAACGCCCATCGTAAGCGCAATGGTTTGCACTAATGTTAAATATTCTTCCAAAATATTTGTCCCTTACTTGTGGCAGTAATTATTTGACCGTAGAAGTGCTAATTAGTGCCTATTATGCAGCAAGATCCCAGTAGAAATTAATCTGTTAAAAAGTTTAAATTTATCAAGGTTAAGCTAGAAATTTACCAGCATCGGCACCATCTATGGGTTTTCGATCGCATCAAGACAAATTTCAATTCGATCGTTAATTACGCGAACAGGATAGCGGCACAGGGCTTCTGTTGCGGGTTCTTCCATGGGTTGTCCAGTGCGTACATTGAAGCGACTACCGTGTAAAGTGCAACTGATTAATTCACCTTTAAGACAACCAAGAGATAAAGATGATTCTTCATGAGTGCACATATCATCAACGGCATATATTTTACCTTCAACATTGGCAAGTAAGATATCGCCTATGACAGTGGTAATTTTTAAAGTTTTACCAGGCAAAAGATCTGTGAGTGAAGCAACATCGATATAATTTGCTAGTGAATCCATTACATTAAGTATTAAGAGATAATTGGTATAATATCTATAAGTAAATCATGCCTTACTTTATTTATAAAATCACATCCAGTTCTACTGGCGTTTTAAAAGATCTTGAATTCATTGATAAATATGATGAATTCAAAGAAGCGAAGAAATTTATTAGAGAACAGCGTGCAGCCGGTGCACAAGATGGTAGAACTACAATCAGAATGATATTTGCAGACAATGAACTTGAAGCAGAACAACGCCTACGCGAACCTCGAGATGCACCGATCTTAAGAGAATGGGAAAAGTAACAATTTATTCACATAAACCAAATTGATGCTTATGTATCAACGTTATTAAAGAGTTCATCAAATGGATGAACAACAATATAAAATCACTTATAAAAGTATCAATCCTAAACGCTGTGTATTTGAAAAAGCAATTAACTCTCGTATTTGTAATTGTATTAAGGCACAGCGTTTTAATTTGGCAGATCGTGAAGGTGTCGCATGCACATCTGTATATGGACTACAACGTTGTAGTCAACTTCTTTCGCACTTACGTAAAAATGCAAGATTTGTATTGCAACGTTTAGATGTGAATGATGCATTAGCACATGCAGAAGAAATTAAAATTCAAAACGGTGGATTATTAGGTTTGCAATCACAAGTTGAAAATCAAGCAGATAAAACAGTTAAAGATATAGATAATTTGATCACTATGGCAGAGGACAAATTTAAACACTTGGAAAATCTTCCTTACTCACAACTCATGCAAGTAATCACTGCCTATCAAATTCGTAATCGCCGTAATCAATCTCAACCTAAAAAAACATAAATAGCTAATTTGTGGCTGCGTTAACGAAATTAGATCGCTTAGTAGTAGAGGTTAGATCTTGTTCAGTTTGTAAGTCCGAATTACCATTTGCACCAAATCCAGTTTTGCGCGCAAAACGCAGTGCTCGAATTCTTATTATTGGCCAAGCCCCTGGTATTAAAGTGCATGAGAGTTGTATACCTTGGAATGATCCGAGTGGTAAACGCTTGCGCAAATGGATGAATATAGATGATGAGGTTTTCTATGATGAAACCAGAATAGCGATTATACCTATGGGATTTTGTTACCCTGGTAAAGGTAGTTCTGGTGACTTGCCGCCGCGCGCAGAATGTGCTGAGTTATGGCATCAAAAATTGTTAAATTTATTACCAAATATCCAACTTACTTTGCTAATTGGTCAGTATGCGCATAAGCATTATATAACTGACCTTGGAGCTACTCTTGCTGAGACCGTAAAGGCTTGGCGAAAATATGGGCCTAAATATTTCCCATTACCTCATCCGTCACCTAGAAATATAAGATGGCTAAAAAATAATAGTTGGTTTGAATCTGAAACTATTCCACAATTACGCAGAAAGATTCGTTCAGCGTTAGGTGCATGAGTGAGTGCGTTTATGTAATTGTCTAGGGGTCGTTTATGACAGATGAAAATACCCAAGTTGAACATTCCCAAATTCTTAGCTCGAGAATTGAAAAGTATGAAAACTTGAAAGACATAACAACCTTAGTTTATGTCTTGCAGGCAGTGGCCTTACCTATACCGATCACAGCGTTAGTGGGCATAATCATTAATTATGTGAAGCGCAGTGATGTGGTTGGATCGATTTTGGAAAGCCACTTTCGATGGCAAATTCGAACCTTTTGGTTTGCACTTCCTTGGGTTGGCATCGGCGCACTACTGACGTTAATTCCTATTCTTGGATTCTTTTTAGGAGCCCCAATTCTGGTATTGGCTGTAATTTGGTGGATTTATCGTTTTGTGAAGGGTTGGCTGACACTCAATAAAGGCAAACCGATGTATCCATCGGGCTAAGCATACCGTCTAGCTGAGATGCTAATATAATAATTAATTATATCAATAGGATACAATAGAATTTAGATTCTATCTATATATGTATATTATAAAATATTAATATACCCTGTATACTTATCCTCATTAATTATTGACCAGATGAGGATATTTTCATGAGCACAATTTTTGCAAAAATTGATGACCTCGTGACTTCACTTTGGATAGAAACTGCAATTTTATTTGTAGCGATGTCTTTAGTGTTTGCACTAGGCATTAAGATTTTTTAGTAAGGTTTTAATTTCAGATATTTGAAAATAAAACATATTATTTATATAGTAAGTTGTGATGTTAACCATCACAACTTACTTTACAATCATGTAGTGAGCTGTCGATAAATATTAGATACCTTTAAAGGTAGTTCACGCACATCTGCCACCATCACGTAATTAACAGTTCCATACATATGCGGTAAGTAATCGCTTGCTTGTTCGTCAATCGTGATACAGAAAGGATGAATGCCAAGTTGACGTGTTTCAAATAAGGCTTGACGGGTATCTTCAATGCCATATTCACCACGATAACTTAAGTAGTCATCAGGTTTGCCATCTGATAGTGTGATTAATAATTTTGTCCTCGCTTCAACTTCACTTAACAGTTTTGTTAAATGTCGAATCGCAACTCCCATCCGTGTGTAATCTTGGGGGCGTATACCACTAATCCTTGCTTGTACTTCATCGCTATAATCTTCTTCAAAACGTTTAATTCGAAAAAGTTCACAGCGTTTACGAGACATGCCGGAGAAACCATAGATCGCATAACGATCACCTAATACCTCTAGAGCTTCACATAACAAAACGAGTGATTCACGCTCTGCATCGTTTATCCACCCCTTGGTTGAGCCACTCATATCAACCATAAACATAACTGCGATATCGCGATCGACTTTATGCATTTTGGTGAATAACTCATCAGTCATCTCAGCACCGGATTTCATATCAGCATAAGCTTCGACGACGGCATCGATATCGATGTCTTCTCCAAATGGTTGTTTTTTCAGACGTTTATCTTCACCACGCAAGGCTTCAAATGTACGACGCAGTGCTTTAACGATGCCGCGATGCTTAGTTAATGTTTCCTCTACAAACTTATTATGTTGTGGATGCACATCACGTTCTCTTAATACACACCAGTTTTTACGATAGTGTTGGCGTTCATAATCCCATTCGTTATATAAAAACGCACCTTCTTTATGATAAGTGCCTTTCCAAACGTCGTCAGGGTTATGGTGTTCTTGATGAGCAATGTTGTCATACTCGCCGGGTCCAGCAGGTACTAAATAGTCGTCCGGTATTTCGCCAAGGTCTTGATAGATAGATGCAAGTGTGCCTTGCACATCAATGGGTGGCGCAATAAATTTACCATCAATTTGTAATTCAAATGTAAATCCATCCAGTAATTCATTCGATTCAACAGTTTGAATATTAATATCAGGCGTATGTTGATTAATATCGCTCGTCTCACCTGCGGGTTCAATTACATCTGTTAGCTGTGCAAGTGATTGTCGAAATTTTGATTTATCTTGTTTAATGCGTAAATCACGTATACGTTGAACTTCTTCAGGCTTCAATACCCCCTGATAAAAATAAGAATTTGGTTTAATTTTTCCATAGGTATCTGCAAGCGCTTTTATACTGTCAGTCACACTACTGTAAGAACTTTCAAGAGTGTTAAGTATTTTGTTGTCAATATTAAGCGTAAGTTTCTCGTCTAGATCTACACACAGTCTCTGCATTTCTCGAAATAAACCGGGTAGTTCACGTTTGATGTTGGCGTTTAAGCGAATGGTTTCTAATGAGTGAAATAATTTATTTGCTAACTCAGCATCCGGGTATTGTTCAAAAATATCAGTTAAATTTACTTGCCAGGTTCCATACCATGTTTGTGCCCATTGATGGATAGCTATGGTTTTTAAAAAACAAAAATTATCTTGTTGATTGTCAAATGCTAGGGTTACTGCGGGTAGAAATATTGTTTCTGAGTCGGTGTAACATTCTTCATTTGCTTTAATTGCTAAGTTTCTTCCTTGTAATCCACATATAAATTTTTCCAGGATGGTACTTACCTCTTCTAAGACTAGGCCCGTAACGCGCAGAGTATATTGTTGTACAAATTGCTCAATATCCTGAATGATAGAAATGCCTGCGATTACACCTTTGTTATCATATTGATCCATGGCGTGCAGAATCCATGCTTCTATACCTTGTTGGTCTAGATGCTGCATAGCCAGCGGAGCCAAGGTAGCTACTTGATACGCCATTTCAGAATTTGATCCAGCAACCACAGCAACCCAATGCAGGACAAATTCCTGTTGTTTGCGATCAAATGTTGCTAGCTGTTGCGCAGCTTGTGTTGCAGTACGCCTAGATGATAAGACAGCTTCTACATACTCCTTTAATCGCTCTTCCATTTCTTCAGCAGTAAGAGGAGGATTGTTAGCGTAAGAATTCATATATCAATTATAGTATTAATAAAAACATCAGTTATACGTTTGTAAATTTCTATGCAACCATGTTGCTAAGCGGTAATTTTAGAGATAAATCATGCCAAGTTCTTCACCTACCCCAACCGAAATTAATTTAAATTGCGGTTCACAGGAGCTCAATATAAAGTTTGATGATGGCACACATTTTAAATATCCATGTGAATATTTAAGGATATTTTCACCTGCGGCGGAAATAAAAGCTGCGCGCGAAAAAGTTGAATTTGTTACTGTCAAGCAAGATATTAATATCGAACGAATTAGCCCCGTTGGTGGTTATGCTATTCAATTCTTATTTAATGATAATCATGATACTGGTATTTATTCATGGAAAACACTTTATGAGTTAGGAGTGAATCAAGAAGAAAATTGGAATAACTATGTACAACAGATAAAAGCTAAAAAGAAAGCTCAGGTATTCGGCGAGAGAAAAATTGAAATTCTATATTTCGCTACTCTTGCACAAATCATTGATCAACAACACGAATCTTTGGTGCTGTCTGACAAGATACGCATTGTAAATGATCTTTTATCGTTACTATCTGAGCGTGGTGAGCTATGGGAACAGCAGCTTGACCCTAATAACATCGAAGTAACTATCAATAATCAATTTGTTCAGGTTAATCATGTAATTCAAGACGGCGATGAAATTGCGCTCACTCCATGATTTATAGTTAATGCATATAACGGTTCACTTCTTGTTGATAGTTTTTGATTAGTGGATCCTTGCTATTTAACATACTCATGATTGCATGCGCACCTTTACGTATAATTCCATCATTAAATTCGAAATCTTGTCTTAGAATGATTAATAAGTGCGCAAGTGCACTTTCATAATCATCATTAGTAACTTTTTTTGCTGCAAGCTTAAAGTGTAAGTCTAAATTCTTACCAGTACGCTCAACTTTTTCTATAGTATTTTAAGGTCAGCAGAATCTTCTGCGGCTTGTATGAAACTAACGTGAGCAAATAAATTACTAGCTTATTTGGTCTCTTTGAATGGTGCAGGAAGGTTTTTTAAAAGTTCATGAGCTTTTTGTAGTTTGTTATCGCGCATTAATAGTTTTGCCAAAGTTAAAAGAAAGCGTAAATAATTTGCATCTTGGACAGCCGCATCTGCTAGCAATTGATAGCTGCGCTCATTGTCCCCTGTTTGATTTAACTCTAGGGCATTTGCAATTATAAAATCAAACTCATTAGCAATATGCTTGATAAGAATATCGCGTAATTCAGACTCATTTTTAAAACCATGGATGGTTTCTACAACTTATTTATTAGCAAACAGCTTGATTGTAGGTAAGCTATTTACTCCATATCCTTTTGCGATGCCGACCTGATCGTCAGTGTTTATGTTTACTAACAGCATCTTGCCGGCCAATTCATAAATGATTTTATCTATCAGTGGGTATAAACGCAGACATGGTCCAGCTTTAGGCGACCAAAAGTTCACTAATATCGGTACCTTGCATGAGTTCGCAAGCACCAAAGTTTCATAGTTTTATATGGTGCCTTAGAATATATATGGTAAATCAGTGGAGCTAATCGAGGACATTGTTAATCGTGGTAAATTACAGATATTTTAGAGTAATTTTGCGTGAATTTTACGTGTGGAACTTGTATTTGCTAGGAGTCTCTAATTGAGTACAGTATTTAGAACAACATAAATATTTGCATCTATCTACAAGAATGAAGACTTTTACTTCGCTTTGTTGGTTATCACTATATGTATGTCCAATGTCTGTAAATGCTGACACTCTATTACTATTGCACGGTTATTTGGGCTCCAGTCAGGATTGGACTCATTCGGGTATTGTAGATCACCTGGATGCAACTGGCTGGTCAAATGCCGGGGCGCTGAACTTAAATAATAAAATTATTCGTTCAAGTAAAGCCAAAGAACTACGCACGCGTCGTTTATATACTGTGGAATTGGCGAGTGAACAATCCATTGAAATTCAATCACGTCAATTTCATCACTATGTTGAATATGTCCGTAAACAACATGTGGGCGAACAAATTATACTTGTTGGGCATTCTGCTGGTGGTATTGTTGCAAGACTCTATATGGTGGAACGACCTAGTGCTGATTTAATTGCTTTAATAACGATCGCCAGTCCGCATTTGGGAACGGATAAAGCAGAGTATGCTCAGGCTATTTCACAAGAGCTATTGGCATGGCTGGAATTCATGCCGGGAGTAGACAGGCTTTATCAATTACAAAGTTTGTTTTTTGATCTCATTCCTAATCGTTCTGATAATTTAATCGGTTGGTTGAATTACCAAAATCATCCTCCTGCACAGTATTATTCAATCATAAGAGATTCTGTAGAGCATCAATCTAATATCGTAATTCCTTTGCAAGATTATATTGTGCCAAGTTGGAGCCAAGACATGAACGAGGTCTATGCTCTACGAGGAAGAAGTAAAACATATCACGTGAATGGAATGCATTATTTGAATAAAAAAGATGCGAAAGTCTTGCAACAAATTTTAGTTGATTTATATACGATATAGCTTGATGCTGGTAATTCTTCGGTTTATGCGCATTGGTTTAGTTCTAGTAATTGTTGTTTTAATTACCTTAGCATGTGGAAATCATACAAATTCTACTTTAGATAAAAAGACTTATACCAGATCTCCAATTATTAGTAATTCAGTTACCAAGGCTACGCTTAACAAAAAATTTTTAGAGCAGGTCAATAAGTTACGTGCACAAGATCGAAAATGTGGTGATAAATATTTTGCATCAGCTCCGCCATTAACCATGAATGATCGTTTAACTCTTGCTGCTTCTCAACATTCCTCTGATATGTATCAAAATAATTTCTTAGATCATATTAGTTCTAATGGCGATACACTTGCAGATCGTATAGAAAAAGTTAATTATAAGTGGCGTGTTATTGGTGAAAATGTTGCACATAATCAACGCAAAATCGAGCAAGTTTTGCAGGATTGGTTGAGTAGTCCTGGGCATTGTCGCAATATGATGTCATCCGAATATCGCCACACAGGCATTGCGCAAGTAAACTGGTATTGGACTCAGGTGTATGCTGCGCCTAAATAAGATCAAAAACGCTATTTGAATTGCTATGGAAATTGAAGGGCCACTAAAATTTGGAATCGTTACTCAAGACAATTCGCTAGATCGTGAAATTCATGTGGATTTTACTGACACCTTCCAAAATTTAAATTTACGAGAACAGACTCAAGTATTCCATGCATATATTATGCAATTAAAATCGCAAAGCGAAGCTATTGTTGATGAGAATTCAGAACGCCAAGGTATGTTAGTAATATTGCAAATAGCCGAACAGCTCGCACCTCATATTTAAGCAGGGGAGATCCCTCTCAATGAAACTATTGTAGTAGAGGTGCAGTCTGATTTTATGCTAGGGAATTTAATTTCAGGTAGAAAGCTTAATTAAAATACTTCTAGCACGTTGACACTGCGTTGTAGAACTTTCTTGATTCTCAACACTAATCGTAAACTCCACTCATCGAAGGTCTGCGCCTTGTTTAAGCAGGGTATCTACTATTTTCAAAAACGTTCTGCTGTCCTAATTAATTTATTTGGCTTGTATCCTTGTTAATCTCTTTTTCTTGCCATGACGTCTTTGGCGATTTCATTTCCATAAAATTCACGAATTTGCGCAATAGGCTCAACTCGGTTTGCGCCGGAACCTGTTAAGCAATTTTCATTTTTATCAACCGCCCAAATTATATATGCAATGAATTAATGCATAGTTCGATTCGTTCAACGATCATAATAGTTTTGCATAACAACTCGAACATGTTGTGGAGAATTCAGTCGTTCCATTTCTTGCATACCTTCAGTAAAAATTGTGGCGCATCTTGGCGTAGTGCCGATGTAAATTCGTTTAACAATTTGCGCATGAGTTCGGTATCATGCGTACGTGTGGCGGTAATCCCATAATTTAAATGTAAGATTCGCCAGGGTCATCCTGGGTTGGTCTGCTCGAGATCATTTTTAATTATTTCGCCACAAGCATTAATTATTCGTGCAATAAAACCACATGATTTTTGTAGCTCATGGTATCCGGTCTTTGATTTGAAAGTTGTGTCAGAGTATTAACAATCAGTTCTAATGATTGCAATTGCTCATTATGCCGAATAATCTAATCTGCCAACACGATAATAATTTACTGGAGTTTTTCTAGAGCTTGTTCTTGAGCATTACGCATTGCCCATGAATACGCACTTACAAGCAATCGCATGCCGTAGTCGACCAACTGAGAAATATCTGCAGTGGATCATGAATTTCAGCTTCTCCACCATCAATTTGTTGTGCCATGAACAATAATTGATTAACGCCTTCTAAAAATTGATGAGGGTTTTCGCTAGTTTTGGCTTGTCGATTTTCAAATAAGTCTTGTGCTACTGCACTGAGATCGTGCACTAAGCTAATAGATTCATTAATAGAAAGAATTTGAAATGACATACTATCTTATCTGTAAAAGATAACCTATCGCGCAGAAGCATGTTCTATTATTGGGTCTTATTTAGAAAGCAATTCTATCTACTATGTGTAAACCCTAGAATTTGAATTCATGTCTTCAAACGAAAAGATTGAAAAAAATAAATTAGTCCAATTTAAATATCGTATTTGTGGTTATCAGGGCACCATTCTTGAACAAATAGATATGCCAGTGAGCTATGTGCATGGCACCGAAAACGGTATATTTGAAAAAATTGAATATGCCCTTGATGGACATCGCGAAGGTGACAGTGTTGAAGTAGAAATGAACCCGGCAGAAAGCTTTGGTGAGCATCTAAAAGAACTTACCTATACAGATGATTTTAATAAAGTGCCAGAACAATTTCGTTACCTTGATATCGAAGTAGATTTTCAGAATGATCACGGTGAGGTACGACAATTCCGTGTGACAAAAATAGAAAATGGCAAACTAACCTTAGATGGTAATCATCCTTTGGCAGGTAAACATTTAATTTTCACTATTGATATTGTAAGTGTAAGAGATGCCACACCAGAGGAAATAGAAATAGGGAGAATTCCCGGCGAGTTGATGACACATTAGATCACTAGCAAAAAAACAGCAGTGTAGATAACAATAACAATCGCTATCACCACAAAGTGGACATTTGTGTTGTTTTAATAGTAGCTTCCAACCGACAAGATAAGGGATAATTAAATTCAGCCGGTATATTTAGCAAGTTAATAACTAGAACGGGGAGGAATCATGACAGAAGAAGACAAACTCAAATATTTAAAAGTCGTACTCGTTGTGTTTGGCGTTATATTTATCTTTGGGATATACGCGATGATGATGTGGATTTGGCCTTCAGGCTGGGGTTGGACACCGCGGCAACCTGAATACGAACAAATGATTATGGGCGTCTATGCAACGCTTGGAGTATTTCTTATTCTTGCTGCGAAAAATCCAAATGAACATAGAAGTTTAATCTGGTTTACAGTTTGGTCGAGCATTGTCCACGGTGGGATTATGTTTGTTCAAGCGATTCGCGATGAAACCGAACGGGCCAATCTACTTGGTGATGTGCCTGCATTATTTCTGGTGGCAATTGTTCTCTGGTATCTCATGCCAAAAAGAGCCTAAATGTAGTAAATAAAGCTGTTAACCTGGCATCGCGAAAAGAAGAATTTCCAACGTGTAGTTTAGACGTTGGTATGCAGTAGCTTGAATGACCGCTTTAGGCGGCGGGTTCAAAGGATGGATGCAACACTTTATCTTTAGAGTACAACAGAGATAGAGTGTAGAGAATGGTATATCGAACTCGAATTTATTATACAGATGAACAAAAATCCCAGAAGTGGGATC